>JAVHOS010000366.1:0-1359 GCA_036170205.1 Ignavibacteriaceae bacterium | reverse complement strand
GATAAATTACCGACCCATTTAACTTCTACAATTTTCCCCGTAACGAAATAAGCACTCCCCATTATTATACAAGCAATCGGACTAATTGCCATATAATTAATCGTTCCCATTAGTGGACCGATAAATCCCACAATTGTCATAGCGATCCCGGCGGCTGTCCAAACAGCGCCAATCATCTTTCCGGAATATGTAGAAGGATGTTTCTCTTTTAACTTTATTCGATTGTAAATGGAAAAAATCCAGCCGATTGGGATGAGGACAACCCAAATCCAGAAGTAGTTAAAATGAAGTCCACTCATATGAAATATATATGTCGACAACATACCGACCATGACAAGAATGCTCCAGAAAATATAATCCTTGCCGTTATAGATTACTGCTTTTTTTGTTTCTTCAATTATTTTTTTTATGAACTGAAGCTCTTCAAGAGCTGTTTTTTCATTCATGGAAACTCCATTTAAAAAATTATTTTCACTCATTATGTTACTTCATTTCTTTTTTTGAACTAAAATAAAAAATAAATCCTGGAATTACCTGAAGAACCAACATCATTAAAGCCATAATTAATATTTGAATGATGTCTGCTATAAAAAACATCGCAATTCCACCGCACCACCAGCCGAGAGCTAATAGCTTCACCCATTTTGAGTCGTAAACGGTTCCGCTAATAAAATATGCGGCTCCAAGTACCGTTGACATCAAGGGACTTAGCGCCAAACCGTTGATCATTCCTGAAGATGTTGCGACAAAACCAATAATTGTCATCGATAAGCCTGCGCTGATCCAGACGCTGATTAATATTTTTGCAGCAAAAGTTCTCACATGTTTTTCATGTTTCTTGCTGAAAATGGAAGCGAGAGTGTAAATCCATCCGAAACCAATAAGCACAACCCACACCCACGGGGAATTGGTTGGCAATTTAAAAACATATCCCAAATAGACCGACATCAATCCTAAAAAGACGGGCACTCCCCAAAGGATGTATCCTTTTCCGCTTTCAACCACGGATCTTTTACTATCCTCAATTACCTTTCTTATAAATACAAGTTCATCAATTGCCGTTCTATCGTCCATTTCAGCCTCGGTTAATAAAGTACTTTGTTTTACAAAGCAAACATACAAAACAAAATTGCGGTTGTCAAGAGAGGAGCCATATTTTTTTACTTTTGGTATAGAAAATTATAATTAAGATCATTTTTATCTGATGAGCGGTTTTATTATTCCATAGATGCCTATTAATTACAAACGGGAATTCACTATTTTTTAGTAATAGGAAAAACTCTTTCTTCGTTCGGTCGAATGATTTAAGAATACAACTTTAATAATTTATCAAAGGAGCGATATGAGAACTCTCTTTTC
>JAVHOS010000365.1:5446-6629 GCA_036170205.1 Ignavibacteriaceae bacterium | reverse complement strand
GCCAAAGGCGGGTTGCAGACCTTCCCCTTAGACCGCTTGGGTACAGCGCCAAAAATTATTTTAGGGTGTTAAAAAAATAAAATCCACACATAGTGGATTTGTTATTAAGAGCGGGAAACGGGACTCGAACCCGCGACTTCAACCTTGGCAAGGTTGCGCTCTACCAACTGAGCTATTCCCGCAAAAAGTTTCAAAAGAACTTTCTTAATATATAAGAATGTAAAAATTTTTCCAAATCTCTTTGCGGAAATATTTAATCATACCAGCCAAGAACATTTAATCTGGTTTTTCCAAAACCATAATTATTTGATGTTGAATTGGAACCTGCTTGAGTAAAAGCTTGATCTACTGCATCCTTCGAGTACAAGATAGAACCGTTCCCATTTCCCAACAAACTTCCATCAGATAAAGAGGAACTAATGCCGATTACAGCGCCAATGATAGTTGTATGAACATGAACAAGGTCATCAACGATGATTAACCCTTTAAAGGTACCCGAGTTTAAATTTTTCATTTGTGCGTTTCCGGCAGCATTGTGTACAATAAGAATCCCGGTTCCGGTTATATTCATTGATTGCCATGTACTCCCACTCGGCAATTCAACATATGTAAGTCCGCTAAAAGGCGAGGAAAGTGAAGAAGGATCTGTTACATATTGACTTCCATTTGTACCGCTGATTGCAATGTTTTTAAGAGTTCCTTCGGGAAATCCCGCAGATGATCCGCCGAACACTTTGTCTGGAGAATCCGGAAAACTTCCTGATGGATAACTTGCACTGGTTTTAACAACATGGGAATTTGCAGGTTTTGAAGGCGCATAATCACTGCCACTATAGGTTCCACCAATATCAGAGCTTCCACCCTGACTCAAAGTAGAAGTAGTCCAAACCCCATAAGTACCTGTTCCCGCTATCAGATTTCCGTTTAGATCATGATTTCTTCCATCAACTTGCATATTTCCACTTGTTGAGATAGGAGCGTTTGATGTAACTCCACCTCGCATTGCCGTCGTCGAGGGTACTATCGGAGGATTAATTCCTACATAAGTTGTTAAAGTTTTGGTTGTACTTGCTATCGTTGCTGTAACTACAATTTTCACTGTGTCGCCATTTGAGGGATCTCCATCGCCTTCATGATCATTATCTTCATGATGATGCCCATCATGGCTGTCTCTGCTATGGTC
>JAVHOS010000365.1:0-5346 GCA_036170205.1 Ignavibacteriaceae bacterium | reverse complement strand
TCACCTTCACTGTGGTCATCATCAAAAGCAGCAAAAATACTAGCGGCAAAAAGATTCTGGTTTATTTCCGAAAATGTAGAATTAAAAATAGATGAATGGTCACCTCCTTCGTGACCGTCTCCACCATGGTCATCTCCCCCGTGATCATCACCATGGTCATCACTCTCGTGATCATTACTATGGTGATCATCATTAGAAATATTTCCGATGGAGCTAACAGATTTTATTTGATAAGTAACTTCGGCTCCCATAAAAGTTGTTGTAATTGGAGTCTCCACCCTTAAAGCGGTACTGTCTGCAATCCTTGATATTAAAACGCTGGTCATACTATTACATACGTTTCTTGCTGAATTATATCTCATATAACTTACAGCTTGAGATCCGGTACTATCAACATTTTTACTCGATGTTAGTAAGGCAATTGAGAGAATGATGAAGGATCCCATAACATAAATTAATACACTTCTGCCCATTTTAACCTCTAATTTAAATTTCTTGGGTTAATAAATTTTTTCCACTGTACACGCTGATATTTCCCGTCAACCGGATAGGGGGATTCAAAGGTGTAGTTGACCCCAACTTTCTTAATTCTATTTCTTGTCGTTTGACTTGTCAAATCTGAATAGGCGAGTTGGTTGCCTATAGAATCGAAATATGAAATCTGAAGTGAATATGCGGTGGCAATGAAATTACTTGATTCAAGTCCAATTTTCCTATAAACCGGTTTATCATTGGGATTGGTGGTTCCCGTAAGTTCGTTGGTGGTTCCTAAAAAATAATTTATCTGTTCGGGGATAGTATCGTTGTCAACATCTCCGTAAAATTGAATCTGGTTTGAATCGGCTTTCGTAATAATGTTAGCCGTTGAACTGTTGTAGCCGATATCATAAAGGTCGCTCTCAATGATATTGGAAAAAGTAATAACCTCAGTCTGAGAAATAGAACTGAAAAAGTTTTCTCTCTGCGAAGTTGTAATTTGAAAATTCAAATTCATTACAACTAATATTATTGTGGCTCCGGTTATAAATGAACCAATTATATCTAATATCGTACTCATATTAATAGCTGATTATTCTTGAAAGTGTTAATGGTCTGCCAAGGAAATCATTTGTAACTGTGACATCAACTTTTTTGAGATAAGTTGGAGAACCGGATATACTTTCAGGAGAATTTGTCTGGACATAATTAATTTCAACCGATAATTCAAACGCTCCAAATTGCTGAAAAGAATCAACCTCGGTATAATTTTTATAATCGTCCACATCATCAAATTGTGTGGGAATAGATTCGCCTGCATCCGGTCCCAATGAACCGTTTGCTGTTAAAGCACTTGCTGAAGAAACGTTGGTCGAAACTGTCTTTTCGTCAAAAGCCTTGGTTTGAATGCCTTCAATTAGGGATTGAGCCGAAGCCGTCGCATCAATTAGCGCTATATTAAAATAATTATTGGCATTAACATTTTGTGTCGATCTGTTGAAAGTTAAAACTAGGCTTCCCAGAATGATTAAGGCGCCGATAACTAAAAGTTGTTGCATAGAAACACCTGTGCTTTTTTTTATTATCGGTAATATAACACAAAAGTTGATAGTCGGGAAATAAAAAACAGCTTAAAAATTTAAGGACGACTTAGATCACTTTCTTGCTCCATGGATAAAACCGCGATAAGGTAATGAAGACTGGAAAGTGATAAATGCATCTTTGTCGATAGATTCAACAATCGTAATAGTATCTTTGCGCATTTTTCTTGCGACAATACAGATTATTATTGCCACTCCACCGGTGCCTCCTTCGCCGGGGATAATAGTTGCCCCAATTTTAGCTCTTCGCAAAGCATACACTATTTTATCCGTCAGGAATTTAGAGATTATAGTTACTTGCAGGTAGCCAAGCCCGACTTTTTGCTCCAAGCCGATTCCGAGAATATTTCCCAAACTGAATCCGACAGCATAACCAAACATATTTCCAATGTTATCTAAATGTTGGAATACAATTCTTATTGCAAAAACCCATATCAGTACTTCAAAGAAACCGGCTAATCCCGCAAGGTATCTTCTTCCTTGTACAACTAAAATTGTACGGAACGTCCCGATTGTAACATCGCAGATGCGCAATGACATGATTATTATTGGACCCAAAACACCATCAAACATGTTATTACTCAAAATTATTTCTTTCGATAGAAAATTAGAGATAATTACTGAAATATCTATATTTTGATCCATCAATAAAAAAAATATTTATGTTTGAATCAGAACGAAAAGAATTAGTTGACAAACTTAAAGCGCGAAAAATTACCGATAACCTTGTACTGGAAGCGTTCTTAAAAGTTGAACGCCATCTTTTTCTACCAAAAGCTTTAGAATCACATGCTTACCGGGATGTAGCTTTACCAATCGGATTCGGGCAAACCATCTCGCAACCGTTTACCGTAGCATTCATGACCCAAGAATTACAATTAAAAAAAGGAGCCAAAGCGCTAGAAATTGGAACCGGTACAGGCTATCAAGCCGCCATTTTGGTTAATATGGGAATTAGAGTTTTTAGTATTGAAAGGCAGTTCGATATCTACGCAAGAACGAGAAAACTTTTTGACGAAATGCAACTCAATGCTCTTTTAAAACTCGGTGACGGGACAATCGGTTGGGAAGAATTCGCTCCGTACGACGGAATAATTGTTACGGCAGGATCACCTTCTATCCCCATTTCACTAAAAAAGCAATTAGCAATTGGAGGAAGATTAGTTATTCCGGTTGGAGATCGAAGCACACAGATTTTGACAGTTATTACCAAAGAAGATGAAAACGTTTTTAGCCAGAAAGAAATTCCTTCATTTACCTTTGTACCGTTAATTGGGCGAGAAGGTTGGGACAGTTAGTAATCGTTATCGTGGGTCCAACTTGCTCCGGAAAATCTAGTTTATCGATTCAACTTGCAAAAGAGCTAAAGACTGAAATCATTTCTGCAGATAGTCGGCAGATTTATAAATTGATCAATATTGGAACAGCAAAACCGGTAAGGTCTGAGCTGGAAGAGATTCCTCATGCCTTTATTAATTCCATTTCTCTTGATGAAAATTACGACGTGAGTTTGTACGAAAAACAAGCATTAGAAAAAATTGATAATCTCTTAACAGAGAACAAGATACCGATTATTACCGGCGGTTCAGGTTTGTATATACGCGCATTGATTGACGGAATAGTTGATCTTGCTTCTGATGACGATTTGCGGAAAGAGCTGATTGCGAAAAAAGAAAAATATGGGAATGACTTTCTTTATCAAGAATTAATTACAGTAGATCAATCCGCAGCAAAAACGATGCTCCCGCAAAATTGGAAGAGAGTTATTCGAGCATTGGAAGTTTTCTATCTTACCGGTAAATCGATAATTGAATTTCATCTCGAACAAGAGAAGGTTCGACCAAATTATACTTTTGCTGAATTTGGATTAAATTGGGAAAGAGACACTCTTTACAACCGCATCGAAAAACGTGTTGACGAAATGATTGTAGATGGATTAGTTGAAGAAGTTGATTCGATTTTAAAAATGGGATACAGTGAAACATTAAATTCATTAAACTCTGTTGGTTATAATGAAATTATTGCACACTTTAAAAATGAAATTTCGCTTGAAGAGGCAATTTCATTGATCAAAAGGAATACAAGAAGATATGCAAAGCGTCAATTAACCTGGTTCAGAAAAGATAAACGTATCCGTTGGTTCGATATTAAAAATGAATTAGATTTGATTAACATTAAAAATGAAATTCTTAAACAGGTGAAATCTCAGTTATGAAAGAAAAAATCAGAATTGCTTCAGGGCAGGGTTTTTGGGGAGATCTAATTGAAGCTCCATATTATCAAGTTACAAAAGGACAAATAGACTATTTGGTAATGGATTATCTGGCAGAAGTGACCATGTCCATTCTTCAAAAACAAAAAAACAAAAATCCCGAACTTGGATACGCAAAAGATATTCCAGAGTTGATGAAGAGAATTCTTCCTATCTGCAAAGGGAAAAATATTAAAGTTATAACTAATGGCGGCGGTGTTAATCCAATCGCTTGTGCTAAAGCAGTACTTGAGGTTGCGAAAACCTTGGGAATCAGTGGACTAAAAATCGGGATCGTTCTTGAGGATGATATTAAAACTAGAATTGATGAGATCGTCAAATCCGGCTGTGAACTGAACAACATGGAAACTGGCGAACCGATAACTATTGTAAAGGATAAATTGTTGAGTGCGAATGTTTACTTTGGAGCTTTCCCGATTGTTGAAGCATTACAAAGAGGCGCTGATATTGTAATTACCGGAAGAACGACCGATACCGGTTTAACTCTCGCACCGATGATTTACGAATTTGGTTGGAAGCAAAACGATTATCATCTTCTTTCAGCAGGAACAATTGCCGGACATATTTTAGAATGCGGTGCGCAATCAACCGGTGGAAATTTCCTCGGTGATTGGGAATCAATTCCTAATTTTGCAGAAATCGGTTTTCCTATTTGTGAAGCATTTCCAGATGGAGAATTTATTATTACAAAACATGAATCGCTCGGCGGAAAAGTTACCGTTGAAACCGTAAGTGAACAACTACTTTATGAAATTGGGAATCCAGAGGAATACATCACTCCCGATTGCGTTGCCGATTTTACATCTATACATGTTGAACAGTCCGGCGAAAATAGAGTGAGAGTTTTTGGAATTAAAGGGAAACCCGAAACAGCATTTTTTAAAGTTTCATGCTCTTATGCAGATGGTTTTTCATCATCTGGAAGTTTAACCTATTCGTGGCCTCAAGCTTTAAGCAAAGCAAAAGCCGCTGATAAAATTTTGAGAAAAAGATTAGAATTGCTTAACCTGTCCTTCGATGAAATTAGAAGTGAATTTGTCGGATATAATTCGTGTCATGGTCCTCTTGCAACAGAACTTGATGAAGAATTAATTAACGAAATTCAATTGCGCCTTTCAGTCCGTTCCCATGATTTTCCTTCCGTTGAAAGATTCGGAAAAGAAATTGCGCCATTAATTTTAACCGGTCCGCCGAGTGTTACAGGTTTTGCCGGCGGAAGGCCAAAACCGAATGAAGTTGTTGCGTACTGGCCCGCGTTGATGCCGAAGGAATTAGTACAACCAAAAGTTGAAATTTTAGAATTATAACAATTGATGAAAACTAAATCGAAGAATAAGTTATGAAAATCAAATTAATAGATATTGCTCACGGAAGAAGCGGCGACAAAGGGGATGCCGCGAATGTTGGGATCATTGCTTATGATGATAAGGGATATGAAATAATTCAAAAGTATGTAACTGCTGAAAAAGTTAAACAACATTTTACCGGAATTTGTTT
>JAVHOS010000364.1:0-1361 GCA_036170205.1 Ignavibacteriaceae bacterium | reverse complement strand
CTTTCTGCACAACCCAGGTGGAATCCGGTGATTTACACGAACAGCACTACGCTGTATGGTAAAGTTACAATCAACGGAGTGTCGGCGCAACTTGGCGATAAAGTCGGAGTCTTCGTAGGCAATGAATGCCGCGGAGTGGCGGACGTTGTTGATAATCTTGGTGAAGGTTATGTCTCTCTTCTCGTTCAGGGAGAAGTTACAGAAGAAGCCTCATTCCAAATATGGAAACAAAGCAACGATGTTGTTTATAAAGTAATTAACAAAGTAATTACTTCCCCTGGCGGAACAATTGGAACTCCTCCCGATTATTTTTTAATCGATGGAAATGGTCCCGATTGGAAACCGGTAATCTACACGAACAGTACAACGTTGTACGGTTTAGTTACTATCAATAATATTTCAGCACAGCCCGGCGATGTTGTTGGCGCATTTGTTAACGGAGAATGCCGCGGTCGGGAAGAAGTTATTATGAATAACGATACCGCCTTTGTAACCATGCTCATTCAAGGCGAATCAGTTGAAAACGTTTCCTTTCAAATTTGGCAAAGCAGCAGTAAGAAAGAACTTCTCGTTCCAAAACTAATTTCGTCCGATCCCGGAGGAACAATTTCTTTTATCAACATCAACGCAGTTAATGGACTGGTCGCCTTCTTCCCTTTCAACAATAATCTGATTGACGAAACAAAAAACGGTTTTGATATTTCCGGCAGTGGTTTAAAATTTATTCAAGATAGATTTAATGTTCCAAACACTTCCGTCGCTTTTGATGGTACAACAAGTCAAGCAGAACTTGCCAACTCAACTTCGTTAAATTTTCCTCAGAACGGATTTACAATTTCAACCTGGGTAAAATTCGCTAACAACACCAACGCTGTAATCTTCGGAAAACACGTTCACGGTTATTACAACGGATATTTTTTAGCTGCTGTAAATAATCAACTGCAATTTTATGTATCGGGAATTCCTATAACCACATCAGAAACCTTTAATGATAACGCATGGCATTTGGTAACCGGAGTTTATGATGGAGTAAATGCAACGTTGTTTGTGGATGGAGTTCAAAAAATTACTCAGCGGATTGCATACACTGCGTTTAGTCCAAATCCGGTGCGGCTGGCATACATGCAGACACCCGGTTATCCGGAAAGATATAACGGACTTATCGATGATGCGAGAATTTATAATGTTCCTTTAACTCAAGCGGATGTTTCGTCCCTTTTTAGTGAGAACCACTGGACTGCACAAATAATTAATGTACTTAATCCTAACGGTGAAATTAGAATTAAAGCAAATTCGGTTTATAGAATCGATTGGACCGCAACACAATATATTGATTCAGTAAAAATTGAATTCACACCGGA
>JAVHOS010000363.1:0-6649 GCA_036170205.1 Ignavibacteriaceae bacterium | reverse complement strand
TGCGTTGGAGATGCGATCCCAAGAATATAAACGATCATCGCTTCGCTCCATCCCGTGATTTGCATATTCATTTGCCACCCAAAATTTGGTGACCAATGCCAGTATAAGAAATTACTGGTTGGAGATTTTCTGTACCAATCAAATTCTGCTTCCTTCCATAATCGGTCGATTATCATCCGAATAAGAACCTCATAAGCATTCCCTTCATTAAAATATTGTCTTGCCGCAAGCAATCCCTGCAACATGAATGAGGACTCAACTAAATCTCCCCCGTCATCATACTGACCAAAGGGAATTACTTCACCGCTTGCGCCGTTCAGCCAATGCGGCCAAATACCATGAAAGCGTCGAGCATTTGTTTCAAGGAATCTGACAATTCTCAACATACGGTCAGCCCCTTGCTGACGGGTAATAAATCCGCGTTCAATACCGACAGGTATAGCCATCACTCCAAATCCGGAGCCACCGATAGTTACTGTATTTCCGCTTCCGGTTCTTTCTCTAGCTAATCCGGAGACCGGGTGTGCATAGTCCCAAAAATATCTAAAGGTTGCTTCTTGGAGCATAGTAAGATATTCGTCATCACTCATTTCTTTTGTTGAAGCCGAAACTTCGTTACTCAAAACAGATTCATTCGAATTTGCATCTACGGTAGAAACTTTGTAATTAGCGGATACACCGGTAGAATCAAGATAATCAAGATAAATGTGATCGCTCGTCTGCAAACTAGCAACCGGTGTGTATATCCCGTTAATAAGTTTATAGACTCGATAACCGTTCGTTGTTCCATCAATATTTACATCCCATAGAACTTCAATATGCCTGCCGTATCCTTTGGCTTTAACATTCTTAGGCGGCAATGAAGTAGTAACATTTTTTGAGATAGAAGTATTATCCGTAGTTAAGTTTCGATTTTCTTTATTGAGGGTTGAATGCTTGCTTGAGTTGTTTATGCCCTGAGCAAAACTTAGCTGAGAAAAAAACAGCAGGGATACCCCAAATATTTTTATGTATTTCATAGAAATTCCTTTAATTATGATTATGGCCTCATCACTAAACGAAAATCTAATTTTCTTTCATCCAAAAGATTTTCGTTCGATTTCAGCGACACGTTAATTGAATGCTTCCCCGTTTTCATTTCCTTCGGTAAATTAAAAATCAATGACTCCCAGTAGAAAAATTTATTGTCGTTTTCTTCTATTGTAAAACTCTTAACTTCAAGGAGAACTTTTTCTTTCCAGAGGAACGTTAGCGAGCAGTTCTTATATGCTTTGTGCGAATCGTTTATTACCCAAATATCAGAATTGAATTTCGCTTCGGGAAGATATAGTTCCTGTCTCAGTCTGATTGAAAGTAGCAGCGGCTTAAATGCTTGCTGTAACACCTTGTAGCCGGATTTCTTTTTCCCATAAAAATCAACGATCGACCAGGTGATTGAAGCCCAGCAATCAACGAACATAAATTGAAAAATTCCGGTGATGCCGTTATTTTTTTTGCGTCTGTAGAACTCTATTGCAGTTTTCAAAAGATCGGCTTGATATGCTTGTGAATTTTTTATAAACTCACTTACATTTTTCCCACGCTCAATCCTGGCAATATTAAACGTCTGATCGAATTGGAAATTGTGATATTCCCATTCCTTCCAATCATACTTGCTGATAGCTTTTGGAGATAAAATTTTTTTAAGAGATGAAAGTTCCGGAAGAGCTTGCGCTCCAAATTCGGTTACTAGCGGACCCATTGGCGTTGCTGCGTAATGTTCTTTCTTCCCCCAATACCAGCCGTCATACGGATGTTCTTCATAATTTGAAGCGATCCGGATTATACGAGAATTATCTTCGCTCAAAACAGCGGCATGCAAAAGTTTGTCGAGAGTTTCAATCTGTTCTCCCGGTTCATTATGGCAGCACCAAAATGCGATTGAAGGATGATTGTAAAACTGTCGAACCATCTCTTTTATTTGTGCAACAGCGTTCTGTGCAAATGCTTTAGAGTTATCATACGTCCACTGAAGCGGAAAATCCTGCCAGATTAAAATTCCTTGTTTGTCAAATTCATCATACAATTCTTTCCGGTTAACATGCGCATGCACACGAACGACATTGATATTTGCGGCTTTAATGTCGCTTACAAGTTTTTTAAGTTTTGCGGAAGAGAGTTGACTTAAAAATTGTGTAGGAATGATGTTCGTTCCCCGAAGGAAAAGTTTTTTACCATTGAGATAAAAATTTTGTTCCTTGTCCAACCGCACATTTTTTATTCCGAATGTTTCAACTTTAGTTTCAAACAATACGGAAGATAATTCAAGTTGATAGAGTTCAGGTTTGCCGGTATCCCAGCTAAACCACAATTTAGGATTTTCAATTTCAAACGAAAACGAGAATGAACCTTGTTTTGGTTTTATATTGATTGAAACTTCCTTTTGCAGAATTTTCTTCCCGGAATTTGTTACGTTAATTTTTAATTTTTCGGTAAGAGACCGGGAAATATTATTCATAGACGAGGCAGTGACCGCTATTTCCGCCTTCTTTTTATTGGCTGATATAGTACTCTTGATTTTAACATTTTGAAGAAAAACTTTATTGCCGGTTACCAATACTACATCATTCCAGATGCCGCCGGTGTTTTGATCTTGTCCAAATTCATAACTCCATCCGCCTGGTCTGCAATCGTGGTGATTAAAAATTCCTTTGATCAATTGTTTCTTTAAGGGCCAGGCTTCACCGGGAATTTCTTTTGGCGATGTAACTTTCACTACTAAAAAGTTGCCGCCGATTTTTAATCCCATTGAAATATTAAAAGCAAATTTTTGGAAATAGCCTTCATGTGTCCCGATTATTTGTCCGTTGATCCAAACATCAGCAAAGTAATCGACTCCCTTGAATTGAAGAATCGCCATCTCATCTTGAGCTAAAGAATTTGTGATGGTAAACTTTGTAGCGAACCAAATTGAGCCGTTGAAATTATGGAATCCTTCACATTCCCAGTTTGAGGGAACAGAAATTTTATTGGTTGGATTTTGCTTGAAGAGCGTTTCAATTTCTGCAAACGAATATTTGCTGTCTGTGTCGGTTACATAATTCCACATTCCGTTCAGCGAAATATTTCTCTGTTGCATCTTCATCTTAAATTCTTTTTTCGCTTTCATAATCGAAATACATTACTTTTGAAAGATCAATCGCAAAATCTGAGTTCAATTGCAAAGAAGGATTTTCTCTTGCAGAAATTCTCGCGGTTAGTTGTACTTCGTCTAGAATAAAATAAACAAATGTTTCATTACCCATCGGTTCAACCAAATCAACTTTAACATTAATTTTTGCAAATTGAGATGTATTTATTTTTTCGGCGGTATCATAAATATCTTCGGGTCTGATTCCAATCCAAACTTTTTTACCAATTTCTTTTCTTAATCTTGTTTCATCAAAATCAGGGATTTCAAACGCGAACGAACCTTGATCGCTTGAAAAAAAAAGTTTATCATTATCTATTATCGATCCTGAAATAAAGTTCATTGCCGGGCTTCCGATAAATCCCGCCACGAATTTATTTACCGGTTTTTGATACAATTCGATTGGAGGCGCTACTTGCTGTACAATGCCTTTGTTCATCACTACAATTCTGTCTCCCATCGTCATCGCTTCAACTTGATCGTGTGTAACGTAAATAATTGTCGCTTCCAGTTTCTTGTGAAGTTTTGAAATTTCCGCTCTCATTTGCACGCGAAGTTTTGCGTCGAGGTTGCTTAACGGTTCATCAAATAAAAACACTTTCGGTTGGCGCACGATCGCTCGCCCTAAGGCTACGCGCTGTCTCTGACCGCCTGATAATTCTTTCGGCTTTCTTTTTAAATATTCTTCAAGTCCCAAAATTTTTGCAGTTTCATTAACTCGTTTAACGATCTCATCTTTTGGAAATTTTCTAATTTTTAGTCCGAAAGAAATATTGTCGAAGACAGACATATGCGGATAGAGGGCGTAGTTCTGAAACACCATTGCAATATCGCGGTCTTTTGGCGGAACCAAATTCACCAATTTTCCATCGATAAAA
Source organism: Ignavibacteriaceae bacterium (assembly GCA_036170205.1). Lineage (GTDB taxonomy): Bacteria > Bacteroidota > Ignavibacteria > Ignavibacteriales > Ignavibacteriaceae > UBA1563. The sequence goes on along the minus strand of JAVHOS010000363.1, from coordinate 2,602 downwards.
AGTTCACCTGCTGAAATATCCTCCAAGCCTGCAATCATCCGTAGAGTGGTTGATTTTCCGCATCCCGATGGACCAACGAGCACGACAAATTCTTTATTCTCTATTTCAATAGAAACACCGGAAACCGCGCGATTTCCTTTATCGTAATCTTTACAAATATTTTTAAGAGTTACATTCGCCATAGCGCCAAGATAATTAATTAAAGAATACTGGGTTATTTAAGAACTAAGAACAAATTCACACGCTATTCACATTCACTTTCACTTTATATTTTTTAGGTGAACGATCACTTCACATTCGCTTTTACTTTGCGGCAGAGTGAGATTTGATGTTTGTTCAACTCCGTCCACGAATATTTTTTCAACTCCGTTGGAAACGTGTCCCTCGTTAATGACTTTTATTTTATAAGTACAATTTCTGAATACTCTTTTAACGGAAAACGCATCCCATTCTTTTGGAATGCAAGGATCGATCAACAAACCATCGGCAGTTGCGCGAACGCCTAAAATCCAATCGACAACAACTTTAACAAACCAGGACGCCGATCCTGTGTACCAGGTCCATCCGCCCATTCCGTAATTTGGAGAATCGGGACCATCAATATTACCTGGTGTTACAAATGGTTCTGCAACATATAAATCGGGATTCATTCCGCTATAAATCGGATTGAGTCTCTTGTAAGCTTCATACGCCATATCACCGTTCTTCAATAAAGCATAAGCCCAAACAGCCCAAGTTGCCGCATGAGAATAGACTCCGCCGTTCTCTCTTCTGCCCGGTGCGTAGCGGGAAAGATAACCTATATATTTATCGGGTGTGCTGTATGCCGGAAAATGCAATAACGCTCCATTATTTTTTAGCAGATATTTTCCAACCGATTCCATAGCCTGCTCTTGTCTTTCTTTTGGAGCAATTCCGCTTATCACCGACCATGTTTGAGGATTAAGCCAGATGAATGCTTCTTGATTTTCTTTACTGCCGATCTTCTGTCCCGAATCTTTTGTCGCTCCCCAGAACCACCCACCATCCCAGGCATTTGCATCAAAAGATTTTTTCAATGCACCGGCTTTTTCATCATATCTGTTTGCTGATTTGTTCTCGTTAATCGATCTTAAAATTTTAACGAAACGTTTTAAAGTAGTGTAGAAGAATTGCGTTAGCCAGATTGATTCACCTTTCCACTCAAGTCCAACGGCGCTTAAACCGTCATTCCAATCGCCTGCACCGATTAGCGTTAAACCTCTTTTGCTCAAACGTGTTAAAACTTTATCAAACGCTTTAAGCGAATGTTCAAGCAGACTTCCCTCTTTTTCTGAATTATAATAAGGCTCAACCGATTTCAAAATATCGTAGTTTCCGGTCTCTTCAATGTAATGAGTAATAATGTACGGAAGCCACAACAGGTCATCCGTCATTTCAGTACGTAAACCGGTTTCAGTTATTGGATGCCACCAGTGCAAAACGGCGCCATCCTCGAACTGATGTCTCGCGTGGAGCTTGATTTGTTTTTCAGTATAAGTTGAATCGATGGCTAAATAAACCAAACTGTCTTGCAGCTGATCCCTGAAACCAAATGCGCCGCTTTGCTGATAATAGGCTGTTCGCGCCCAGAGCCTTCCGGCAATTGCCTGGTAACGAAACCATTTATTAACTGCAAGATTCATCGCTTCATCGGGAGTATCGATTTCCAGCGTTCCTAAAAAGTTTTTCCAGAAAGTTTTTACTCCCGTCAATGCAGATGCAATTTTTTCTTCCGTGTTAAACTTTTCAATCGAAGCGCTTATTTCATTTTTACTTTCTTTCAAACCAAAATAGAAAGCCGCATGTTGCGTTGCTTTTGGTTCGATCATCAGATCAATTTTAATTGTGCCGATCGAGTCGTTCCACTTTCCGGTTTTTTTCGTGAGCTTTTCGTTCGTAATTCCCTGAGGAGTTGCAAGTGTGTTGTTTTGACCTATGAACGCCTCTTTGTCGCCTTCATAATCAGTAATTTTTCGATTGGAAGAGATGAATCCGAAGTAATTGTATTCAATATTCCAGTGCCCTCTATCGCCAAGGGGAATTTCCCACAATCTTTTTGTTCCGATCATCGCATTGGCTTTTTCATCGAATTCCGTTTCAATAAAAGTTTTGTGGAATTCTCTATGAAAATCTGCCGATGAACCGAGACACCATTCAAAATAAGAGAAGATTGAAAGATCAACTTTTTTATCACGTCTATTCTCGATCTTAAAATCCCAAACTTCAAGTGATTCCTTCATCGGAATAAAAATGGTAAGAATGATCTTTACGCCTTTATACTCTGAGCTGAAAACCGCGTAACCAAAACCATATCTCACTTCGTAATTATCGAGTGGCGTTTTAACAATATTCCATGTCGGGCTCCAAACTTCTCCGGTTTGATTATCTTTAACATAAAAATATTTCCCCCAATTATCCTGGATCATATCCTGGTGCCATCGGTTTAACCGATTGAACTCCGAGTGAGTTAGCCAGCTGAATCCGCCGCCGGTCTGCGAAATTACCAGACCGTAATCGCCATTTGAGATAACATTCACCCACGGCTTAGGGGTAAAGGGAGTTTTAATAATATATTCATTTC
>JAVHOS010000362.1:0-1365 GCA_036170205.1 Ignavibacteriaceae bacterium | reverse complement strand
TCCTCAAAGCATCAACTTCGGGAGAAACAGATTTCGTCATATCAGCTTTTAATCCGCTAAATCGTTTTGATTCTTCTATCACCTTTGCATTGGAGAAAGTAACGGCATCAAGTTCTTTACAAGGGATGCACCAATCGGCATAAAAATCAATTATCACCGGCTTCCCTTCCGTCTTTGCCAGCGTTATCTTCTCTTCAGAAAACTTCTGCCATTCGATCGATTTCTTTTCAGAAGGAATTAACGTGAAAACAGAAAGCGCGAAAATGATAAGCGCAAAAAGTGTTTTAAATATTCTGAATCCCATTAAATTGTTCGCCAGCTTATCAACAAATAAAAGATAGAGTGCGGCGATTATTCCAAATACCGGAAGGAGATAGTGGGCAACTTCTTTTGGAAGGATAGGCGAAACAAAATATGCAGCCATTCCAAACAGAAGCCATCCAAAAATATGTTTGATCGCTTCCATCCATTCACCAGCTTTAGGCAATTGTTTTATCTTACCTGAAAAGATTGCTAGAAGAAAATATGGAAGACCGAGTCCGAGAGCCAAGACAAAGAAAAGAAGAAACCCTGTAAAGACGTCTGCTTTAGCTGCAACGTAAGTAACTAATCCTAAAACAAATGGACCAATGCAGGGAGCGGCGACTATTCCCATTGTTAAACCCATAAAGAAAGCGCCGAACAATCCTCCTTTAGCTCCGCCGGCTTTCATCACCAACCAATTCGGGAGTTGAAACTCGTACATCCCGAACATGCTTAACGAAAGAATAATAAAGATGAGCGCAATAAAAAGAATAACAAAAGTATTTTGCAACAGCGCGCCAAACACCGCACCGCTTAACGCTGTAACAACTCCAATAACCGAATAAGTTAAAGCCATTCCCAACACATAAAGCAAACCCATCATTACAAGTTTGCTCGTCTTCCCTTCCGCCTGCCCGCCAAAGTATCCAACCGTTATTGGAATAAGAGGATAAACGCAAGGAGTAAGATTAAGTGCAAGTCCGCCGAGAAAAACAAAAATTAAACTTAATAGTAAACTGCTTTTTTCAAGCGTTGAGAAGATAGAATCATCATTTTGTGTGTTCATCCCTTTCGGAGTTTCGAACGAAGTAAGTTCAGTCTTAGCTGATGTTTCAGAAGTATCCGCAGCTAAAGTAACAGCTTTTCCAGATACTGAAATTGTCAGTGTGTCTATTGCATTGTTTGGAGGCATGCAAGTCTGGTTGTTACATGCTTGATATTCGAGGTTAACGACAACTTTATGTTTGTCTTCCGAAAGCTCCGCGGGAATTTTTAGAACTCCGGTTAATTCAAATTCATTTTCATAAACCGAAAGGAGCTTTTCACTAAAATCAAATTTTA
>JAVHOS010000361.1:0-6724 GCA_036170205.1 Ignavibacteriaceae bacterium | reverse complement strand
GGTTCTCGCTTTTTCTCTATCTTAACAGCCCTATTATTTTAATTTTCCAATGTTTGATAGGAATATTTTATACACTAATCCTTTTGCAAGGTATTTTATGGTACGAGGTCGCTTCAGTTTAATTGGTCTATCGGTTTTGTTTTATCTACTAATTTCATTTTCGGTTTCGGCGCAGCAGAACGTTCGTACAAATTTATCAAGTAGTGATTACTCACAACTTCTCCTAAATCGATTTAAAGAAATGACAACCGGCGGTTTAACAAAAACGACGGGAATTCCAAACAGAGCGCAATACAATAAAACCATGCTTATGTTGGAAGTTAAAAAGAACTGGAATAAATTAACACCTGAAGTGCAAAAAACCTTTAGTACACTCATCTCTCGTCCGATCGGACTATCCAAAACTTATTTAGAGACTACTAAGAATTTTTTTAAATTTTATTATACAACTACCGGCGCTAATGCTGTCTCTACCACAGATGCAAATGCAAACGGAGTTCCAGATTATGTTGAGAATATGGCTGATGCATTCACAAAATCATTAACATTTTACGATTCATTAGGTTACAATCGTCCGCCAATTGCGGCATCAGACAACAACAGATATTGTGTTTATATTTCAAATGCAGAAGCCGGTAATTTAATCTATGGTTACAGTCAACCCGAAACAAACATTGGCGACAATCCATTAACCGGTACAGTTGAATCGGGAAGTCTAACAAGTTATATGGTGATGAGAAATGATTACGTCGGATTTGGCAGCACAACCGCTGAACTTCAGATTGCAATGGAAGTTACTGCGGCGCACGAATTTTTTCACGCCGTTCAATTTGGGTATGAATACGACAAAATGGAAGGCTATTTAATGGAAATGTGTTCCACCTGGGCGGAGGATAAAGTTTTTCCGGGTGATGATGATAACTGGCAGTATTTAAGTGATATTTTTGGAACGCCTGACGTATCATTGGATTGGGATGAATCCCTTGACGGTGATGCGGTAAATTATAGCAGCGATTATGCAATGCATTGGTACGCTGCCTGGATTTTCATGCGCTATGTTACCGATCATTTCGGCGCGGAAATTCCAAAATTCATTTTTGAAATTAATATTAAGAACTCAACTTCTACAGCTATTGATAATGTGATGCAATCTCGCGGAACATCTTACACGGCGATGATAAAAGATTATTATGTAGCGCTGGGAATATTAACTCAATCTTCAACAGCGCCAATGAGTCAATATAGTTTTCAGCGAGGAAATGATTATCGAACCGTGACTAAAAATTCAGGAGGAAGTCCCACCGGTCCATTTCTTGTTAATTACGAAAAAACATTGAATTACAATGGAACAAAGGTCACTTATTCATCAACGAGTGGGAATAAAAGATTAATGCGGGCAAGCGCGGACTATATTAAAATTACTCCAAGTACAAATTTTTCTGTTACAGTAACGCCCAAGGCTGCAAACCCAAATTTTGTAGTGCGCTTAATCGAATCTAACAGTTATACAAATCCAACTTCACTGTCGGTTGTTGAACCGGCACTTTCGGGGAACAGTTACACGATAAATGTTTCTGATAAAAGTTTGTACAGCAGTTATGTTCTTGTACTTTATAATGCAAAATATTCTACTGCCGTCTCACGAGATACAACCTCTATTCAATATGATGTTACTGTTGATGCTCCTCTTCTTACGAATGGAGTACGACTCATTTCTCCGGTTGGTGGAGAATCATGGCAGACCGGCTCGAACCACAACATCACATGGGAAAGCGCGAATGTTGCGAATGTGAAACTTGAATATTCGACCGACAACGGAACCGCATGGAATGCTATTGTTGATTCAACTCCGGCGGCAGCCGGAAGTTATGTATGGATGATCCCGGCAACGGCTTCCGCTTCTTGCAAAGTTAGAATTAGCGACATTAGTAATGCTGCTTATACATCAATGAGTACGAACGCATTTTCTATTATCGAACCTTTACCCTTCAGTCTTATCTCACCGAATGGAGGAGAATCATGGCAAGTTGGTTCTAATCATGATATTACATGGAACAAAGGGAATGTTGCGAATGTTATGATTCAACTAACAACTGATGGATCAACCTGGAGTACGGTTGTAGCGTCAACTCCCGCAGCTTCAGGAAAATATAGCTGGACGATTCCAGATAGTTTATCAACTTCTTGTAAAATAAAGATTAGCGATGTTGCAAACGTTTCTATTAATTCAGTTAGTTCGAATACTTTTTCAATAATTCCAAAGGTAACACAGGTTACCCTATTAACAGAAGATTTTAGTAAGGTTGCCACAGGTTCAATCGGCTCGCCGGGGTCTAACGATCTTGCTGCAACTTTAGATACCTATACTTTATCAACCGGATGGACAGGCGTTAAAGTTTATGCCGCGGGCGGCGCGCTAAAAATTGGTTCATCTTCGGCAATGGGATACATCGTTACACCACCTTTGGATTTATCCGGCAACGGCGGAACCGGAACATTAAAATTTGATATACAAGCTTACGGCAGCGATACTAAAGTAATGCAGGTTCTTTTTTCAACCGATAACGGAATAACCTATACACAACTTGGTCCCGATCTCACTCCAACTTCTTCGATGGCAACACAATCGGTTGAATTTAGCGGTGGAACCAGCGCTTCGAAATTCAAAATTTCAGCTAAGGTTGCAGCATCAAACCGGTTCTATCTTGATGATGTTAGTGTAATTTCAAGCGGCATTACGGCGATAAGAAATTCAGCAAGTGAAAATTATCTTCCAAACGGATTTGAACTTGCGCAGAATTATCCCAATCCATTCAATCCTTCCACAACAATCAGATTTACGTTGCCTGCAAGAATGAATGTTCAACTGAACATTTTCAATCAACTTGGAGAAAAAGTAACAAGTTTGATTAATGAAGAATTTCAAGCGGGAATTCATTCGGTTGTATGGAATGGAAGCAATCAACCTTCTGGAATTTATTTCTATGAATTGCGCGCCGGGAATTATAAGGTTGCAAAGAAACTTTTACTGATGAAGTGATGAAGCCAAAATATTAGTTCGATAAGCTGCAGCATACGTCTGCGGCTTTTTTATGACCGGCAACTTTATCGAATTAACCGCGCAGACTTTTACTTTTGCAATTCTCCTCTCTCGCTTTTTTCATTATATTTGTTCAGTAATTGTTTCCTTTTAATAAAGAGTAGTCCACATTGATCAAAAAAATTGCAGCTAAGCTGAAAAAAATTCTTGGAAGTAAATCCAAAGAGAATAAAGTTTCCAACGTCGAAACTCCGAAGCTCAAAAAAACATTATCGCCACAAACCAAACCACACACTAATGAAAAACCGGAAGTTGTAAAACCGCCGCGTAAGCCATATAAAAAAGAAACACCGGAAGAATACCGTTTGCGCCATGAAAAACGGTGGCAAAACAAACCACTTACTCCGCAAGCTGTAATCAAAGATGTAGATTGGGATGCTTCTCAATTCAATGTTCCGGTTGATGAAAGCAAAACCCGGTTTCCTGATCTTAACTTACCAAAAGAAATTCTTCATGCAGTTTTTGATCTTGGATTTCAATATTGCACTAGTGTTCAAGCAGAAGTTCTTCCAAAGGGAATGATCGGCGAGGATATAACCGCTCAAGCGCAAACGGGAACTGGAAAAACCGCAGCATTTCTTATTACTATCTTCAACCATGCGTTGACGCATCCTTTAGAAGAACCCCGGGAACCGGGAACCCCCCGCGCTTTAATTCTTGCTCCAACACGAGAGTTAGTTCTGCAAATCGAAAAAGATGCGCGAGGTCTCGGCAAGTATATGCAGCTTTCTATCCTTTCCCTTTTAGGCGGAATGGATTATAGAAAACAACAGCGCACTTTGCGTTACGACGTTTGTGATGTTTTAATTTGTACACCGGGAAGACTTCTTGATTTTATGCAAAAAAATTTAGTCGATTTGGGTCGAGTTGAAATTCTTGTTATCGATGAAGCCGATAGAATGCTTGACATGGGATTCATTCCGGCGGTTAAAAGAATTGTCTCGAGCACTCCTGCAAAGGCAAAACGCCAGACAATGTTTTTTAGCGCAACACTAACGGGTGATGTTAAACGGCTCGCAGAATCATGGACAAGACATGCCTGTGAAATTATTATTAAACCTGATGATATCGCAGTTGAAACCGTAGAACAAATAACCTACATAACAACAATAGACGAAAAGCCAACCCTTTTGTACAACCTTATCATGCAAAAGAATTTGGAACGGGTTTTAGTTTTTGTGAACCGGAAAGATGATGCGAAACGGCTTAAAGCAAAATTTGATATTTATGGAATTAGTTGTGCGTTACTTTCGGGAGATATTGAACAAAACCAGCGAATCAAAAGACTTGAAAAATTTAGAGAAGGAAACATACGAGTTTTAGTTGCAACCGATGTTGCTTCGCGCGGAATTCATGTTGAAGGAATTTCGCACGTTATTAATTACAACATGCCGCAAGACGTTGAAGAATATGTTCATCGCATCGGAAGAACCGGGCGCGCAGGAGCAACAGGAATTTCTATTAGTTTTGCCGATGAGGATGATTCACATGAAATTAAAAAATTAGAGGAGTTTCTCGGCAAGAAAATTGAGTTTAAATTCCCTGAGGATGAGCTTCTTGTTCCAATACCAGAAAAGCATAAAACCGTTGAATATAAAAGACCACCGCAAAGACCATTTAATAAAAGACCTTACAGGGGTCCAAGCCGGAAAAAATAAATATCGATATTTTCCCTATTGTTGCTGAGTAAGAGAATCAATAAGGGAGACTGATATAAAGTTTCCCAAGATCGGAAAGTTCTCCTTCATTCAGTGTAAAAAGATAGGTGAATTTATTATCGGGGAAATTCCCTCTTCCGTAAAACCAGGCGTACCGGAAAACATCATCTCTACTTTCACATAACGCTACCATCTGCTGCATTTGCACAGCCTGCTTAGCGTAAGAATTTATCTGGTTATTCCAGTTCGCCATTTCGGTAACCCATATCTTTTTGTTGTACTTCTTTAATTCATTGAGCTGCGCATCTAAACCGTAATCATACCAATGAAAAGCGAGAAAATCTATTCTCGGCTCTCTACCGTTGTTTGTTGTTTTATATGCATTATAAAATGCATCTAACCATGTAACCGGATTTGAATAATTTGTCATTGTTCCCCAAGTTATTGCCGGACCAACGAGATAAACGGTTCTTCCTTTTGCGGCAAGATCGTTAATAACTTGTTCGTATTTTATCCAATCGCCCGCCGCTTCAGCCGGTGTTCTATTTGCCTGATCTTTTAGGTTAGGTTCGTTCATCACCAACAAATATTTTATTTCTGGTCGGCTAAGGATTAAATTTTTTACTAAATTCAAGTCACTCGCACTTGTGTTTCCTCCCCAAAGCATAGGAATAAAATCCATCCCGTAAGTTTGGTAATATGAAGAGGGAGCTTTAGTATTGAATATTGGAGACCAATTATACCACCAACTAACTCCTTTTGATATGGCAGCAAAATCTGCCGCAGATGAAAGATCAAACGCAATTCCTCGCTTAGCGCTTTTTGTTACCGGTGGGAGTAAATCGTCATTTGTATTCGGTGTTGATTTTTCTTTACAACCAAGCAGCGAAAGTGAGATAAATAGCGATAAAAATATAAGTTTAATTCTGGACATTAAATTCTCCAATTGATTATAGATATCCGTCTTGTGGAGTCTCAAATAAGTGTTTCAAAAATAAGAGGATAAAACCGGAAAGAGAAGAGAATATTAATTGAACTTTCTTCCAGAAAATTGAATGTTTGTCAACTTCAGTTATATTTAATAATTTGCCCATCGAAAAAGTTCGTTGTAAACGATTTCAACAAAGAAATAAGAAGACTAAAAAAGTATGAAGACAAAACTTTATTCTGCGATAGTAATAATTATTTTCTCACTAAATGCAGCATATGCACAAGAGACAAGGAAGAAATTTGAATATACTCCTTCAACTGAAGAGAATGCGTTTTTAGATAAGGTGCAAGCTTTATCTTTTCAATATTTTGTTAAAGAAGCAAACTTTCAAAACGGATTAGTTAAAGATAGAAGCACGGCAACCTCGCCAGCAAGTATAGCCGCAACAGGTTTTGCAATTCCTATTTGGGCGCTCGGTTCTGAAAAAGGATGGATGAGCAGAGATTCAGCGGCTCAAATTACTCTTAATCTTTTTCGCTTTCTCCATAACTCCGAACAAAGTATGGATGATAGCGCAACCGGTTATCAAGGGTTCTATTATCATTTTCTTGATATGAAAACCGGAAAGAGATTCTGGAACTGCGAACTTTCTTCGATTGATACCGGATTGCTTTTAGCGGGAATTCGTTTTGCGAATCAGTTTTATATCTTTAACAATCCGGTAGAAAATGAGATCAGAGAGTTAGCAGATGTTTTAACAAAACGTATCAACTGGGAATTCTTTCAGATTAAAAAAGATAATAAGTTTAAAAATACTATCTCACTTGGCTGGGATAAAAAGCATGGATTCAACGATCTCGGCTGGTGGGGCTACACTGAAGCGCTCTTCCTTTATGTACTCTCCGCCGGTGCTGAAATGCCTAACGCGGAAAAAGGATACGATGCATGGTTAAGTTCCTATCAATGGCGAGAGCCTTATGGAAAGGAATCGGGGCACGTTGTTTTTCCAGCTTTGTTTATTCATCAATTTTCACT
>JAVHOS010000360.1:1947-6748 GCA_036170205.1 Ignavibacteriaceae bacterium | reverse complement strand
GATTTACGAACTATCTAATTATTTCACTCACTGTCATAAGTTATTAACGACTTAATCTCATATCCTTTCAGCAATTCTCTGCCATGCAAAAAGACTAACTCAATAAGAAAAGAAATTTGCACAACTTCCCCGCCTAGTTTTTCGATAAGTTTTACGGCGGCTTGCGCGGTTCCTCCGGTTGCAAGAAGATCATCGTGCAAAAGAACTTTATCACCGCGAACAATTGCGTCGGTATGGATTTCTATTTTGTCTGTTCCGTATTCCAATGCGTACGTTTCGGAAATCTTTTCTGCGGGAAGTTTATTCGGTTTTCTTATCGGAACAAATCCGGCTTTTAATTTTTCTGCCAGCAGTCCGCCGAAAATAAATCCTCTTGACTCTATTCCGGCAACTTTAGTAATTCTTTTATCCTTTGCCAGATCGTAAAGAATAGAAGAAGTTACTCTTAATGCTTCCGGATTCTTCAAGAGAGTAGTAATATCTTTAAAGATGATTCCCTTCTTCGGAAAATCGGGTACATCGCGAATGAAGCTCGCTAAATTATTCATTAGTTTCTCCATGTTTTGTTAGAAATGAGTTTATTCCGTTTTTAAAATCTTGTGATGTTCTTGAAAGAGCATTAATTGTTTTTGCGTATTCAACAGCGTTTTTATATGGCATTCCCGAAACAGCACGGATCAGTTTCTTTGTTTCACTTATACTTGTTCTTGAATTTGATGAAAGATCGTTTATTAAATTAAAAGAAAAATCAAGTACATTATCTTCGATAAAATCAACTAAACCAATACTCTTTGCATCTTCGGCTGTAAGTATTGTACCGCTGATCAGTAATTGTCGGGCTTTGGCTTCCGGTAATCTTTTAAGTAGAAGAAAAGAAATTATCGCCGGGACAAATCCTATTTTAGCTTCCGTAAATCCAAACGTTGCGTGATCTTTTTTTGCTATTACATAATCGCATGCAATGGCTAAACCACATCCTCCGGCAATTGCGGGACCATTTACTGCGGCAACTGTTGGTTTGTTGCATTCATAAAGAGAAAGAAACAACTCAGCGATCAATGTGGAATCTTTTTCATTCTCACTCAATGAATTTGATTGTAATGATTTTAAATAAGAAAGATCGGCGCCCGCGCAAAATGCTTTCCCTTCGCCAGTGATAATTATTGATGAAACTGCCGCGTTGTTTTGAAAATCTTTTAAGGCTGAAACAAATCCTTTGATCAAACCGGGAGACAAAGCATTTCTCTTCGCGGGATTGTTCAACTTAATAATTCCGATCTCTCCTTTTATTTCCGTTAAAATTAAATTGTTCATATCTCTTCAACTTTTCTTGTAACTTTTCTGTTAAGGAATTTAAAAAAATCTTTGTAACCTAAACAATTAATAACTTCTTCTGGTTGAATTCCACCTTTACGCGCAATGGCAACACCATATTTTGTAAGAAGAATATTCTCCAGCGAATGAGCATCAGCATTTATGGAAAAAAGACAGCCTTGCTCTCTTGCATAAAAGATATTCCGCCAATCAAGGTCAAGACGGTTTGGATGCGCGTTGATCTCGATTGCTACGCTGTTCCGGCTACATGCATCGATAATCTTTTTTATATCGTGATTGTATGGAGCACGGTGTAGAAGCAATCGTCCGGTGGGATGACCAAGAACATCTGTATAAGGATTTTCTACCGCTTTAATAATTCGTTTTGTCATGTCATCTTCGGAAAGAGAAAAATTTGAATGGATCGAAGCAATAACAAATTGGAATTCTTTTAAAACCAATTCCGTATAATCTAAATCGCCGTTCGTAAGAATATCTGATTCAATTCCTTGCAATAACCGCCAATTGTTTGTGGCAGCTATCAGTCCTATTTCTTTTTTTTGTAACTAGATACGCTCCTCACTCAAACCATTAGCATAAGCGGCAGTTTTACTATGGTCACAAACGGCAAAATATTCATAACCAATATCCTTCGCGTAAGAAACCATTTCTTCCAATGAGAATAATCCATCTGAATAAGTTGTGTGAAAATGGAGAAAGCCTTTTAAATGTTCTGTTGAAAGTACGGAAGGAAGTTTATGCTCGGTCTTCATCAACAAAAAGAAATCATTTTCTCTCATCTCGGGAGCAACATACATTGTATTCATTTTTCCGAAGATTTCTTCTTCACTTTTTGCGCTGTGTAATTTATCAGAATACCCCAAATGCTCAAGGAACTCATTTGAACCGGTTGTAATAAATAATGTATTGATAAAATCTTCTTCAGAATGAACGATATAAATTGTTAGTGGAAGGTTGTAGGTTGTATTTGATTTGATCCACTCTTCGCTTATTTCATCAATCACTATTTTGTCTTTTAATGATTGAACCAACTCATTTGTTTTTTCAACTTCAACTAAAACGACGACTTCAAGAGAAGAATAAACTTCTTTAGTTCTTCTCACTTCGCCGGTGAATTCATACTTCTTAATTAAGGGAATTGCTTTTAAAACAATCTCAATCCTCTCCACTTCCTTCCCGGCAAAGTGGATAAGAAGCAATTTCTTATTTGCTTCAATTTGCTTGATATCCTCCAAAATTTTCTGCTGAATTTTCTCCCCAAAACCTTTCATAGCAATAAGTTTATTATCTATACATGCAATTCTAAGTTCGTCGATGCTTTTGATATTTTCTTGCTTAAATAGCTGTGCGATCTTCTTCGGTCCTAAACCATGGATGAGAAAAAGTTCAAAGAGCGAGTCGGGGATATCTTTTTTAAGTTCATCCAACGTTGTAGAGAAGCCGTGAGAGCAATATTCTTCAATCACCCCATAAATACCCTTCCCTATTCCTTTAACTTCTTTAAGTTTGCCGGAATTGACCAATTCGTTAATGTCTTCATTTATTTTGCGAATGGTATTGGAGCCGTTACGGAATGCACTGATCTTGAAAGGATTTTCCGATCTGAATTCAAGCAGATCGGCAATTTCATCGAGTAAGTTTATTATTTCTTTTTTTTCTGCCATGTTAATGCAAGAATAAATGAAGTTGAAGATACGTTGAAAGAAATCCGAAGAAAGTTCCGGCAATTACTTGTGTAAAAGTATGACATTTTAAATAAATTCGCGACCACCCGACCAAGAAAAGCAAAATCAAAAGAGGAATCGTTATCCAACTTCCTATAAACGAAAACAGCGCTAACGGAGCTGCAATTCCCAATGCATGAATGCTAATTTTCCATGTTTTGTTAATGAGAATTATTGCGACGGTATTTATTATGTAACATAACCAAAATGTTAGTGTGAGTGGATGTATGTTAAAATTTCTAAGTAGGAAATACCCGATAAGAAGAAGTGATAAACCGAAAAAAAAAGGAAAAGTTCTTTCTTCCTTTAACTCCGCATCTTGATTGATGATCTTTTTCTTTTTCAACATGATTACGAAAAAGATAATGGGAAGCAAAAAAGTCCAGACGAATCCCGAGCCAATAACAACAACTCGATTCGCCGCTGTTGGCTCCAACTGTAAACCAAGATAAGAGAAAGAAAAAAGTGTTAATGCAGGAGGGACAAAAAGTGTAGAACTTATTCTGGCAATTTTATAAAGTGAATTCCTTTGTGAAATCTCTTCATTATTAGACCGCGGCTGCATAATTTACTTTTTCTAAACTCTGCAGAAAATGAAGTAAAATTTCTTCAACCGAATGATAATCGTAAACCGTCATTAAGCTGTTTCTGACAACATGCGCATTATACATTCCCTTCAAATAACCGGTATAAAATTTCCGGTGTTCTATAACTGCCCGCTCTTCACCTTTAACTTTAATTGCTAGTTCCAGGTGACGTAAACAAGTTCTTATCTTTTTGCCGTGGGAAAGCGGATGAAGTCTTTTTCCGTTGTTCAAGATATCTTTTGCTTCTTCAAATATCCACGGGTTACCAATCGCTCCGCGTGCAATCATAACTGCATCGGCATTTGTTTCTTTGAAGGCGCGCTGGACATCTTCGGCAGACATTAATCCACCGTTGAGCACAATCGGAATTTTTACAACTTCTTTTATGCGCGGTATCCAACTCCAATCCGGCTCACCTGAATGACCTTGCGAACGAGTTCTACAATGAACAGTTAAAGCTTTTACGCCAACATCTTCTAATCTTTTTGCAACTTCCAAAATATGAAGAGTAAAAGCATCCCAGCCAATTCTGGTTTTTACTGTTACCGGAAGATCAACTGCATCAACAACATTTTTAACTAATTTTTGGAGATAAGCCGGGTCTTTCAACAAACCCGCACCGGCGCCGTTATTACAAATATTTTTGATCCAGCATCCGGCATTAATATCAATCAAATCAGGCTGTTGTTCTTCAGCAATTTTTGCGGCGCCCACCATCGATGAAATTGTAGAACCATAAATTTGAATTCCAACAGGTCTCTCTTCATCAATAATGTCAAGCTTCTTATGTGTTTTTTCAGATTGACGAATCAATCCTTCTGCATTTGCAAATTCAGTGTAAACTACATCAGCGCCAAGTTCTTTACACACCAAACGGAACGAAACATCGGAAATATCTTCCATCGGCGCAAGAAAGATTCCTTTTTCAATATTTATTTTTCCAACGTTGAACATGAATACTTACACTTTCTAGTTGTTTGAAACCGATAACTCAAGTGGCGAAAGGTGTTTATTTAAATAGAAAATGCTGAAGAGAAATACCAACAGAACAAAAAAAGATCCTGTAAGAAACGGGATTTGATAACCGAGATATTGGTAGGCAAATCCTCCCCAAAGCGGACCGAGCATTCTTGCAAAAGAAGAAAAAGATTGATT
>JAVHOS010000360.1:0-1847 GCA_036170205.1 Ignavibacteriaceae bacterium | reverse complement strand
TGCATGTCCGTAAATCCATAAACGCTATGCCCGAGTAAAGCGAACGTTCCATAAATATTTGCGACGGAGAAAGTAACGATAAAGAAAAGCAAAATTACTACGCTTATCAATCGATTGGATAAGACTTTCTTAAATGATGCGACATCGAAGATTTTTCTTTTAACAACTAAATTCTTTTTTGCTTCCGTGAGAGATTCCGGCAAAAGGAATAAACTGAAAGAGAAAGCGAGAAACGAAAATCCTGCCGCTGCAAATCCCGTAATCATATAACCAAAATGGGATAGGAGTCCGCCCATAATCGGTCCGAAAACAAATCCAAGTCCAAATGCAACACCGATAAGTCCCATTCCTTTTGAGCGATTCTCTTTAGTTGTTACATCTGCAATGTAAGCTTGTGCAACACCAATGCTGCTTCCGCCAATACCGGCAACTACTCTTGAAAGGAGAAGCATAAGAAATGAATGGGTAAAAGCGAAAAGAATATATCCCGAAGCATTGAGTAAAAGGGTAATTAAAATAATTTTTCGTCTGCCGTATTTATCGGAGAGACCACCGAAAATCGGGTTAAAAATAAATTGCACTAACGAATAGACGGCAAGAACAACTCCAATCACACTTTCCGGAAGAAGTAAAGATTTAACCGCAAATGTTGGGAGAATAGGAATTAAAATTCCAAAGCCAAGCAGATCAACAAAAACAACTAAAAATATTAAAGATAAAGAAGATTTTTTTTCACTCATTGTCTGTCAAGTTCCTTCACTATAGCTTCGCCCATTTCTTTTGTTCCAACAAAGTTGATTGGGTTAATATCTTTCGTTACAAAATTTCCATCTTCAATTACTTTGGAAACTGCTTTTTCAATTCTGTCGGCAGCTCCATGTTCTTTAATATGATTCAACATCATTACCGAACCTAAAATTAAGGCACATGGATTGGCGATATTTTGTCCCGCTATATCCGGCGCTGAACCGTGAACTGCTTCAAATATCGAAACATCTGCACCAATATTTGCTCCCGGTGCGAAACCTAAACCGCCAACTAAACCGGATGCTAAATCAGAAAGTATATCGCCAAATAAATTTGTTGTTACAATCGCATCAAATTGATTCGGGTTCATCACCATCTGCATCGCCATATTATCAACAATTTTATCTTCATATTTTATCAACGGATAGTTTACCGCAACTTCTTTAGAAATATCTAAGAACAAACCGCCTGTAAACTTCATTATATTAGCCTTATGAACTACGGTTAATTTTTTTCTTCCTAAACGCTGCGTATGCTCGAAGGCATATTTTAAAATTCTCTCGCAGCCTCTTCTCGTAATTATACCGATGGTTTCTGCGGCGGAACGGCTGCTATCAATATAATGTTCAATCCCGGAATAGAATTCTTCAGTATTTTCTCGAAATATGAGAAGATCGATATTGTCATATCTTGTTTTAACTCCTTTAAAAGTTTTAGCGGGTCTTTGATTAACATAGAGATCAAATTCTTTCCTCAGGGCTACGTTCACGCTTCTAAAACCTTTACCTATCGGAGTAGTCAAAGGACCTTTCAAAGCAATTTTATTTTTAGCGATAGAGTCCAATGTTTCTTGAGGAAGCGGATCGCGGTATTTTTCAAGAGCCTCCATTCCTGCCGACATAATCTCCCAATTAATATCTACGCCGGTATGTTTGATGATTTTTAGTGCTGCGTCTGTAATTTCCGGACCAATACCGTCACCCGGAATTAATGTAATGTTATAACTCAATTTTTGTCTCCGTTAAATTTCAATCTGGTGTGCAAATATACAAAGAAAACCATTCTTCTTTTAGGAACAAACAATTCACGCTGTTGGTTCA
>JAVHOS010000359.1:0-1387 GCA_036170205.1 Ignavibacteriaceae bacterium | reverse complement strand
AAAAATATTTTTTCTCGAATAAATTCCGAAACGAAAAATCGCTCATTTCTGTCGGAGAGTGCATCGTCGGGGAAATATTTCGGATGTTCGGGCAGATAATGAAGGATCAGTTTTATCAACACATCGATTTGAAATTTTTCTTGAGCGGAAACGGCAATAATTTCATCAAACATTTTCAGTTGATGCAACAATTCAATTTCCTCCGAAACTTTTTCCTGAGAGATGAGATCAACTTTGGTTAGTACTAAGATTTTCTTTTTTGAAGTCTGCTGTAAAACTTCGTTCACCAAATTTTCTTTGAGAATATCTTTATGAACTCCTTTTGCAGAGCATTCGGCAAGCGCCAAAACCACATCCGAATCCGCCACGGCAGAATGAACTGCTTCGATCATTTTCTTTTGAAGCAGATATTTCGGCTCAAGGATTCCCGGTGTATCTAAAAAAATGATCTGATATTCATCTTCCGATAATATTCCGATTATATTTTTACGTGTAGTTTGCGGTTTGTTTGTAGCGATCGAGAACTTCAACTTTAAAAAAGAATTTAATAAAGTTGATTTCCCGGCATTCGGTTTTCCGATAATGCTGACGTATCCCGATTTAATATCCATCAATCAATTTCCTTTCAATTTCTCTTCGCACAACTCAACCCATACGATGGATTGCTGTTTGCATCTTCTCTTTTTTTGATTGGAAATATAATCCTTTTTGAAGCTACTTTGAAATGTTACCGATGGGTGATGGATGAGGTTTGAAGGTTGATGGAATAAAATCGAATAAAAAGAAAAACAGATGTTAATAGAGAAAGGACTTTCTCCGTCAGAAATAAAAGAGTTTTTGCAGAAGAAAAAAGATAGAAATCTTTTGTTAAAGATAGGAATCATCATGACGTTCTTTGGTTTTGGATTGGGATTCGGAATGTTCCTCCAGGATGTTACATCAAAGGAATTTTATGTTCCTCTTTCAATTTTTGTTTTTACCGGAGTCGGGTTTATTCTCGCAAATAAATACGGGAATAAAAAAGAAGTTGGAGAAGAAATAAACTGATAAGTCACGTTACGCAAAATTTATAGTTGAATATCCACGTCCCGAAAGCTTTCGGGATGTGGATGATAAATAGCATAAATATCGGCTTTAGCCACAGAAAATAGCCCAATTTTGGCTAAAGCCACAAGTTTGGTGTCCCATTTATCCCACGAGCTAAAGCTCGTGGCAATGCAAAGTCTAATAATGCGTAAGGTGACCTGATAATAATTCCCCTATTGAAACCTACGAGATTTTTAAAACCTCGTAAGTTTTTACTCCATGTAAGTTCTTTTATTCACGCAGTTACCTAACCTGGACAAGCCAGAACCAAAAAGGGAATAATGAATAGCGAACAAGAAAT
>JAVHOS010000358.1:0-1393 GCA_036170205.1 Ignavibacteriaceae bacterium | reverse complement strand
GTTGATAAGTTTTTAAAAGGAAAAATAAAATTTTCGGCGATACCGGAAATTATTTCCCGGTCGTTGCAACGGTTTGAAAATCATGTGAAACCTGATCTTGAAACGATAATTGAGTGCGATAAAGAAACTAGAATTTTTGCTGAACAATTGGTCTAAAAGGAGTTTGTTGGTTTATGAGTGAATTAATTTATTTTATTATAACGATCGCGATATTAGTTTTTATCCACGAGTTTGGACATTTTGCCGCGGCAAAAATGAGCGGAATGCGCGTTGATGCTTTTGCTATCGGATTTGGATACCGGTTGTTCGGATTCAATAAAAAATCGGGTTTTACTTACGGACCATTGGCAAAAGATTTCGACGGCGAAGGAAACACCGATTATCGCCTTTGTTTATTACCCCTTGGCGGTTATGTAAAAATTGCCGGTATGATTGACGAAAGTATGGATACAAGTTTTGCCGAAAGCGAACCGAAACCGTGGGAGTTCCGTTCTAAAAGCACGAGCAAAAAAGTATTTGTTATCACCGCCGGTGTTGCAATGAATTTGCTTCTCGCGGTTGCAATTTTCTGGGGATCGAATTTCTTTTACGGAAAACAATATACTAAAACCACAACCATCGGTATTGTGCATCAAGGCAGCGCGGCTGAGTTAGCCGGATTCCAATCACACGATAAAATTCTTTCGGTTAACGGAACACCGGTTAATTATTGGGAAGACATCCGCACTGAAGTTTTTATTAACACGATGGGAAAAGATTTAAAAGTAAAAGTCAAAAGAAATAATGAAGAGGTTTGGCTTTCAGTTCCGAGGAAAAAAATTCCTACAGATGAATCAAAAGGAATGTTCTTAACAACTGAAAATCTAAAACCGGTTATCGGCGATGTTTTGAAAAATTCAAAAGCTGATTCTGCCGGACTAAAAATAAACGATGTCCTTTTAAAAATTAACAGCGAGGAACTTGTTTCCGTTGAACAAACAATTCAAACCATTTCTTCTTCCAAAGGAAAAACCCTTTCACTGGCTGTTTTAAGGGACAAAGATACGGTTGCGCTCAGCGTTGCGCCGAACAAGGAAGGAAAAATCGGAATTTTACTTGGCGGATATATTTATCTCGGACCAACGGAACGCATTACTTACGGCGCTTTTGAGTCTATTGCGTTAAGTATAAAAGATATTGCCAGAATGACGGAGCTTACTTTTGTAATGCTTAAAAACGTTATCACCGGAAAAATTGAGATGGGAAAAGCTTTCGGCGGACCAATACGTATTGCGCAGTTCGCAGCCCGTTCGGCTGATTCAGGTTTGTTAAGCTTTTTAATGTTCCTTGCCTTACTGAGTTTAAACCTTGCGATCATTAACATTCTTCCGCTTCCGGTTTTAGACGGCGGACA
>JAVHOS010000357.1:0-1400 GCA_036170205.1 Ignavibacteriaceae bacterium | reverse complement strand
CTCGATTTGGAAGTTATTAGATTAATTTTTAAGTTTTCACCCCAATAGATTTTTTTTAAGAGAAAACGCCCGAAGATCACTCTCCGGGCATTTCCTGTTAGCAGATCACTCTCAAGCAGGTTTTGGTTTTTCTTCTGCACTTACTTTTTTTCTCGATCGAGTTTTGTGCGGTGTCAAGCCAAAATCTGCTAAGATCTGATTTTTCTTTCCATAAAATCCATAAATCATTGTAGCTGTTTTAGCTGTTTTGTTTATAGCTTCTGTAAAGATACTCTCATATTCATCATGTTTTATGCGTGCCGCTGTTATTGAAGTTTCATATACTAATCTTGAAGCTTCTAATTGCGTACACAACAGACGAATGTCATCTTCCTTAATTGCCGCCGGAAATTCCGTATCAGCAGAATGAGTTTTAATGCCTTCTGCAAGGTTTTTCAAAGCGACAATAAAGCCAGAATATGATCTGATTTTTGCGTTTCCCATGGTTATCACCTCCTTTCAGTCGGGATGTTTATTGAAATATCATAAATCTCTTAACCCGAACTCACTTTCCCTTTACTAAGAGGAGAGAAGCATACATAGGAATTGCTATCTGCCAAAATTTATAAGAACTTTAGGAAGTAGATGAAAAGAGTGAATTTT
Source organism: Ignavibacteriaceae bacterium (assembly GCA_036170205.1). Taxonomy (GTDB): domain Bacteria; phylum Bacteroidota; class Ignavibacteria; order Ignavibacteriales; family Ignavibacteriaceae; genus UBA1563. The sequence goes on along the minus strand of JAVHOS010000357.1, from coordinate 758 downwards.
TATCCATTCCCCATATTTTCTGATATAAATATAAAAACATTTTATGTTTGTGCAAAGCAAAAATTCACTTAAAAAAATATTTTTTTTTCTTCTTGCTTTTTAAATTATTTATTTTCTCTTTTACTTACTTGGAGGTGAGATAATTAAAGAAATAATGACTTAAATAGCATAAAAGTTTCCATTCTAAATGCATGCAAGAATTAGTGGTGACTCATTTTCGTAAAAAATTCTTTTACTTTGAACATTTCTTTTTACTAACCCTTATAAATAATTTATAAGCATCATACGTTGTTTCAAAAATTATGAAAATGACTATTTAGAATTTTAATAAAAGAGAAATATTTATTTATGGACTTTCACGAAGCATTCGTGAAATTATAATCATAGTCCGTGAACATTCCCAGGAACAGTGTGAAATTTAGAATAAGCGCGTAAACGTTCACCGTGACTAAGTGAAATTAGAAAATGTACCGGTGAATATTTCCCGTTGTTTCGTGAAATTATAAATGAGCACGTAAACTTTCCCGGAGAATGCGTGAAGTTATAAAATAAACCTGTAATTATTCACGGAGATCCTGTGAAATTACAATTTTTGTCTTCACCCTTTTTGTCTTCGTTTCATTTTCATACGGGTAAATAATTTACCGTTATATACCGAATATTTCTTGACATTTGAATTTATTCTTCATAGTTTAGTTAAAAATAAACGGAGTGATTTGGAGTAAATGTTTTATAACCCGCTTTTAGTGAAATTACCA
>JAVHOS010000356.1:0-26326 GCA_036170205.1 Ignavibacteriaceae bacterium | reverse complement strand
GCTTTTTTCCCAAGCAAAGTCTTGGGAAAAATGTAGTACCTTATCAGTAAAGTTCCTGTAATATTTGGCAGAAAATTAATGAAACAGATAAAACGAGAGAATGGCTGAGTCAAATCAACTTCGTGTCTTCTTCGTGTAACTTCGTGTCTTCTTCGAGTAACTTCGCGTAACAAAATTCTTGCACGAAGAAACACGAAGGTTTGCACGAAGAAACACGAAGAATATTCCATTGGAAACAAAACGTCGTGCAGCCATTCAATCTTGCTAAATCAAAATTTAGTCCTGGCTTGTCCAGGTTAGGAGAAGACTGCATTGATCTTGCTTTAAACTGGATTGGGAGTATTAATATTGGAGTATAAGAACGTGTTATAAAATTTTAGGAGCCAAATAGTAACTCATCTTACGCAAAACAAATATTTCCCTTAGTGTTTCCTTGTGCTCTTAGTGCCTTAGTGGTGGAAAATCCTTTACCACTAAGACACTTAGCCCACTCAGTTTCACTAAGAATTTTAAAATTACATATTTGTGAATTCAGCTAATTCGATTCTGCGTAAGGTGAGTTAGTAAAACGATACTAAATTATAACGGTTAATTAGAAGAGGAGCGGTTTTTCGATTCGGTGGGGAATAAATAACTCATTTTACGCATTTGCTAAAAAAATTCTCTTAATCATAAACCTATTGATTTTTAGACTGCGGATGCAGATTCTGCCAAAAGATGACAGGTAAGAAAAAGATTAAGATTACGATTAAAAAACCAACCAATCGTTTGCGTAAGATGACTGACTAATTTATCCCGAATTGATTAAAATGGTGAGTAAAATGTTTCTCATGAAATACATTCCATTCGCTTTTATTAAGTTCTCCAAATGTCGGGTTAAATGATACAGCATCAGGGCATTCTTCAAAGTAATTATAAAAATCTTCTACTTCTTTCTTTAGCATAAGTTTTGAATCATCCATATTTGTAAATTCCAAAGGCTGCAAACCTTCACCTAAAAGTGGATTTGCAAATTCTTTCGGTAAGGGTCTCGCACTCATCAGAAATCTTTTTAATGCCGGGATCTTTTCAGGCGGATTAAAACTTTCAGTCTTTAGTTTAGTATTACTTATCCTGTTCGACATAATTAAATGCTCTATCATATGTTGGGCAGACATTTTCCCCCATAAGGATGTGTAGCATCCAATAATTTTTCAAGCAGCAATATTTTAGACAAAAGTGGTTTACTCAATTCTTTTCCAACAAAAAATATTTATATGATTATCGATTATCTCGCTCTATCTGAAAAATCAATCACAATTTTAGCGCTCGTTTCCCAATATCAGTCCTGAAATAAATATTTTCGTAATGTATTTTTGAAACTCCTTGATAAGCTATTCTAATCGCTTCGGCAAATTTTTTTTCTTTTACAAAAGATGTAATACCCAAAACCCTTCCGCCCGTACTAAATACAGCGCCTTCCTTTAATTGAGTTCCTGCATGATAAACTTTTACATGCATCTCCTTTAAATGATCTAATCCAAATATTTCGTATCCGGTTTTGTATTCATCAGGATAACCATTAGAAGCCGTAACGACACAAACAGAAGCTCCACCATTATACTTAACAGATTCCTTATTGATTTTTCCAACTGCTGCGGAATAAAGAAGTTGAAGAAAATCTCCGTCAATAACATTTAACACGGCTTGGGTTTCCGGGTCTCCAAATCTTGCATTGAACTCAATGACCTTGGGACCATCTTTTGTTAAAATCAAACCGCAGAACAAACAACCGGTAAACGGCTTTCCAATTTTCTTCATTCCGTAAATAGTCGGTTTAACAATTGAATCTACGATAATTTGTAAAAGTTCGTCTGTTATAATTTCTGCCGGAGCGTAGGCTCCCATTCCACCGGTATTTTTCCCGGAATCATTATCTCCAATTCTTTTATGATCTTGTGCGGCTGGAAGACAAACAAAATCTTCGCCATCGGAAATAACAAAAAGTGACGCCTCTTCCCCTTCGAGGAATTCTTCAACCAGTATTTTACTCCCGGCATCACCAAAAGCTTTTTCTTCAAAATTAAGAAGTACCGCATCAAGCGCATCATAAATACTTTTACAAATAGTAACCCCTTTACCGGCTGCCAATCCGTTTGCTTTAATTACAATCGGATATTTCTGTTTTTTCAAACAATTATAAATATCCTCTTTGGAGGAAATATTTGAGAATTCAAAATATTTTGCTGTTGGAACGTCGTTGTCTATCATTACTTTTTTAGCAAAGAGTTTATCGCTTTCAATATTTGCTGCTTCTTGATTAGGTCCAAAGACAAGAATATCATTCTCCCTTAAATAACCAACAGTTCCGTCAACCAAATATTTTTCTGGTCCTACAACAACAAGTTTGATCTCTTCATTTCTTACGAACTGAAGAAGTTCTTCATCACCGGGAAAAGTAACATTTTGAGCTATTGATGCAGTACCGCCATTTCCAGGAGCTACAAAAAGTTTGTCACATTGCGGAGATTCTTTAATCTTTATTGCTAATGCATGTTCTCTCCCCCCATTGCCTAGAATTAATATATTCATAAATTATTTTTAACCATAAATTGTAGTTCTTTCGTCAACTGTTCAGTTAAAAAATCTCTTCTGAATTTTTCAATAAATTCTTCTGCGGGAATTGGCAAATTCCCAAGCTGGTAATCACTATAAATCTTTATCAGACAATCTTTAATATTTTGAATATTCTCCGGATCAGAAAGATAGGAAGCTCCATACTGTGCAGCATACGATTTTAATGCTCCTTCAGGCAAACAGGCTAAAATAGGTTTACGTGCGCCAAAATATTCAAATAATTTCCCGCTGGAAATTGTATCACTGTTTTTTCCATATCCAACCATTAACCAAAGGACATCACTTGATTTAATTCTTGCAACCGATTCTATATGAGTTAGATAACCAAATTCTTTTACATTATCTTCTAAGCCGAACTTAACAGACAATTTTCTAAGTTCTTTTGTCTGTGCACCCACAAAATGTAGTTCAACATTGTCAGCTATATCTTTTCTTTCTTTTTTTAATAATGCGAAAGCTTTTAATAAATATTTTGGAGTAATAAATTCATAAAAAGAACCGGTATAGGTAAGGATCATCTTACTATTTTTCTTTTTGATGATCGGAGCAGCTTCAAAATCCGACGGATCGTAACCATGAGGAATAATAACTACATCATTGGAGTCGAGAAACTTATAAGTTTCAATTTGAGTTTCTTTTATTCTCCTGTTGGTTACAAATATTTTATCTGCTTCTTTAAGCACTCCGTATTCCAGCTTCTTATGTCTGTATGAATGATAGGGTGTAAAATATTTAGAAAATTGATACCCGTACCAGAGGTCTCTATAATCTATCGCCAATGGAATTTTGAATTCCTTTTTCAACTTTGCCCCAAGTTGAAAAGCTGAAAAAGGAGGAGCGGTAACAAAAATTAAATCGAATTGTTCTTCCGATAATAATTTTCGCGCTTCAACGAGCGCCTTCTTTGTCCAAGAAACTTTATTATCAGGAATGTTAAAGAATTGGTTTATTCTATTTATGATTTTACGCGTTGTTTCTCCAGGAATTTTAATTGTTCCTAAAGCGCTTAATTTTGAATTTAACTCATTCCCCTTCACACGGATTATTCGAACAGAAGGATCGATCTCTTTCAAAAGATCCGGATCGTGAGCAAAATAACCTGTTTCCGCAGAGGTTAATACTGTGGGATTCCAATTGTTTTGAGGGAAATACTTAACAAACTTTAAAATTCTCTGAACTCCGCTCAATCCCATCGGGGGAAAATAATATGCTATAACAAGTACTTTGAACATTACTGTTTTATCTAACCTAACTAATAAAAAAATATTTACCGATGATAATTTGGAGACTCTTTTGTAATTATCACATCATGCGCATGGCTTTCTCTAAAACCGGCGGAAGTCATCTTTATAAATCGCGTCTTCTCTTTTAGTTCTTTTATATTTTTAACGCCGCAATACCCCATCGCCGCACGCAAGCCCCCGACAAATTGCAATATTGTATCTGCCAATTGTCCTTTATACGGAACTCTGCCTTCAACGCCTTCAGGAACTAATTTTTTAACGTCCTCTTCCATATCCTGGAAATATCTATCTTTACTCCCGAATTGCATCGCTCCAAGCGAACCCATCCCTCTATAAGTTTTGAAACTTCTTCCTTCTAAAAGAATTTTTTCACCTGGACTCTCCTCTACTCCTGCAAATAAACTCCCGATCATAACAGTATCCGCTCCGGCTGCAATTGCTTTTACGGCATCGCCGGTATATTTAATTCCGCCATCAGCAATAATCGGCAAGTTTTTTCCTTTTAACGCAGATGCAACTTCCATTATTGCACTTATTTGCGGAACTCCTACACCGGTAACAACTCGCGTAGTGCAGATAGAACCCGGACCTATCCCAACTTTTACAGCATCAACTCCAAGTGAATAGAGTTCAAGCGCAGCTTCGGAAGTAGCTATATTACCAACGATTAATTGAGTGTCTTTGAATTTCTTTTTAAATTCCTTAACCATATTTAATACCCCTCTTGACTGACCATGCGCGGTATCAATAACTATCACATCAACCGAGACAGCAATTAAAGCAGTAACACGATCAATAGTATCGCTTGTTACGCCCACTGCTCCCCCAACCTGTAAACGGCCCAAACTATCTTTGCTCGCGAACGGGTGTTGTTTCTTTTTAAGAATGTCTTTATAAGTGATCAAACCTTTGAGCTTGCCATGTTTATCGATAACCGGCAATTTTTCTATTTTATATTGCTGAAGTAATTTCTCGGCGGTTGCAAAATCAGTTCCGATCGGAGCTGTGATCAAATTAGTTTTGGTCATTAATTCGCTGATTTTGCGCTTAGGATTTGGTGAAAATCGTAAATCTCTATTTGTTAAAATACCAACAAGTAAACCGGAATTATCGATGACAGGAATGCCGCTTATTTTATACTTCCTCATTAATTCTGTTGCATTGTATATCGGCTGATCTGGACTTACGGTTACCGGATTTCTGATCATTCCACTTTCCGAACGCTTAACCTTATCGATCTCTTCGGCTTGAGCATCAATACTCATGTTCTTGTGGATGAACCCTAAACCGCCTTCCCGCGCTAAAGCTATCGCCATATTAGATTCAGTTACCGTGTCCATCGCGGCAGAAATGAATGGAATACTAATGGAAATTTCTTTCGTCAGTTTTGTTTTGATGTTGACTTCCCTCGGAAGTACATTTGACTTCCTCGGCTGTAATAACACGTCATCGAAGGTCAATCCTTCATATATAATTTTTTGAGATTTCATCTTTATCTTTCAATTAAAAATTCAATAGTTGAAGTTCAACTAATTATCAAACGCAGCGTAACCAGTTATATCTTCACCAATTATCAATGTATGCATTTCATGAGTTCCCTCATAAGTCTTAACCGATTCAAGATTTGCCTCATGCCGCATCACCGGGTATTCGTCTAAAATGCCATTTGCTCCCAATATTTCTCTAGCGCTTCTCGCAATGTTCAAAGCGATTTCACAATTGTTTCTTTTTGCTAAAGAAACTTGTTGGAATCTTAATTTTCCTTTGTCCTTTAATCTTCCAAGTTGAATGTTTAACAACTGCGCTTTAGTAATTTCTGTGAGCATTTCCACTAACTTCTTTTGTGTTAATTGATAAGCTGCAATCGGTTTGGAAAATTGTTTTCTCGTTTTTGAATATTCTAAGGCTGAATCATAGCACGCCATCATCGAACCAACAACTCCCCACGCAATTCCGTACCGCGCTTGGTTTAAACACATCAAAGGAGCTTTCAATCCGACCCCTTTTGGAAGAATATGATTATCCTGAATAAATACATTATCAAATAAAAGTTCTGAAGTAACTGAAGCACGGAGCGAATGTTTCCCTTTCATTTCGGGAGCAGAAAATCCTTTTATCCCTTTTTCAACTAAAAATCCATTTACAACTCCATCTAATTTTGCCCAAACAACTGCAATGTCCGCAATTGTTCCATTAGTGGTCCACATTTTAGCTCCATTAAGGAGAAATCCTCCATCAACTTTTTCCGCTTTTGTAACCATTCCACCGGGGTTTGAACCATAATCTGGTTCGGTTAAACCAAAACATCCAATTTTTTCTCCCTTAGCCAACAATGGAAGCCAATAATCTTTTTGTTCTTCACTTCCAAAAGTGAAGATCGGGTACATAACTAATGCACTCATTACGGAAGCAAAACTTCTTACAGCGCTGTCGCCTCTTTCTAATTCTTGCATTATTAGTCCGTAGGAAACATTATTCAATCCGGCGCATCCATAATTAACCGGTAGCGTTGGACCTAAAAGTCCTAATTCAGCAATTTTAGGGACTAAATATTGTGGGAAACTTCCCTCCCGGTTATGTTTTACAATTATCGGAAGCACTTCCTTTTCAACAAAAGAACGGACGGTTTTTCGCACTAAAATTTCATCTTCGGTTAGAAGGTCATCGGAATTAAAATAATCAACACCAGAAAATATTGCCATTTCCTTTTCGTTTTTTGTTCCCAAAATTACTGAATAACTCTTACTCGACAAAATTAGTCATCGGAAAAATTATTCACTTTGCAATCAAATAAGGAAAAAGTATCTTGGAGTTACAAAAATGAAACAATTGAATCAAACTAAGTCGCACATTCTTTTAGCGGTTTACCTATTTATAGTTATTACCGGCTCATTTCATTTCCACTCATATTCATATAATTTAAGTGGAACCTTCTCGCTTTCCACTCAGATCCCCGGCAATCCGGGAGCTAATTTTAGTGACAATACATCGGGAGATTGTTCTGTTGAACATTTCTTTCAGTCGTTAAATGTCACCCCTAATTATGCGATTACTTACTCAGTAATACTTCAGCAGTCAAATCCCCTCTTCATCAGTTCTTCAAATGGAAGTCCTCACAAAACATTTTATTATTCTTTTCCCCTTAGAGCTCCTCCGGTTATTTAGGTTCTCCCCATTTTCAAATAACCTATCGTTCAAAAAAATTTAGGAGTTCTTAATGTTTAAGTACGTTTTTGTATTATTTATTTTTTTAAATAGCTTATCAATTTTTCCACAACAGCAGCTTACACTTGAAGGAAAAATTCTTGACGAACATAATCTCGAACCATTGATCGGGGTTAATGTTTTTCTAAGGGAATTGAAAAGATTTGTAGAAACTGATGAAACAGGAGTTTTCCGGTTTTCTAAAATTCCTTCCGGCAACTATCATCTTGTCGTTTCTCTTACCGGTCATAAAGAAATGAGTAAGAAAATAACTGTTCCTTTAAAAGAGCCATTATTTATTGAGATGACTGAACAAATCATAAATCTGAATGAAACAATAGTTACAGGTAATCCCTTTGCTTTAGATTTAAAAGAACTGTCGCAAGCTGCAATCTCACTTTCTCAATTAGATTTGCAAATCAAAAGAAGTTCAACGCTGGCTCAATCATTAGATTTCCAACCGGGAGTTTCAATACGTTCCAACGGAACAGCAACTTCCAGACCCGTAATTCGAGGATTTAGCAACAACATGATATTAATTTTGGAAGACGGACTCCGGATGGGAGATTTATCGTCAGCATCAGACGACCATGGAATTTCTGATGACGGAAGCGAACCGGAAAAAATTGAAATTATTAGAGGTCCGGCAAGTTTACTTTATGGAAATAATGCAATTGGAGGTGTGGTAAACGTAATTACGGATGCTATTCCATCGACCATTCCGCAACAATTGAATGGACATTTTTTAACTGAAGGTTCATCAGGGAATAATCAATATTTGTCTAATTTACATCTCAATTACGGTTACAAACTTTTATCCTTTCATGGAAATATTTACAAAAGGAAAGCCGGAGATTATCTTGTTCCATCCGGAGGAAAAACCTTCAACTCTTTTTTTGAAACTTTCGGCGGGCAAACGGGAGTTTCACTGCATCCCGATTGGGGTTTAACCGGTTTTAGCATTTCGTCATTTCAAAACAAGTACGGACTTCCGGCGCCAAATGGGAGCGCTTCCGCTGCGTACATCAATATGAAGAAATCTGAATTGAAATTTTTGACAGACATCAATATTGAGAACAGTTTACTTTCAAGTTTGAATTTCAAAGGGAGTTATCAAAATTACCGCCATCAAGAAATTGACAAATTTACTGGAAATGTCGGAACCTCATTTAATCTTGAAAGTACCAATATTGATTTTTCAGCAAAACACATTCCCTTTTTTCAAAATATGAACGGTGTTTTCGGATTTTCAACCTCATACCAAAAATATAAAATAGTTGGAAGTGAAGCTATCACACCAAATACGAATTCGTTAACCGCAGCTGCCTATATTTTTGAACAAATAAAACGAGATAAATTAAATCTTTCATTCGGCGCGAGAACAGAAATTAACAACTTAAATATTAGTCAGGCAACCCTAACCGATTCTATTTTTGCCGGACAGAAGAAATATTTCTCAACTCTTTCAGGTTCAGTAGGCGTGGTCTATTCATTAACAAGTGAAGCATCAATCTTCCTAAATATTGCAAAAGCATTTAGGTCTCCAAGCACGGAGGAGCTTTCATCATACGGGATTCACGAAGCAGCAAACAGTTTTGATGTTGGGAATAGAAATTTATCTCAAGAAAATAACACAGGAATTGATGTTGGTTTCCGTATGAATAATGATGAGTACACATCGGAAATTACCGGATATTTAAACTCCATTGATAATTATATTTCCAGAATGCCCCAGCCTTTCTTTTACACTAAAGATATTAGCGAATCCTCAAGTTCTATTATCGGTTTTAATGATTCTACCGGATATCGCGTAAAAAAATATTTAAATCAGAAGGCAATTTTTTACGGTTTTGAAAGTAAAATCACATTTAAACTTATGGATCATATTTCTACAACAATTATTGCAGATTTTGTGCGCGCAAAGAATTACAAAACAAATGAAAATTTGCCTCAAATTCCTCCATTCAGATTCTCTTACGAAACGAGATACACAGTTGATCAATATTGGTTTGGATTGAATGCAAAAGCGGCAGCAGCTCAAAAATCTTTTGCGCTGAATGAAACTCCAACAGCAGGATATTTTTTACTTGATCTTTATGGAGGATTTAAGTTCTTCTCCGGCAGGTTTGCCCATATTATTTCTTGTAAGATAGAAAATACTTTAAATCGTGAGTACAAGGATCATCTCTCCGCAATTAAAGAATTTACTTCAATGCCGGGAAGAAATATTTCGGTTAGTTACAAATTCCTATTTTAAGTTTGAAGAAAAATCGTTATTTTTTCAATCAAAATTTTCAGTTTCCCACGGAGAGGTGGGTGAGTGGCTGAATCCCGATGAAATCGGGATTGCTAAACTGCCGTACGGATTTTTAGGGTTAATTTCATAGATTTGGAGAGGTGGGTGAGTGGCTGAAACCAACGGTTTGCTAAACCGTCGTACGGGTAAAACTGTACCCCGGGTTCGAATCCCGGCCTCTCCGCAAAAAAAAGGTTCTATCATTAATTAATTAGTCATGTTACGCAATCTCTTTATCAAGAAACTCCGGCATTTATGCCGGGGATTAAAATATAAAAAAACATTTGGGCTTTAGCACATTCAGAGAGTAAATAATAGCTAAAGCCTGCACTATCCACGGTTGTTCCATCCCCACCCTGCCTGCGGCAGGCTGGCATAAATGGCGGGGTTAATACATAAAAGTTTTGCGTAACATGAGTTAGTTAATTAATTTACTTTTGTCAAGCGAAAAGAAAATTTATTGGCCGAAGTAATAGTTATTGGCGGCTGTTGCTGATGAAATAATTTCTGTTAAAAATATTGTGAATGAGGATAATTCACTCCCATTTTTTTTGATAAAACCCGTAACTCAACGTACCGGTTAAACAAAATAATACATCATAAGAAAATGAGACACACTTCCCGCCATGATGAACAAATGGAAAATCTCGTGAAAACCAAATTTGCCGGGAAATGGATCCGGTTTTTTTATTGCGTAGATCACCGCGCCAATCGAATAAAATATTCCCCCCGTCGCCAACAAAAATATCCCTTCGCTCGCCATTACTTTGGTTAAGGGATAAATGGCAAAAACGATCATCCATCCCATCAATAAATAAATGGAAGTATAAAAATAACGTGGTGCATTCAACCAAAATATTTTCAGAAAAAATCCGCAAAGCATAAATGCCCAAACACCTGCAAAAATTGACCAGCCCCAAACTCCGCGAATTGATACGAGACAAATTGGAGTGTTTGAGGCAGCTATAAATACAAAAATCATGATGTGGTCAATTTTGCGTAGATGAATCAGTTTCTTTTCTGATAACGGAAGCCAGTGATACAAAGTGCTGATTAAATAAAGTAAAATCATTCCTCCGCCAAAAATTGAGAACGAAATTGTGTGGTAAATGGTCGTTCGGGGAAATGTTCGTGTTAAAAGTAATATTAGCCCTATGATCGAAAAGATTATTCCTATAAAATGCGTTAATCCGCTAATTGGATCGCGAAAACTTTTTACCATGAATGAATTCTCACATTTTTTTTTGGATCACTTCATCAGCTTAGTCGCTGGAGATTTTATAAAAAGTACAGAGACTTGCCGCGGCAGTCTCTGCGAGAATAATTAGAAGTTGAAAGCAAATTTATCGAAGAAAATGTTAATTCTCTTGCAATGCTTTAACTTCAATATTGCTTTGGCGAAGTCTGAAGGCAATCGTCCGCGCCAATCTTTCAAAAAAGAGTCCGCCAAGTTCAGGATACTGTTCGGCAACTTCAGAAAATTTTTCTCTCGATAGTACAAAAAGTTCAACATCATTTACAGCAACAGCGTTAGCTGAGCGGGTTCCTTTATCGAGAAAAGACATGTCGCCGAAAAAACCACCGGTAGGAAACGTAATTAAATGGTGACTCATTCCCTGAGCTAACGGTAAAACGATTTTCACCATTCCTTTTCTGATAAAATAAATTTCATCACTTTCTTCCCCTAGTTCAAATATCAGTTCGGAAGGTTTGTAAATTTTTTCTTCCATACACTCAAGCAATTTATTTAAAGCTTCAACGGAAAGATCTTCAAAAAAGTCGAACTGTTTAACAGAAAGAGCTTTTGAAGTATCGAGTTTTACAACCAACTCTCCCTTTAATATTTCATCTTCAATCCATTCAAGAGCTGAATCCAAATCGTTAAAGAATTTTAAAATTTCAGTCTCAGTCAGTCCTAAATCTTCAAGATAAGACTTTACATTTTGTCCGGTAGGTAAGCTTAGTGGAACGGAAGAAAAAACCAGGAAACCATTTTGGGTTTTTACCCGAGCCTGGATTTGTTTAAGCATGTTTACCGCAGTATAATCAATCGATTGAACTCTCTTCATATCAAGTAAAATATATTTGCATCTTTTTAGAAATGGTTCAAGTTCGGTAAATAATTGATCCGTAGTTCCGAAAAACAATTGTCCTTGCAATTCAACAACGATGGTTTCGCTCCCCTTTTCCTGCAAGACTTCCAACTCATTTTTAAGTCTGATCTTCTTTGAAAAAACCTGGTTGCCTAAAATCTTTCTTCTAATAACCGAAGACCTGATCTGTTCCCTTAGAAAAAGAAGAATTGCAAACGCAATCCCTACACCGGAAGCTGCAATCAGGCTCATACTAACAGCAGAAATAACAACAGCTACAATGCAGAAGAAATCGAATCTGGTTGATTTATGCTTGAGTAGGGCAAAACTTTTTTTATCAACCATCCGGACGGCAACAACCATCAGAATGCCGGCTAAAGCTGCATACGGGATCCATGCAACCAACTTTGCAAATAACAGCAAAACAAGAAATGAAGAGATGCCAACTACAACTCCCGATATTTGTGTTTTACCGCCGCTATTTAAATTGACTAAAGTTGCACCCATTTGCCCGGCGCCCGGAATGCCACCAGCAACCGCGGTTGCAATATTTCCTATTCCCTGCCCCAATAATTCTTTATTCGAATTGTGGCGAGAATATGTTAGTGCATCCAAAACGACACATGTTTTTAGAGTATCAATCGACAAGAGAACAGCCAGTGTAAGTGTGGGAACAACAATAAATCCGAGAGCAGAAAAATCAATTGCCGGAATAAGTTTTCCGTTATTCACCACTGTGTTTACTATATCTGCTATGGATGCTGAAATAGGACCGATCACAAATGTGTTATTTTCAAGTACACCTAACGCAGGATTTATTAAAGACAAGCCGAGATAAGTTAGGATGCCTCCGACTAATGCGAGAATTGCAGCCGGAACTTTAGTTGTAAGTTTAGATATGTTTACCATTATTAAAATTGTAACGCATCCAACTACGATACTTTCCCATCGGTATAAATTTAGCGAATGGAAAAAAGTAGAGACGGAAACTTTTATCGGAATTCCAAGAAATTTGGGAAGCTGTCCAAAAAATATCAGCACACCAACTCCGCTTAAATAACCGGCGACTACAGGATAGGGAATATATTTTATAAATCGCCCGCCGCCGGATTTACCGATGAGAACTTGCACAATACCAGAAAACAATGAAACAAGAGTAACATAAATCGGAATTGAAGCTGGCGGGATACTTCCCTTCATGGTCATTTCACTTACGAATACTGAAAGAACTGCTGCTGCGGGCGCACACGGTGCGGAGATTAATCTCCTTGTTCCGCCGAATAATGCTGCGAACAAGCCCATCGTAATTGTTCCGATAATTCCTCCGATAGCCGCTCTACCGGAAAACTCAGCTCCGAGCGGAGCAAAAATAATTAAACCGAACGCTATTGCCGAAGGAATAGCCACAAGCATAGATGCAGTTCCACCTAAAATATCCCCAAGTAAATTATCCCTGAACATATGTTTATCTGAACTTTTCATATTTACTCCTCTGCTCATATATTTATTCTGATGATTAATCATAATTACAATAAACTATTTTTGTTTATTAGTTGGTCGTTTGATTATCTAGAAATTAACAACGCGTTTCTTAAGTAATTTTTCGGCTTTCATTTGATCAAAATACGAAAGCTCTTATGAACAAGTTCTCAATTAGTTTGTACAGTCTTCATTTTTTTACGGGATGCGGAATCTCTTGGTTTTTATCATCAAGTTAGCAGTAACACTAATCTCACAGAATAATCTTTCGTTAAAGAAGTACAACCGTGGCAGAAATCTAAAAATCTTTAAGACTAAATACAACAAATTATCGCTAACCTTTTATCGAGACCGCAATTGTAAAAATCTATTGTTTCTTTACAACGCTCAGCACTAAATCAATAATTTCCCTTTTCCTAAAGGGTTTCGCAAGGTAATGAGTACAGCCTCCGGCTAATGATTCCACTTTGTCTTTTCCCATTGCGTAGGCTGTAACGGCAACAATTGGTGTTTTGGCGTAATGAGGAATATTTAATATTTCTTTTACCAAATCCAATCCGTTCATCCCCTCGCCGAGGTTAATATCAACTAAAAAAACGTCGTACTTATTTTCCGTCAATAATTTCAACGCTTCTTTTCCATCTCCAACAGCATCAACCAAACAATAATCCTTTAGAAATAATTTAACCATATTTCTGTTTAGTAAATCGTCTTCTACATAGAGAACCGCAGGGAAATGTTTCCCGGTCGTTTCGGTTCTAATTAGTTGATCAACTTGGATTGGCACATAGGCGGGAACTTCTTTTTTATCGATTGATCCGATAAGCGCAGGAAATTTTACAGTAAATGCCGAACCGGCACCGTAGTTGCTTTGAACTGCAATGGTACCATGCATAAGTTCAACCGCTTTTTTGGAAATAGTCAATCCTAATCCCGGACCTTCATAACTGCGGCTTATTCCTTCACTTACCTGGCGGAATTCTTCCCAAATAAGATCAATTTTATCAGCCGGTATTCCAATACCTGTATCTTCAATTTTTATATAAAGATTTTCCCCTCGTCCGGTTTCCCCGTTTGCAGCAACAACTTCCTTTCCTATTTCAACGCTAATCTTTCCTTCTTTGGTGAACTTAATTGCGTTATCAAGTATGTTGTGCACAATCCGCTTCAGCAAAAGATCATCTAAGTGAGCGACGATATTTTCGTCTTTTATAATTGTTTCCAACTGAAGATTTTTATTTTGTGCATCTTCATGAAATGACCGGATACATTCAGTAATAATCGGTACGACTGAAATATCTTTCGTTGAGACTTCAATTTTACCTGTTTCGGCTTCGGAGAGATCAAGAATAAAATTAAGCGTATCGCTTAATCTTCTTCCCGATTGATATATTCCTAGAACCATATCCAATTGTTCAGCATCCTCAAGCAGAGAAGTTAGAATTTCAGCATACCCTAAAATTCCATTGAGCGGAGTTCTTAGTTCGTGACTCATGTTGGAGAGGAAATTTGATTTTAACCGATTCATTTCTTCGGCTTTGTCTTTGGCGATTATTAACTCCTCAATCATTTTTTTCTTTTCAGTGATATCTTCTTTAATCGCTACATAGTGGGTGATGTCTCCGTCTTTATTTATAACTGGAGAGATGAGCGCTGATTCCCAATAGTTCTCGCCGTTTTTCTTTCTGTTAAGAAATTCACCGCTCCATTCTTTTCCTGATGAAATTGTGTCCCAAAGTTTAGTGTAGAAATTTTTATCGTGAAATCCGGACTTTAACACCCGGGGATTTTTGCCAAGTACTTCCTCTTTTGTATAGCCTGAAACTTCACAGAATTTAGTATTCACAAATTCTATATCGCCTTCAGGATCAGTAATAACAACCGAAGCCGGACTTTGTTCAACGGCTCGCGATAATTTTAGCAGTTCATCTTCAAATTGTTTGCGTTCGGTAAAATCATGATTGACTCCAACCAATCCTGTAATCTTTCCATGAACATCGCTCAACGGCACTTTTGCACCAATCAGCCAATGCTCTTTCCCCTCTTTATCGATAAGCTTTCCTTCTATGTTCAGCAAAGATTTGCCGCATTCAATTACTAATTTATCTTCAGCAGCAAAAAGTTTAGCTTCACTTTCGGAATAAAGATCAAAATCTGTTTTGCCGATAACTTCATCTTCAAATTTTTTGCCTGATAATTCTATTTCTTTTTTGTTGGCGAGAATTTTTCGTCCGAAAATATCTTTTACGAATACGGCATCTGGCATCAAGTCAATAATAGTGCGGAGTAAAGTTCTTTCGTTGGTTAATACTTCTTCAGCGGCTTTGCGTTGCGTTATATCGCGAATTACAACCTGTACGGAAGGTTTGTTCCGGTAAGTTAAAGGCATCGCCGCAGCTTCCACATCTACAATTGTTCCATCCATACGAAGAAATTTTTCTTCAATAAGAGGAACAAATTCACCTTCACTTATTTTTTTTACACGATGTTGAACAATGTTTTGGAAGTCTTGATGCACAAAATCTGAAATGTGTCTCCCTAAAAGTTCCTCTTTATTTTTCGCTCCGAAAAGTTTAATTGCAGCCGGATTCACGAAAACGAAATGCTGATCAGTATGAACAACCACCGCATCGGGCGAAAGATTTATTAATTGCCGGTACCGTTCTTCACTCTCGCGAAGGGCGTTTTCACTTTTGGTTCTGGCTTCATTTTCAGTTTTCAAATCCTCAAGAAGATTAAGCGTAGCAAGACGTTTGTTCTCGTTTTGTTTTTCAATATTCGTTTTCTTCTTTTTTGCCATAACTGTAAACTAACTTACTTAATTCACTTTTGTGGAAAGATTTTGAAAGGAATCTTCGAAATTAACTACAAAAGTTTTTCTCAAATATAACAAATTCATTCACTTAATAATTTTATATTTTCCCGGGAGTCCGGCTTTTATTAACAGCTCATTAACTTCTTTTTTTAAAGATATCATAGCGAGTTCTCTTCCAACCGTAAGATCGTGGAATCGTTGGAGTTCATTCATTTTCTCTTTAAGAGTAGCTTCATCGCGAACTCTATCGGTGATATCTTCAACTACCGTGAGAACTCTTTTTTGTCCCATAATATTAAACATTGTAATGGTCAACAAAGCATCATAGGGAGTTCCATTCTTCCGTTTTAATTTTATCGGGTATTTATTTACTTCCCCTTTTTCCATGAACATAGATACGACTACTGTTCTATCAGCCGGGTTATAATAAAGATTTTTTACGTTTTCAATTTTAATAATATCTTCACGTGTATATCCGCCCGGTTTCAATATTGCATCATTGAAGGCAATTAGTTTTCCTTCCATGTCAGCAACACCAATTCCAACCGGAGCGTGTTCGAATAATGTCCGGTACTTAACTTCATTTTCAAAAAGAATAAATTCAGTATTAGCTTTTTCTAATCGGAGTTTTTTCTTTTCGAGCGTTTCTTTAACTGAAAAAGGAAGACGGGTAATATGTTCTTTAATGATATAATCCCAGGCGCCGGCTTTGATACATTCAACTGCTACGTTTTCAATAGCGGAACCGGTTAAAAGAATAAATGGAATTAGCGGGGATTTAGCAATAGCAATTTTCAAAGCTGCTAAACCGGAAAATTGTGGAAGCAGATAATCTGAAATGATAATATCCGGATTGAATTCCTCCAATTCTTTAATAAAATTCTGTTCCGTTTCAACAACGCGGGATTGAAATTTAAGTCCTTCTTTAGAAAGAATCCTCATCGCAAGTTCCGCATCTGTATAAACATCTTCAACGAATAGAATTTTTAATTCTTCACTCATGAATACCTTCTGATTTATGATTTAAAAATAAGCATTTAATGTTTAATTGCATCATAGTTCTTCGGCGTGTTAAGAATATGAAGAGTAATTTTCGCTCATTATTTATTTTAGATTTGCCGGAAATCAAGCATGGCGGTAACAAGATTCTTCTTGTATTATTTTTATAGAATATTTTTCCACCGTATTTTATTTTATAATTTTGAAGCACATTTTCGCTTTAAATAACGAGGAACGATGTATGTTCATATTTGATTTTAAAAAACCACAAAACGCTCTTTCATTAGTTGTTTTAGGTTTTTATTTCGGGATAGTTCAAACTGCTTTTTACTTTTCTATCGAAGTTTTTGTAACGGCAACGTTTACCGGATATTTTTTTCTTGTGCTCGCCTGGATGTGCGGAGTTGTCTTTGCGATGAAAACTGATTTACTTGAGAATATTTATTTAAGTATTTCCTCATCTATCGCACTCTTTTATATTTTCCTCTTGTTTGTGATTTTCATTCCGTTTAATGGTTTGATGTTTCCTTTCCTCGGTTTGTTAATTTTTGTTTCATCTTTTCCTGCCGGAAAATTTGTTAAGTTATTTGGAAAATCAGTTTCGAGCGACTCACTTTTCTTTCATGAGAATAATGGTTTTGTTTTAGGTATGGTGATGGCAGTTTTACTCTTCGTAAAATTTGGCATCCACTTTATTTATTTTGCGCCAATTCTCGCCTACTTGTTAACAATTCTTTCATTAAAGAAGAGAGATTATGAAATCTTTGGAATCGTATTGGTCATCTTACCCATCTTTGCCGCACAACATTATTGGATCGGGGTTTGCGCTCTTTCGGTTCTTTTATTTGTTTTATTAATAGCAAAAATGATTGAACCAAAATTCGCTTCTTTACCATCCACCGATACAGAAATTGAGGGAGTAAATATTTCGTACAACCAATTAAAGATAATTATCTTTATCGCCGGGTTCAATTTAATTTTACTCCAATATTTAATTGTGCGGGAATACGCCAACATTATCTCCGCCAACGAGCTAAGTATTTTATTTGTCGGAGCGGCATATTTCATCGGATTTTCAGTCGGATATATACTTTCAAACAAAATTTCTTTTTCTGTTTTAAAGTTAATTGGTTTTGTAACGTTCATTCTCCATATGATCGTCTTTGCTTCAATCAAATTCATAGCTTCTTATCTCGTTGTTAAGGGATTCAGTTATGAAGCATTGCTATTACTCCTTTTTATCTCTTCATTTTTAACTTCTTCGTTTTATTCAATTTTTCTCCCTAAAATCATTCAGTTAAAAGGAGCGGGCGAATTACCAACGTTCTACAGCATAGAACTTATCGGCGCAGCAATAGGTATAATCTTTTTCATTCTTGTGGTAATTTTTTCGCAGTGGTTACTTTTGCCCGTTTATTTTTTACTCTTTTTAATTTTGTATTTTATTCTCTACTCCCAAGATAAATGGAGGTACCCGCTTTTGTTAACCGGTATTTATCTAATTGGGATTTTCTTAATCCATCAAACTGAAATCGGCGCTGCCGGAACCAAAGATTATTATCAAGCACAGGGATATTCAAATCCAAAATTATTATTCTCTAAAAATTCCTTTTACCATTCTGTAGATGTTCTCGAAACTTATTACGATAAGTTCCAGACAATCAAACAAAGCAAGATTTCTTTTTTGAATGGTCAAAAATATTTTGATTATAACTATCCATTTCCCGGGATTCAAAATGATGAAACCTCTTTAAGCGAATTCACTTATTTTCTAGCTAATCTTCCGGCACATTATAAATTTCAACGAGATGGAAAAAAGCAGCGGGTATTGATCTTAGGAGGCGGTTCTTTATATTCAATTAATCGAGTTGCTCAATATTCATCCAAAACAACGGTTGTAGAAATTGATCCCGCAGTAATTGAATCATCCAAACAATGTTGGAGTGAAATAAATAAATACAATCAGCTAAAGAACTATGAAATTATTATTGACGACGCAAAAAAATATTTGAAAGCTTCTGATGAAAAATTTGATCTGATCATCATGGACATTTCCGCTCCCTATTACCTTGGTTCTGCATTACTTCACAACAAAGAATTTTTTGAATTAATAAAAAGTAAATTGAAACCGGGAGGTATATTCTCGGAATCAACACAAGGAAGACCAAATCCTCTTTTCCCCTCCGGCACACCGTTGAAAATATTGAAAGCTATACACGAAGTATTTCCTAATTATTTTGTCATCGATTGCAAGTCATATCCAAGAGGAAAACGCGGATTTGTTATGGCTTCGGAAAAGATACCAATCTCATTCAATCAAGTTGTAAACCTTCTCATGCAGGATGGAAAACTTGCAGGCGCTTCATTATACGGAAATAAGGATCAGAAGATTAATTTATCGGATGTAAAACCTTTTTCACTTTATTCAATGGAAAATCTTTGGGAAGGAAATATCTCAAGAATAAAAAATAGATTGAGTTACGAAAAAAATCGGGATAAAATAATAACGTATAACTTCCCGACTTATTTACAGCAAGAATTTTTAAATATCCGATTTATAACTTTAACGGTGATGGTGATACTATTTGCCTTTGCACTTCGTTACCTGCCAGAAAACCATTCATCGGATGGGAAAAAGAAATAATTCTTTGTCCGGAATTACTTTAACAGAACCATCTTTTTAATTTCGGAGAAATTTTTTGTTCCATCGCTTGCTATCGCATTAAGCTGAAAGAAATATACGCCTGAGGCGCATCCGCCTTTGGCGGAAATTCCGCTTGAAAGTGTTCTATTTCCTTTTACTGAATGATTGTCTGCGAGACTATTAAAGATGATCGAGTACCTTCCTGCAGATTTTTCTTCATTTACCAAAGTGATTAGTTCATTCCCGAGAATGTCATAAATCTTTATCGTTACAAAACTATTTTTAGGAAGTTCATACTCAATTTTAGTTTCAGGATTAAACGGATTCGGATAATTCTGCAACAAAGAAAACTCTGTAGGAAGTGTCCCGTTGTTACTCTGCTTTATTCCGGTTACATACGTTGAATTTATTATGCCCGGTGTACCATGACCAATAGAGGCGCGCCAATTTTCTCCAAGTCCATTCTCCATCGTCGGGTTAGCAAGTTCCAAAGAAGAACCTGCTCCATCGGCTTCAATAGGCCAGGGAGCTTTGTCATCATAAGTAAGCGAATCAACCAGTTGCCCGGAATTATTATAAAGATAAAGCGCTTCACCGCTTCCACTTAATGCCGAGCTCATATTTCCCAAAACATTTTTTACTTCAGGATATCTGCCGGCAAATAAAGTTTGATCGAAACAGACAGCTAAGAATGAATTAGATTGCAACACAGTTCCCGATGGGAATACGAATGATGGAGTTCTATTTTCATCCATAAAAACCCAGTTAGAAATATCCACCGCAGCCGCGGTTGAGTTGAAGAGCTCGATCCAATCACCTGAGTCAAATCCTGTTAAGGAATTGTAATTAATTTCATTAATAACAATTTCAGATTTCGCAACTCCGGCATACATGAAAGCACCGATATCATTTCTTGATCCATCAGGGTCAACGGACGAACTTGGATCACCGGTATCAAAACATGGTGAGTTTGTTTGAAGATGATAATTTAATCCGTCAGGATTAATCAGCAGTGGTTCACCATAAATATTTGATTCACCCGATAAAGTATCGGTATTGGATAAAGAATAGTTGACATTAATCTTCGAAACATTATCCGCAAGAACCGAAAATATTTTTGAACTTGCGAAAATTGAATTTTTAATATCAGCTATACCGCCACCTCTGTTCAAAACTTTTTCGAAACACGAAACCCCAATATTATTTGAATAGAATGTCGAATTCAATATATCTGCGTAAGAAAGGCTATCTTTTGTCCCAACACCAAGATTACAGTTTGAAATGACATTCCGCACTAAAGTTGTTGTTGATCCTTGCCCGACTGAAACGCCTTTGTCGCTGCAGTTCATAATTAAATTATTACTAATTGAAACATTTAACGAAGCGTCTCCCAAATCTATTCCATCGCTATTACTGCCGGTAAAATCTTTTATAATATTATTATTGATGTCTGTCGTTCCATTCATAAATCCTAAGTCTATTGCATCCATATCAGAAATTGCGTTTCCGGTAAATGTTGAGTTTGAAACGGAAAGATTTCCACCGTTACAATTTATGTAATCACCAACTTCATAAACATTTTCGAATGTGCAGCCATGTACTATCATATTGCTCCACTGTGAAGAGATGGGCAGTTTAACATTATTAAAATTAACATTATTTAAATGGATGGTTGAGTTAAGACTAGATATTGCTGCAAAAAAGTACACCGGATCAGAACCGTTTGTTGCCAATGAAATATTTACGTTATTTAATTCTGAAATTCCATTGCTACTGTCGAAACAAATCGCTGCCCATTTTTCTAAAGGATAATATGAGGTAAGCGTAATCGGTTCATCAACTGTACCATTCATTATTAGTTTTCCCTTCACTGTCATCCCTTTGCCGCCCGAAAAATAAATGATGGTGCCGGGCTCAATATTCACAATACCGTTCGTTTCAATTGTTACATCGTTTGGAACAAAGTACGGCGAATTTATTTTTGAGAGAGTCAGCGGTTCATTTATTACTTGGGCTAATTCGCTTGAACTGATTTTTTCAAATTCAGCAATTAACTTAGTATCATCTAAAATTGTATAAACTATGCTGTCGTTTGTTCCGATCACATTTTCTGTATTTGATTGCTGATTTAACACAGCATCAAGACTCAGATCAAAACTAACGTCAGAACTTGTCCCGCCTGATTGATGAATTTCAACGGCAAGTAAGTTAGTTCCTGCAACGAGATTACTTTTGTCAATTGTGAATTCGAAGAAAGTTGTTTCTTCTGCTCCGCCAACCGCTACCGGCGCAAGTGTGGAATAAGAAATTGTTCCCGTTGGCATATTTGAACGAACAATTTCATTCCCGTTCAAATAGATTACTGCGCCATCATCACGCAATAATCTCAATTTCAATGCTTGAATATCTGTAGGATTGCTAATTTGAAAAGCGTGTCGATAATACGAAGTAATATATTTATTCTGTGAGTTCGGTCCGTAGCTGATAACAGTTTTTTCATCACCATCACCGTAGCCAAGTTGAGCATTTCCCAACTTCCAGGCAGCATCGCTAAAATTTATGCTTTGCCAGGAACCAACAGGAGTTGAACTGCCATCGAAGTAACGCCACGCAGTGCCTTGTGGAATTAAATTAAGATTCGCCGATAACACAATCTCTTTCCATTGCTTAAAACCATACCCCGGAGGTGAATAAGCTTTTACCGATAGAGGTATATTTTTGAAATAAAGATTTGTCTCGCCAAAATTTTCCGGAAAGTTATTAATTTCAATTTTTCCTCCATCAATAATATTCGACGTAACTAAAAGATTTGCACGACCCGAAAGACCAAATTGTCCGCTTAAATATTGGCTGGCGTAACTACTCCGTTGAAGTGCAAAGTCTCTAAGTTTCTG
This sequence comes from Ignavibacteriaceae bacterium, assembly GCA_036170205.1. Taxonomy (GTDB): domain Bacteria; phylum Bacteroidota; class Ignavibacteria; order Ignavibacteriales; family Ignavibacteriaceae; genus UBA1563. The sequence goes on along the minus strand of JAVHOS010000356.1, from coordinate 4,042 downwards.
AACTTCAGCATTCCAATATGATAGTGAAGCAATGCCGGGAGTTTTTCCCCAAATATCGATTGTAAGAGAATCAATATAAGTTCCCCATTTTTGTGCATGTCTCGGAATCTCATTCTGAATAATTGTCTTCACACTATCAATTTTGTTAATAACCCGCGATGGTTCAAAAGTATGATTAAGATGTTCGGCATACCTCTGTACAAATTCATTTTTAAATTGATCGTTTGCGCAAAGCTGGCGGAACAAACCGAAATTATTATAAAGATCGGTTAATTGATTTAAGCTTATATTACTGGTGTTGAAACCCCTATCAAAATCAACCATAATCCATTGCCATGGTTTTTGATCTTTGTTGTCTCGCCACATTTCTCTGTTGTGTCCCCAACTCGTATTTGCAAGAAAATCTTGAACGATCACAAAATCCATTAAACTGTGAATATCAACTTTAGAAGAAACATAGGCGTAGTTAGCGGAGTCACTCAAATTATTTGCGCTTGCAAAATTTACAACATTTACAAAATCCGTTGAATCGCCAGCAATTACTCTGTACAAATCGTCGATGTGATCGAGATTTGTGGGATCGGTGTTGTAGTGAAGTAAAAAATATTGATCGTCAATTTTTTCTCTGATATCATGAATCCCCCAATATTTCCCGTTCAGATAAACAACAGAAGGTTTAAAAGCCATCATCGGATTTTTAATTCGGTTTTTAAGAACAGTTTGCAGCATGCCGTCTCTTATCATGGTATTTGGCCAATCATCTCCGCCGTTTCGCAAATACATTTGTTTGAACTCAACATAAGGAAGATCATCAAATAATTTATAAGTGATATGCGTGGAACCATAATCTGATCTGGCATAAATGTTCAATGGTTTCTGAGCAAATCTAAAAATATTCTCTCCACCGATCTTTGCGCCTGCATTTAAAAAGTAATCACGTGTAGTTGATTGGAAGAATTCCAGACTTATGGGAATTTCTCGGTCTTTATATGAGTTCAAATAAATGCCTAATTGTTTATCCCATAAAAAAGTTGGATCAGCTACGAAAGAAATTGCGGGTAAATTTCTGGACTCGCCTAAAAAATAAGAATTGGTTGTTGTGTTACCGGGAATTTTTCCATCTTCAAATAATCGCGCACGAATAATGGTGTTAGTATTAATTGGTATTGGCGCTGAATATTGTTGAGATTTACTCGTAGGTTTTGAACCGTCAGTCGTGTATCTAATTACTCCGCTGCCGGAATTAGAAGATAAAGTTAGTTGAATTGAATTTTGATAGAAACCACCTTCCTGAGAAAAAATAACTTCTCCGGAAAATGAGACAGCATTTAATCCGATTGATGAATTAGAAGCTGAAGGCGTTGGTTCACCAAAATGTAAGAGCGTACCGCTTCCGTCAGGTTGTCTTCCGAATGAAACATCAGTAGTTTGATTTGGAAATATGAGTGAATCGATTACTGTTCCGGAGGCATTGAACAATCCGATTTTATCGCCGCCTTTATTCAATTTAAAATTAGTATGACACCATTTAGTTGTGTAAGAAATGTTGTTAGGCCACCAATCTCTTATATATGATTTGCCGGGAATATTATTTAAGTCATCAGCCCAAACTAAATAAAATCCCTTTGCAGGAATAATCGTGTTCGCCGGGAATTGCCATTTCATCGGAATAGAAAAATCATCAGAAAGAAAAAATCCTCCAATATTCACAGTAACTGCTTCATCATTATAAAGTTCAATCCAATCGGAGAAATCGCCAAAGTCAACCATATCGGGATTTGTGGTAAGATTAGAGGCAAGGATTTCGTTAATAAAAACACGAGGATTGGTTTGTGCAAATAAATTAGTAGCGGTTACAAGTGTAAAAAGAAGGAGAACTGAATATCGGGAAATGATCTTTTTCACAATTTTGGAGGTAAAGAATTGATTCATTATTTAATGCTTTATAAAATTTATTGATGCAAAGATAAATAATTAAATCCTAACTCCGGGTGATATTAAATGAATGTAAAATCTTGTTAAAAGGAGAAAATGAAATGTTAAGCTTTTACTGAACTTATTCGGAAAGTCTTTTAATTTCCGCCTTAATTTCTTCAATTACTTCTACATTTTTGATTTCATCATCAATACTGAAAACAATAAAAACCTTTCCGCCATATTTTTCCGTAAAGTCGTTAAAACTTGCTTTCATTCTTTCGGACGGCGAATAATTACCGAAGTTAGCTTTTGCTGTAACGGGTTTTATTTGAATACCGAACGCTTTTTCTCCAATCCAACCGAGGTAATCAATGTCACCAGCGTGATCAAGCTCTGGATCGCTTTCTATAAATTTTATATTCGGAAATTCTTTTGCAAGATTATCCTCAATAACGGATTTCTCCCTTATGAAGCCGTCATAAGTTCTGTTGATTGTTAGATTGAAAATATAATCGATGCAGTCTTGTATTGTCAGCTGATTAAATGCTTCTGTCCATTGCGGAATTACAATCGTTTTTATTTTTTCAAAAAGCCGATTCCCCAGTTCTTCCAAACTCTCTTTTGTAATTTTACTTGGAGTCTTCCCGTCTGTATTTGCGTTTTCAAAATACCATTTCTGCCACTCTTCAAATGATTTCGGCTGACATTCACGAATGAGAGCCATTACCGTACCAACTTTGTTCGGACGAGATAATTGATAAGTCTGACAAGCGTAATTGAGGACTTTTTCCTTCTTACCGAATTCTTTTGAAAAGCGTTTATTAGCCATAACGGTAATTTTTTAACTCCTCTTGGATTACTATATCTCTTTGAATAAATGTTTTTATAAATTTTGATTTTGATTTATAATTAAAATTTTCATCAACTTTTGAAAAACCATTTTTTAATATATGTGCATTTATGAAAGTCTTGTTTTCTAAATATAAATAGCAAAGCAGATTCCCTTCGTCATCATACTTAATTTCATCAAATCGCATAAAAACTTTACTGCTTCTAAATTTAGATTCCAAAAATTTAATTCCCTCATAATTTACATCTTCTCCCAAGAATTTCCATCCGATGGGATAAGGTTTAATTCCAATAAGTTTTGTTTTGATACCATTAATCACAAGTTTATCCAATGCAATTATTTGTTCAACTTTAAATAATTCTTGCCTTATTGTAGAACTATCTTTATCAATTTTAGAGCCAAACTGCAATTTCTTTATATCAACTTTTTTATCAAGTGTGTGAGGGTCTTTGAAAATATAGGGAAGCTGCTTTATTTCACTTTCAAAATTTATTGGTAAAGCATCCTCTTTTTTAAACTCATAAGTTGTTCCGCTAATATCTTGTTGATGTGTTTTTAATTTTTGTTTTATTATAGGAATAAATTCAGGATTAATTTCATAACCTACCGAATTTCTTCCAAGATTTTTTGCGACAAGATTTGTTGTTCCGCTACCTGCAAAAGGGTCAAGGACTGTGTCGCCAACAAATGCAAACATTTTTATTAATCGCTTTGGTAATTCATCGGGAAACATTGCAATATGATTGTCTTGCTTTGTTCCAGCAAAATTCCAATGTCCTGCAAAAAATGTGTTCCATTCTTCAGCGGTCATTTTTGAAAGTTCTTTATTTTCTTTGGTCGGTTTTGGGGCATCACCTAATTTTTTGAAAATCAAAATAAATTCGTAATCCAATTTTAATATTCCATTTCTCGGGTAGGGATATGAACCCATTTGCACCCCGCCGCCAGTCGTGTTAGATGTTGTTACCTTTTGCCAGATGATTGCGCCCATATAATCAAACCCAATAATTTCGCAGAACTTGATAATTTCTTCTCTTATCGGAATTACTTTGTAGCGTCCATAATAAACAGCACGGGCAAACTGGTCTCCAATATTTACGCAAAGACGACAACCATTGTGAAGAGTACGGTAGCATTCTTTCCAAACTAAATTCAAATTGTTAATATAATTTTCATAATTATCGTGAAATCCAATTTGATTTTCTGTCCCGTAATCCTTCAGTTGCCAGTAAGGTGGAGAAGTAATAACAAGATGAACTGAATTGTCTGCCAATT
>JAVHOS010000355.1:0-6843 GCA_036170205.1 Ignavibacteriaceae bacterium | reverse complement strand
ATGACTCGCCTCAATAGCTTTTTATTCATCACTCTTCTTTTCGCTCAATTACTTTTTCCGCAAACACAAAAGAAAATTACTTTTTCAGGAAACAAAGTCTTCACGGATAAAATACTTTCAGCCGGAATATCTTTAGAGAAAACAAATATTCCTCTTGATAGCAATCAACAAAAAATAGAATCAAATCTCCACCAGTTTTATAACGATGCAGGGTACTTTCGTTTTAAGATTGATAGTATCGTTACAGTTAACGGTGAAGATAGTTTGAACAATGAACTAAAGGTGTTTGTAGCCGAAGGAGAGCCGACGTATCTCGAACGAATAATTTTCAGCGGAATTGATTCCCTAACCTACAAAAACATTTTACGCGATGCAGAAAACCTGGAAGGTTCTGTTTTTACAAAACAGATAATTGAAAATTTCATCGAACGGAATTTTAATACTTTAGATGAAGAAGGGTTTCCCTTTGCCAAACTAAAAATCGAATCGATTTCCTTTATCGACGATTCCTTGTCTCAAAAATATTTTGCTGACGTTTATCTCTCAGTTAACAAAAACAGAAAAAGTACATTTGACCGCTTTGAAATTGCAGGTAATGTTAAAACCAAAGACTACGTAATCATCCGTGAGTTAGGTTTACGCACTAACGAAAAATATTCACAGAAAAAGATAGAAGAAATTCCTAAACGATTAAACCGACTCCGCTTTTTTGATCCCGTGGCTGAAGCGCAATTTTATTTTTCTCAGAAAGATGAAGGCGTTTTGAAGATAGAAGTGAAGGAAAAAGAAACCAATAATTTTGACGGCATCATCGGGTATCTGCCAGGCGAGACTAAAACGGGAAGCGGGTATTTTTCAGGTTTAGTAAATGTAAGTCTCCGAAATCTTTTTGGAACGGGACGTGCAGCCGCATTTCGCTGGCAGAAGATCGACCGGCTTTCGCAGGAACTTGAATTGAAATATTATGAGCCATGGGTTTTTGATTTCCCATTCCATGTTAATTTCGGATTGTTCCAAAAAAAGCAAGACAGTTCATACGTGCAGCGTAAATACAGCTTTGCACTTGATTACACTGCAACAAGCGACATTACCGTTTCCGGAACTTTGGATTATGAAAAAGTTATTCCCTCGCTTAACGATTACGGCTTTGTTCCGGTTTATAACGCAACGTCAATCTCCTCCGGAATAACACTTAAATATGATTCACGTGACGATCCTTACTCGCCAACCGAAGGGATCTACTTTGCCAACGCTTATGTTTACACAAAAAAAAATATAAATGGTCCGGCGGAGCTAATAACTTCATCAACGGAAACAAAAGTAATCCATCAAAAAATTATTGCCGATTTTAACATTTACTATGAACCATTTAATCGGCAAGTATTTGCGCTGGGAATGCACGGAAAAGAATTGCAAGGTCAGCAAGTTGAAATCTCAGACATGTTTTTGTTAGGCGGAACTAATTCGCTTCGCGGATACAGAGAAAACCAATTTCTTGCTTCGCGCATTGCATGGACAAACCTTGAATACCGTTTTCTCTTAACGAGGCGAACATTCTTCTTTACCTTTTTTGATGCCGGATATTTTTTACAAAAAGAAAATATTGAGCTAAAGATTTCCAATTCCTCCGGCACAAAAACCGGGTATGGAATCGGTTTACATCTGGAGACCGGACTTGGGATTTTAAATGTTAATTTTGCCTTTGCAAAAGGAGATTCTTTTAGCGAAGGGAAAATCCATTTTGGAATTATAAATGAATTTTAGCAGATCAAAGAAGAGATAACCATAAACGTTATAAAGATTATTCGCCCCGTTAATTCAGCTATAACATTTTTTACCGTTATAGCAGCGGGATTTATATGTTCGGGAAATAAGAGGGTTACCTTTGCAGTCCTCTTTGCTTCATTTGCTGCTTCTTTTATTGCGGCTTCTGCAAACATCATCAACGATTTTTTCGATATTGAAGTTGACAAGATCAATCGCCCGGAAAGAATTCTTGTAAAGGGTGGAATGAAAAAAGGAACTGCGCTCATTCTTTATTCTTTTTTTGTGGCGGGAGGAATAGCTTTTTCATTTCTCGTAAATATATCTGCCGTGTTTATTGTACTTGGATCGGTTGTGCTTACGTTTTATTATTCTTATAAGTTGAAGCAAATTCCGTTATTGGGGAATACGGTCGTTGCATTTCTTACCGGTTTAGCGTTTTTGTTTGGTGGTGTTGCCATGGGCAAAGTAAGTCCGGTTGTGTTTCCTTTTATTTTTGCTTTCACTATAAACTTAATGAGAGAAATTGTGAAAGATATGGAAGATGCTGAGGGAGATTCAAAAGTCGGTGTTATTACTTTTCCTGTAAAGTTTGGATTTGAAAATGCGAAAACTCTTCTTTATGTTTTTGGACTTTTCTTGCTGATCGCGATGCTCGTTCCGTTTCTCTTAAAAATTTATGGCGCAAAATATTTATTAATTATAACGTTTGGAGTTGTGCCGATGTTGATTTATAGCGTGTTTGTTCTGCACAAAGAGAATGACAAAAAATCTTTCGGGAAAGTAAGTCGATTATTAAAATGGCAAATGATTATAGGTTTGTTCGCAATCTTGTTTGGCATATGAAAAAGTTTGACGACTCATTCCGCACTGAAGAGATTCAATTAATTGCAGGAGTAGATGAAGCCGGACGCGGACCTCTAGCTGGTCCGGTAGTTGCTGCTGCCGTTGTGTTTCATCCTTCAACAGTCATTGAAGGGGTAAATGATTCTAAAAAACTTTCTCATGCACAACGCGAAAAACTTTTTGCTTTAATTACCAAACAAGCGCTTGCGTTCGGTTATGAAATTATTCCACATACAACAATTGAAGAAATAAATATCTTGCAAGCCTCGCTTCTTGCGATGAGAAGATCGGTTGAAAAACTTTCTGTCATTCCTCATCTCATTCTAATTGATGGAAATAAAACCTTTCAATCTGAAATTGCAAAAAGAGCAATCGTTAAAGGAGATGCAAAATCTTTCTCAATCGCCGCCGCTTCCATTGTAGCTAAAGTAGTACGTGATGAACTGATGGTGAAGTTATCTAAGCTCTATCCTGAATACAAATGGGAGAAGAATAAAGGTTATGCAACGGCTGAGCACATTGCCGCAGTTAAAAAATATGGACCTACACCCTATCACCGGAAAAAGTTTTTAAGAAATATTTTAGGAGGACAACTTGCCATCTTCAACTAAAGAAAAAGGGAAAGAAGGAGAAGACCTCGCAGCTTCTTTTCTTGTAGAAAAAGGTTTTGAGATCATCGAACGGAATTACCGTTATGGAAAAGGGGAACTCGACATAATCGCAAGAGATAACGATTATCTTGTCTTTGTTGAAGTAAAATCGCGCGAAAGTTTAGAATATGGCAAACCGGAAGAAGCGATAACCAAAAAGAAAATGAGCCAGATCAGAAAGATTGCCGAAGCGTATCTTGCCGAAAAGAATATTACCGATGAGAATATCCGCTTTGATGTTGTCGCAATTTTGTTCCTGGGAGGTGAGACGACCATCAATTATTACGAGAATGCTTTTTAAGCTTTTACACGGGCGGGTTTCTTGGGTAAACATTTTTTCTTATTTTTATCTTAACAAAAGAAAAGAATCTAACGTAACCGATATTCATAATTGAAAAATCTTGTAAAAAAACATAACGCAGCGTATAACAAGTTTAGCGGCTTCCTTTTTGGTGTGGGGCAATTCTTCGAATTCTGCTTTCGCTTCCTAAAAAATGTCTTCATGCCTCCGTATGAATTTCACGAAATAAAAAAACACATGGATGAACTCGGTGTTAAAACATTGCCGATCGTAAGCGTTACCGGTTTTATCATCGGAGTTGTTTTGGCGATGCAGAGTCAACCGATCCTTGCCCGGTTTGGAGCGGAATCCGTTTTACCGGCGATGGTTTCACTTTCTGTTGTAAGGGAACTTGGTCCCGTTATTACCGCATTAATTTTTGCCGGAAGAGTAAGCTCCGGCATAGGTGCAGAACTTGGTTCAATGCGGGTGACCGAACAGATTGACGCGATGGAAGTTTCTGCAATAGACCCTTTCCGTTATTTGGTTGTTACACGGGTTATTGCCTGTGCATTAATTTTGCCGATGCTGACGCTATACGTAGTGTTCCTTGCAATATTTGGCGGTTACCTTGCAATTATCTTAACGCAAAACATGTCGTTGCAGCTTTACGTAGTTTCGGTTGTTGAAGCAATTAGGTTTAGTGATATCCTTCCGGGTGTCGGTAAAACTTTCTTCTTCGGATTTATTGTCGGTATCGTCGGCGCTTTTAAAGGATACAACGCTGATAAAGGAACAGAAGGGGTCGGAAAAGCCTCCACAACTTCGGTAGTTCTCGCGTCCTTGTTGATTTTAGTAACTGATACAGTTCTCGTAAAAATTACGTTGTGGATATGGCCGTAGAAATGGTGAAAATATCGCATATCTCAAAAGCGTTTGATGACTTTGTTGTTCTTGATGACGTTTCTCTTTCGGTAGATCATGGTGAAAATCTTGTAGTCTTCGGGAAAAGCGGAACGGGAAAAAGCGTTCTCTTAAAATGTATGGTGAAACTTTTAGTGCCCGATGAAGGAGAAGTTTTTATTGAAGGGAAAAATGTTCATACCCTTTCGAACAAAGAACTGAAAGAGCTAAGAAAAAATATCGGCTTTCTTTTTCAAAGTGCGGCGTTGTATGATTCTATGTCGGTTAGAGAAAATCTCGCTTTTCCATTGATACGGAATTTCTATTTTACTAAAAAGGAAGTTGAAGCAAAAGTGAAACGGGCATTGGAAATGGTTTCACTTGAACATGCGGTTGATAAAATGCCTTCCGAACTTTCCGGAGGAATGCGCAAACGTATCGGGCTTGCGCGCTCAATTATCACCGAACCCAAATTAATGCTCTATGATGAACCGACTACGGGACTTGATCCTATCACCACAAAAGAGATAAGTCGGTTGATAAGAGATTTACAAAATGAATTGGAAATGACCTCCATCAGCATTACTCATGATTTAGCCTGTGCGCAGATCATTTCCGATAGAGCAGTAGTTTTGGATAAAGGAAAAATTAAATATGAAGGAAGTTTGAAGGAATTAACCATTTCAACCGATCCTTTTTTACATGACTTTTTTACGAGTGACACAAAAGTAGATTAACGGAGTTTTTATGGAATCAAAAGGCAGCACCATACGGCTGGGAATATTCATTCTCATTGGCTCAATACTCTTTCTTGTGGCAGTTTTTCTTTTGGGCAACAAGCAATCCCTTTTTGCTTCAACCTTTGAAGTAAAAGCATATTTTTCGACGATCGAAGGATTGCGTAAAGGAGCTGCCGTTCGTTTAAGCGGTATTGAGGTCGGGAACGTTAGCGAGTTGAAAATTATGAAAGATTCTATGGCAAGGGTTGAAGTAACGCTTCGTTTAGTCTCCGACATCAAATCATTTATTAAAGAAGATATGCGTGCTTCGGTCGAAACGGAAGGTCTTGTCGGGAATAAAATTATTGTACTGCATGTTGGTTCAAACGCTTCAAAACAAGTTGAAAATGGGGGAACAATTATGGCGGATGATCCGTTAAATTTCGGCGCTTTGGTTGAAGAAGCAAAGGGAACACTTGAATATACAAAAGATATGGCGCGAAATCTTGCTGAAATTGTCGGCAAAGTAAATAACGGTTCCGGTTCAATCGGTAAACTTGTAAATAACGATGATCTTTATAACAATACTAACAGATTAATTGTAACGGCGGATAAAAGTCTCGGTTCGATCTCCTATAAACTTGATACGCTTGCTAATGTGGTAAACACTCTTGGTGCTGATGTCCAATCGGTTGTACGTAATGTTGATCATTCGATTAAAGGAATTGATGATCTCATTAAAAATGTTCAGAATGGGCAGGGAGTTTTGGGAAAGATGCTTTCCGATAAATCTCCGCTCGACAGTTCTCTTGCCTCTGTATTCGCAAATCTGATTAAGATAACAGAAGAAACAAAATTAGGAACAGAACGTTTCTCAGAAAATATGGAAGCATTAAAATATAATTGGCTTTTTAAAAGTTACTTTGAGCAGCGCGGCATGTATGACAAACCCGGCTACGAAATGAAACTTGATAAGTTTTTAGAAGATATTAACACCCGCATCAAAATTCTTGACGACCGTATTAAGAGGCTTAATAGTATGATGAACGAGAAAAAATTAGGAAGTGTTAATTAGTTCGCGGCGGTGGATTAGGAAGAGAATATTTTTAGATTAAAAGTAGAGACGGGGCATGCCCCGTCTTTACAGAATAATTCTCAGTTAAATTCTTGTTTTTTGGGACACGATTTACGAACAAGGACTAACGAAATGCGATTTTTGATTTTTTTAACTTCTAAAATCAAAAATCGTTAATCCTTGTTCTGAGATCAAAAAAATATTGGTTGGCGGCTTAGCCTCGCTAAGGTTGAATGAAATTGAATGGATGAATGTTTTTCATTCATTCATGCAAACATTCAGTCATTCCCCCAACATTATTTGTTTTTTGTGATTTCCGGTTTATCCGGGTTATGTAAATAATTTTTGTTATTCTAAAAATTATTTTATTTTTACTACCGACAACCGCATTTAAAAGAACATTTTAAAAGCGATGTTAAAAGTTAGAAGGTTCTCAAAAATAGAGGAGGTTTTGTTTGATGTCCATACACCTAAAAATTACCAACTGTAAAAACAAATACAGTTAGGTAGAGAACTAATTGCAAAAGCCGATCCCGCCGCCAAAAGCGCTTTCAGTTTAGGGCAGTTAGTTCTAAACCCAACCAAGTAAATCAAAACAAATTATTT
>JAVHOS010000354.1:0-1415 GCA_036170205.1 Ignavibacteriaceae bacterium | reverse complement strand
ACTTTCATTCTGATTTCTTACTTCTTACTCCTGAATTCTAATTTCACACAATCCCCTTTTCTTTAAAAGATTTCACCTCTTCATCACTATAACCAAATTCATTCAGCAATTGTTCCGTATGCTGCCCAAGTGTCGGTGGAGGAGTTTCAATTTCCGCGGTTGTCTTGTTAAATTTTGCCGTTAAGTTGAATAACGGAATATCCCCAATGCCGGGAGTGTTAATTGTTTTTAAAGTTTCTCTATGTTTTATTTGCGGTTGATTTAACGCATCTTCAAGCGATAAAATTTCACCGGAAGGAATTCCTTTTTCATTCAACACATCAGCCCAATATTTTGTTTCTTTTTCTTTTAACTTTTCTTCGATAAGCGGAGTAAGTTCCTTTCGATTTTTCTTTCGCGTATCTCTTTCTTTAAATCGAAGATCTTCCTTCAATTCGGCAACGCCAAGAATATCGCAGAGGTCGTGCCATTGCTCTTGTTTGTTGGCGGCAATATTGATGTAACCATCCTTTGTAACAAATGTGCCGGAAGGAGCGGCGGTAAAATTATCGTTTCCCATTAACGCAGGCTGCTGCCCGCCAATTAAAAGATTAGCTGCAACCCAGCCCATGTACGGCATAATTGAATCGAGCATCGCAACATCAATAAATTGTCCTTCACCCGTTTTCTCGCGGAAATACAAAGCGCCCATGATTGCAAAGGCGGCATTCACTCCGCCAATTGTATCGCAGACGGGAAATCCGGCACGAAGCGGGTTTAATCTTTCATCTCCATTCACCGCCATCACTCCGCTTAAGCCTTGGATGATCTGATCGTACGCCGGTTTGAAAGCATCCGGACCGGTTTGTCCAAATCCGGAGATTGAGCAATAAATTATTTTGGGATTTATTTCACAAAGTTTTTCATAAGAAAATCCAAGACGAGCCATAACTCCGGGACGAAAGTTTTCAACAATAACGTCGGCAGTTTTAACAAGCTTGCGAAAAATTTCTTTTCCTTCTTCAAATTTCAAATTGAGCGTGAGAGATTTTTTGTTCGCATTCTGTGCAAGAAAACTTGTCCCCATCAATTTCTTATTATACTCAGTGACAATGCCAAGTTTACGCGCAAGATCGCCATCAATAGGATTTTCAATCTTAATTACTTCTGCTCCTGCAAGCGCTAAATGAAGCGTTGCGAAAGGTCCGGCAAGAACGTTGGTTAAGTCTAATACTCTAATTCCATCTAACAATTTCATAAAGATGATTCCATTTTTTTACTGGATTCTTCCAGTCTTATAAATCGTTCCTGGCAATTCACGCTTAAAATATTCAGCAGCTTCCTTGGAGATTGTTATCAGATTATCAAGTTGGAGATCGGAACGCAAATTCATTTTTTGAAAGAGATGCACCAAATCTTCCGTTGCGATATTACCA
>JAVHOS010000353.1:14294-26534 GCA_036170205.1 Ignavibacteriaceae bacterium | reverse complement strand
TTATCGAAAAGTATTTATGTTTTATCGTTTGTTAATGATGATTTAACGAAAAGCAATGATATTTTACCGATAAGTTATTATGTTTTATCAATAAATTACCACTTGATTATGCAAATTTTCATAATATTTAGGATAAGATTATTCAAGTTCCAGATTTGTATCGCAATTTGAAGCATGAACATCGAATAATGAACGCCGAATAAATAGGTTTTTCCTTCTAAATTCAACATTCTCTGTTCGATAATCATCATTTGGGAGGTAAGCTATCTCGCTTAAAAGAAAAAGTGTGCGGAAGAGGGGACTTGAACCCCTACGCCCTTTCGAGCACTACCCCCTCAAAGTAGCGTGTCTACCAATTTCACCACTTCCGCAGAAAAAGGAGCACAAAATTACGTTCTTCTTGCAATATATCCAAGAAATTGAACGAATTTTTTATTCGGTAACCGGTCTTTTCCTGCCCCGTAAAAGTATTTCCTGAACTTCATCACGAAATCTTCTCTCAAAAGCTAAAAACTCGGCTACTTGTTGTGGCGAAAGAATTTTCTGAATTGCAGTTAGAAACTCCAGCTTATTATTCTGTAATTTCTTTTCGGCTGAAATAAACTCCTCAATAAGCTTTTCCCATTCAGCGTCTCTGGTTTTGCCCTCAGCCGCAACAGTTTTTTCTCCAATGAAATGGGAGAGGCTGTCAATTTTATCATTTAACCTTTTGCCGCGTTCGCGGAATTCATTTCTTTTGGCAAAAAACTTTAGGCTCACCTCTTCATCCATATTAAGCGTTTCAATAAGTTTTATCTTTTCCAATTGATCAATTTTTTCGCGCGCTTTCCCTCTTCTGTTTCCCATGTGGTGGGGCTGGGCAAATATTTCGCTGGAAAGTATCATCGCAAACATAAGTATGGAGATCAAATATATTTTCATATCACACCTATAATATTTTTATGTCTTGAAGTTGTGTATAAATGTTTTCGAGTTCTTCATCATTTAATTGAGTGAGAACTTTTTCGTAATCGGTATCATTTTTAATAAGTGTATAATTGCTGCCGGAGCCGTTTGCCAATATTGATTGAGTAATCGAATTATCAATTTCAGTTTGAAGATTTGTATCGTCAACAACTGAATCAGAAAACTGATCCGCTGAAGCGATGTATGAATCCTCTGAGTAAGAAGAAATTTGTGTTGCCGCGTTGTTCGGTGCCAATGTTTCCGGTTTTGGTAGGTTTTGCACTTGGTTAACCGAAATAATTACAAGAATAAGAGTAGCAAATGCTAACGAAGCGCTATAAACTAATTTCCCGAGTGAGAATTGATATCTTCGCTTCTCTTGTCTCTCATAAAATTTAGGAAGAATCGTTGTAAAATAATTTTGGTTAATTTCAACGCTGCTAAGCGATGAGAGTTCTTTTGAAATAATGCTTAGTTGATTTAACTCTCCGGTAATTTCAGAAGCTGCATCGTGATTTTCAATCTCAAGTCTTTTTAGAGGAAAAGTTTTGTCAAATGTTTCAAAGGTTTTCTTATCCATTTTTATTTTCCATCAGTTTAATAACCTTTTCAAAGGCATGAAAATAATTTGCTTTTAATCCGCCGACACTCTTACCTGTAAGTTCGGCAATTTCTTCATAATTTAATTGATCAAAATGCCGGAGTGCAAATATTTCCCTTTGTTTCTCCGGTAATTGTTGTAACACTTTATCCAATTTTTTTAATTTCTCTTTGTCTTCAATATTTTTAACTACGTTCTCGTCGGTTGCCAGACCAATATTTTCCGGTGAATCGAACGAAATAAATCTCCGCAGCTTTTGTTTCTTAATATAATTAATGCTTCTGGTAATGGTGATCCGGTAAATCCATGTAAATAACGAAGCTTGAAAATTAAAATCACTTAACTTGTTAAACATTACCAGCAAAACTTCTTGTACAATCTCATCAGCATCCAAATGATTTCCCGTCATTCTTCTTGCATGCCAGTAAATTTTAGCCTGGTACTTTCGTGCAAGTTTATTGAACGAATGTTCATCGCCTTTAAGAAAGCGATGAACTAAATCATAATCTGAATCAGAATTTTCTTCCGGCATTTTACCAATTTATACTTTTAGACACATATAGAGGGCGGATGGTTTAACGAATCTGGTGATTAAACCATTCACATAAAGTTGCTGTCAAAGCAGCGAAACAAAAATTATTTCAGAAAAAATATAAGGAATCTCAACATGAAATCATTCATGAAATATGTAATGCCGATAGCGCTTATAGTTTTCGCTATTGGTGTATATGCACAGCCCGAACCGGGAATGGGAATGGGAAAAAGAAAAGCTATGATGCACGAGAAGTTAAACCTTACTCCAGATCAAGAAAAGAAGATAGAAGATTTACGAACAGCACATCAGAAAAAAATGATCGATCTTCGTGCCGATATGCAAAAACTCCATCTCGAGAAAAAAGAATTACTTAGTAAAGGTAATTATGATCGTAAAGCTTTTCTTGCACTCGATGATAAAATAATGAAGCAAAGAAATACAATCGAAACTGCAATGGCAAATCATCAAATGGATGTTTACGACTTACTCGATGCAAATCAGAAAGTAATCTGGAATAAACATCCAGCTTTTAATAGACCCGGCAAAATGGGTAAAATGGGAAGAGGAATGAAAAGACATATGGAATGTCCGAACGGCTGCGATGAAATGGGTAAGAGACAAGATGGTAACGGATTTCACGACGGAATGTAATTATGTTGTAGCATGAAGGTCTTACGAGACCTTCATGGTTTTTATAAATCGCCCTCTATCGGTCTTAAAACTATTTCCTCCGTTACAATATTTCCTGTTTGTTTATAAATAGAAAGAATAGATTCTGCAACCTCAGACGCCTTCATCATCCGGTGAGCATGTTTTGAGCGAAGATCATCCGACCAAATATCTGTATTTGTGGCTGCCGGGTAAACGTTTATCACCCGGATATTATATTTTCTTACTTCTTCTCTTAATATTTGTGCGAACGCTTTCAATCCGGCTTTTGAAGCAGAATAAGCGCTGCTTTGTGTAAATATTTTTTCCGTTACTACCGACAAAATATTAATTATTGTTCCCCTATTCTGTTTTATCATTAAAGGAAGAACCGCTTTAATTGAATAGATCGAACCAAGCAGGTTTGTCTCAATGATCTTCTCAATTTCTTCAACCTTGGTATTTTCAACTCTTCGGAAAGAAGTTATACCCGCGTTATTTATCAGACAATCAATTCCATTTTTGGCAAAGTTTTTATCGACATAAGAAAAGACATCCTCTTTCAGACAGACATCCAAAGTTGATTGCTCTATTAAACAACCTACTTTTATTTCTGTTGAAAGTTCCATTAATTTTTCTTCGCGTCTGGCAGTGGTATATACATTGTAGCCTGCTTCAGCAAACAAAATTGCAGTTGACTTTCCTATTCCGGAACTCGCCCCGGTTATCCATATTTTATCGGTTGAAGAATTCACTAAATTTTATTCATCCTGATTAGATCAAGAAATTCTGTACGGGTTCTGGCATCTTCTTTAAAAAGTCCATGCATAGCGCTTGAAGTAGCTGAGGAGTTTTGCTTTTCAACTCCACGCATCATCATACACATGTGGTAGGCTTCAGAAACTACCGCAACACCTTTCGGTGCAAGATATTTTGCCAAAGTATCGGCAATTTGTTGGGTCATTCTCTCCTGCACTTGAAGACGGCGTGCAAAAACATCAACGATACGGGGAATTTTACTCAATCCGACAATTTTCCCATTTGGAACATAGGCGATGTGAACCTTTCCATAGAATGGAAGCATATGATGTTCGCACAAACTGTAAAAATCAATATTCTTCACTAAAACCATTTCATCATATTTCTCATTGAAAATAGCATTGTTCAAAACATCTTCAATATTCTTATGATAACCGGCAGTTAAAAACTCGTACGCTTTGGCGACACGTTTGGGTGTTCGTAAAAGTCCTTCCCGTTTTGAGTCTTCGCCAATATCAACCAATAAATTTTCAACTAACTTTTCAACTTTAACAAGATCCATTTTATTCTCCTTTGTATTCGACATAATTATTTTCCGTTTCGAACAATTTAACGGAATACAATTTACCTGTAGGAATTTTGTTTTTCAGTTCATCCCAAATTGCAACGCAGATATTTTCTGCGGTTGGAATGATGCCGGTTAGAAAATCAACTTCATGGTTTAAACTTCGGTGATCAACTTTTATAATAATATTTTCGCGGATGATTTTCTTAAGTATCTTCAGGTCAATTACGTAGCCGGATTTTTTATCAACCTCACCGCAAACCACAACTTCTAAAATAAAGTTGTGTCCGTGTCCGTACGGATTCGAACACTTATCATAAAGCGCAATATTTTCTTCAGCCGTTAGGTCTTCATTATATAAACGATGAGAGGCGCTGAATACTTCTCTTCTGGTTACATAAATCATTTTACTTCAAAGCTTCCAGGACTTCCTCTGTGTGTCCTTCAACTTTTACCTTTGCAAAAATCTTCTTGACCTTTCCCTTTTCATCAATAATGACAGTGGTTCTTTCGATGCCCATATATTTTTTGCCATACATGCTTTTCTCTTTCCATACGCCGTAAGCTTCAATCATTTTTTTTGATTCATCACTGAGTAACGGAAAAGGCAGACTGAATTTTTCACTGAAATTTTTGTGAGACTTTACGGAATCGGCGCTTACACCAAATATTATTGTATCGTTTTTCTTGAAGAAAGCAATTTCATCGCGGAAACTGCACGCTTCTTTTGTGCAACCGGGTGTATTATCCTTCGGATAAAAATAAAGCACAACTTTCTTACCCAAGCAATCTTTTAATGAATGTGTTTTGCCATCTTGATCAGCAAGACTAAATGATGGCGCTATTATTCCTTCTTCGATCATTTATTACCTCAATGCTATTTATTTTAATGCGTCTTTGATTGCTTGATAATTCGGTTCATCACCGGCATTTTCTAAAACTTCAGCATACTTCACTACTCCGGTTTCGTCAATAACAAATGCTGAGCGTTTAGCGACACCTCTGTAATCAAATTTGCCGGGAGCAAAAACGTCATAATAGGCACCGTAAGTTGGAGCAACCTCTTTATTAAAATCGCTAAGCAATTGAAAATTAATTTGATTGTGTTCTTTCCAGAGCTTTAAAGTAAAGGGGCTGTCAACGCTTATTCCAAGAATTTCTGCATTAAGATCGGAATACTGACTCATGCTATCTCGCATTGAGCACATTTCTTTTGTACAAACTCCGGTATTAGCAAATGGGAAAAATAAAAGTATAACTTTTTTCCCTCTGAAGGAGTTTAACGAAACGTTTTCAGCATTTGTGTTTTTAAGTGTAAAATCGGGGGCAATTGATCCTAAAGCAACGGGCATATATTTTCCTTTTTTTACTCTGTAAACAATATTTGTTAAAATTAGTTCCGAACTTTGCTCACACCGCTACGAAAACAATTTGTAAACGATAATTATGGTAGTTAAACTATACAAAACAATATTCGCGATCATCGAAACATCGGTTACCATAATTTCGGTTGTGTTTTCTCCTTTGTTATGATTAAGAACCAAAAACATATATCTGAATATTCCGTAAACAACAAATGGAGTTGTATAAATTAATTGCTCTGTCTGAAATATGGTAACCGTTCTTTCAGAAACGGTGTACAATGCGTAACTTATAATCACTCCGGCTGCTGCAATGGTAGCCATCTGATCGATAAAATTTGTAGAATAATATTCTAACACTTTTCTTGTTGAACTTTGTTCATCTCCGGCGACGTAAATTTCCGAACGACGTTTCATTACCGCGAGAAAAAGAGAAAGAAACATCGTTGTTAAGATCAACCAGCTTGAGATTTCAACCGAAATTACGAGTGCGCCGGCGGTAACCCGGATCATAAAACCTGCTGCTATGCTGAAAATATCAAGAAGAACAATGTGTTTTAGTCGAAACGAATAATAGATGTTTATAAGTAGAAAAAGAGCGGCAAAGATTTTAAAATTCGAATTTGTATAAAGTGATAGCACTACGCTTACGACAAATAGGATTAAAGCGATAACCTTCCCTTTCTTTTTAGATATTTTTCCGGAGGCGATCGGGCGATGCTTTTTTACCGGATGATGCCGGTCAGCTTCTGCATCAACAATATCGTTGATGACGTACACTACGCTCGACAGCAAACAAAAAATAACAAAAGCGATTATCGAACTTACCAGATAATTTGTATGAAAAAGATTTCTCGAATAGACAACAGGAATAAAAACGAATAAATTTTTTACCCATTGCGGGACGCGAATTAATTTTACTATTTCCATCATATTAAAAGACTGCCGTTTCCTGGTAAGTTCCAAAAACTAAACGAAGTTCATGCACCATTTCTCCAAGTGTAACATACTTTTCAGCCGCATCCAATAATACCGGCATCAAGTTTCTGTTCTCTTTTGCTGCGAGTTGAATATCTTCCAAGGCTTTCACTACCTCTTCAGGATTGCGAGATTGTTTTAAATTAGAAAGTTGTTCCCTTTGGAGTCGTTCAACTTCCGGAGAAACAGTCAAGAGAGGAATATCAACTTTTTCATTTTCTTCAACAAATTCATTAACACCTACAATAAATTTTTCTTTTCTTTCAACTTCTTTTTGGTAACGGTAAGCGGCATCAGAAATATTTTTTTGAAAATATCCCATTTCAATCGCTGGAATAACTCCGCCAATCGCATCGATCTCATCAAATATTTTGTTTACCCGCGCTTCCATTTTATCAGTTAGTGCCTCAACAAAATAACTGCCGCCAAGAGGATCGACGGTATTTGTAACGCCTGTTTCATAGGCAATTAGCTGTTGTGTACGCAAAGCGATTTTTACCGCTTTCTCACTCGGAAGCGCGAGCGTTTCATCCATTGAATTTGTGTGAAGCGATTGAGTTCCGCCGAGCACTGCCGCCATCGCCTGAAATGCTGTTCGAACAATATTGTTTTCCGGCTGCTGTGCTGTAAGTGAACAACCGGCTGTTTGAGAATGAAATCGCAGCCACCACGAGCGTGGATTTTTAGCGCCATATTTTTCTTTCATTCTTTTCGCATAGATTCTTCTCGCCGCTCTATACTTTGCAATTTCTTCAAAAAAATCTAAGTGAGCGTTAAAGAAAAATGAAATCCTTGGAGCGAAATCATCAACATCCATTCCCCTTTCAATACAAGCCTCGATGTAAGCAAAACCATCTGCCAAAGTATAAGCCAATTCCTGCACGGCAGTTGAACCTGCTTCGCGAATATGATAACCACTGACAGAAACGGGATTCCATTGCGGAACTTCATTTTTGCAATACTCGATCATATCAACAATGATGCGCATTGAAGGATGCGGCGGATAAATAAACTCTTTCTGTGCGATATATTCTTTTAAAATATCATTTTGCAGAGTGCCGCGTAATTTTGAAAACGGAACGCCTTGTTTCTTTGCGACCGCTAAATAAAAGGCGAAAACCATTGCCGCAGGTGAGTTTATCGTCATTGAAGTAGAAACTTGGTCGAGAGGAATTCTATCTAAAAGTGTTTCCATATCTTTTAAAGAGGAAATTGAAACACCGCAAAGCCCAACTTCCCCTTGCGCTAATTCAGCATCGGCATCCCAGCCCATTAACGTTGGTAAATCGAATGCAACCGACAAACCGGTTTGCCCGTTCTTCAACAAATAATGAAACCGCTGGTTGGTATCTTCCGGCGAACCAAACCCGGCAAATTGACGCATCGTCCAAACTTTACCACGGTAACCATTTGCATGAATTCCGCGAGTGTAAGGATATTCGCCGGGGAAATTTAAGTTTGTTAAATAATCATGATTGTTTAAATCATCCGGTCCATAAAGTCCATTAACCGGTTCGCCACTAAGCGTTGTGTAAGATTTGCCGTTGCTCGATGATCTTTCAACTTTTTGGTTGTACTCATCGCGAAGTCGTTTGTATTCTTCGGATACTGGCATTTGTTCCTCTTTGTTTATTGTTTTTTAGTAAAAAGTGAAAAGTTACAAGTAGAAAGTGGATAGCTTGATACTTTCAACTTTTTACTTTCAACTAATTTTAATTAAGTTCTTCCAAATCTTCTATCAAATTCTTCTAATGATATTTTTACAACGATCGGTCTGCCGTGTGGACAAACATACGGCATTGACGTCGCAAACAATTGATCGATCAGCAAGCGCATTTCTTTTTCAGAAAGTTTATCTCCGGCTTTAATTGCTGTTTTACAAGAATAAGATTTAGCAATGTTGTCTTTTGCATCGGTAATTTTCTTTTCGCGTTCATTGATATGATACTCTTCCAACATTTCAAAAAGAATTTTTTCTTCCGTTCCTTGTTTAACTTCTTGCGGAATTCCTTCAATGACAATCGTATTTTTGCTGAAGAATTTCAAAGTGAACCCGAGATTAGAGAGATGCGGATAAAGTTCTTTCAACAAACTATATGTCGCCGGGTCAACATCCAGTGTTTTTGAAAATATCAATTGCTGGCTGAACGGAAAGTTCGCTTCAAACAATTGCAAAGCTTTTTCATACAGGATTCTTTCGTGCGCCACATGCTGATCTATAATCATCAATCCCGTTTTTATCTGCGACAAAATATATTTGTTGTGCAGTTGAATGATGAAAGTGGTGTTCGCATCATCTTCATCCGAACGGCGGATTACCGTCTGTTGCTGCTTTGGAACCTCTGCTGCATCTGCGTCAAAAGGCATTTTATCATCTGATGGAATTGATTGAGTGTCAACATTTTTTCGCAAACTTCCGAATAGTAGATCTATTTCGTTGTCAGAATATGCTTTCGGTTTATACGGTTCTTGGTAGGATGTTGGACGGTCGCTGAAATCTTTCCGTTCAATTCGCTGCGAAGGATTAATCCGTAACTTTTCTTCGCTGCCGGGAAATGCTTCTGCTTGAAAAGTTAATGATGGAACCATATCAAATGAAGCAAGGCTTTTTTTGATTACTGCTAAAACAAAATTGTAGATATCCTTTTCGTCATCAAAACGTACTTCCAATTTAGAGGGATGAACATTTACATCAACACGTTTGTAATCAATACTTAAAAATAATATGAAGAAAGGATAGTCTCCTTTCTCAAGAACATTTTCATATCCCGTAAACACGGCGTGATTTATCTGCTTGCTTTGCACAAACCGGTTATTGAGAAAGAGATATTGCTCTCCTTTATTTTTCTTCAGCAAACTCGGCTTGCCGATAAATCCGGTTAACGAAATGTAGTCCGTCTCTTCATGCACGGGAATCAAAGCATCACGCATCTCTTCACCAAAGATGTCTTCAATCCGCTTAGCCAAATTACCAGATGAAAGATCAAAAGTAAGTTCATCATCAATGAATAATTTAAATGCTATTTGCGGATTGCTTAATGCTAATTTGGTAAAAGTATTGATGATATGTTTGAGTTCAGTGGTATCAGTCTTTAAGAAATTTCGTCTGCCGGGAGTGTTAAAAAATAAATTCTTAACCGCAATCGAAGTTCCTTTAGAGAACGAACCTTTTTCTGTGTTGAATTGGTTCTCTTCAACTCGAAGCATTGTTCCAAGTTCATCAATGTGGGTTTCGGTTTTTATTTCAAGTTGACTAACAGCGGCAATGGCGCTCAACGCTTCCCCGCGAAAGCCGAGAGTTTTAATTGCGTCCAAATCTTCTAAAGTAGATATTTTACTTGTTGCATGTTTTTGGATTGAAAGTATAACATCTTCTTCCAACATTCCTTCGCCGTTATCTATAACTTGAATTAAAACTTTTCCGGCTTTCTTAATCAGTACTTCGATCAATGTGGAACCGGCATCAATTGCATTTTCCATCAATTCTTTTACGACCGATTCCGGTCTTTGCACAACTTCGCCGGCAGCAATTTTATTCGCAAGATTTTCTGGGAGGATAGAAATTTTTGACATGTATCAGCGCTTTCCTTTTCTTACAAGAGTAACAACAGAAAACTGTTCAAAGTTTCTCTCATCGGTTTTCCGCCAATCGTTGTTATCATATTCCGGGAAAAGAATTTCTCCTTCGGCATTAAATTTCATATTCGATAAAATCATTTCATCTGCCAGCGGGATTGCTTGGTTATAAATTTCTCTTCCACCGATGATAAATATCTTCTCATATTTTTCTTTGTTGCAGTAATCAACTGCCGATAACAGACTGTGTCGAACTAATGTATCTGCAACGTGAAATGACTCCGAATGTGTTACGATAATGTTCAATCTTCCTTTCAGCGGTTTGCCCAAGGTTTCAAATGTTTTCCGTCCCATAATAATTGGAGCGCCCAAAGTAATGTTTTTAAAATGAGCGAACTCTTCTTTTACATGCCACGGCAGTTCTCCCTTTGCGGTTCCGATTACTCCATTCTGAGCGATAGCTGAGATAATAATTATTCTCAAACAGCAACCTCGAATTTAATTTTCGGATGACTCTGGTAACCGATGATTTCAAAATCTTCAAACGTCAAATCCTTCAATGGTTTCTTGGCAATATTTAAAGTTGGTAATCCCATCGGCTCACGTTTTAACTGTTCTTTTAATCCTTCAAGATGATCATATTTCTCGTTCTCCGTTCCTTTATCGCCGACATAAATATGCGCATCAATAATCGTGTGGGCAAATTGCCCGACTTTTAGATTTGTTTCATTTGCGATGATATGGGTCAGCATTGCATAAGCAGCCAAATTAAATGGAATGCCAAGTGCAATATCGCCTGAACGCTGAGTTAAATGGCAATTCAATTTATCGCCCGAAACATTGAACGCAAAAGTATAATGGCATGGAGGAAGTTTGCTGGTTGTAGCATTCCCCGGTTCCCATGCAGTTACGAGTAATCTGCGGCTGTACGGCTTATTTTTTATTTCATCAATTACGTATTGAATTTGGTCAATCTCCGTTACTTCCCAATTTCCGTTTTTATCTTTTTTTGCGCTCGGGAAATGGCGCCAAAAGTGTCCATATGCAGTTTCAAGATTTCCATTTTCGTCTGCCCATGCATCCCAGATTTTGGTATGCTTTCGCAAATTGCGGATATGGTCTTCGCCCGATAAGTACCAAAGTAATTCACGAATAACGGATTTCCATTCCATTTTTTTTGTGGTTAAAAGAGGAAATCCTTTTGTTAAATCTACTTTATAAAAAGCTGAGAAATAGGAAATTGTGTCCACGCCGGTTCTCGATTTTTTTCTAACACCTTCGTTCATCACCAAACGAACCAAATCAAGATATTCTTTCATTGTGCTCCATAAATTAAAATGTAGTCTTCAAGTTTGTTAATTCAAATTTAACAAATTTAAGGGTGGGATAAAATGTAAGACTTTATTTCTGAACAGGCTTTTTCAATCCCGGTTTTATAATTTTTAAAAGATTCTTCTTCTGTTGAAAAATATTTCCAAAGTGGAAATATCATCGTATTCTGATTCATTGAAGCGGAAATCGTGTAATCAACTTTTCCGCAGATTACAAATAACTTTTTTTGATGCGTTTTCGCACTATTTATAAGAATTCCAGTCCCCTTCTTCATAAAACTTTGCTTATCAAAAGCACCTTCTCCGGTTATGATAAAATCGGCTTTGCTAATTTCTTCATCAAGGTTGAGTCTTTTCAACAAGAATTGTTCAGCAGAACAGATTGCTACATCCGAAATCAGTGAAAGTCCTAAAATTAATCCCCCGCCTGCACCGATCAATTCATTTTTAAATTCAATACCATGTTCTAATTTTAAGATCGAAAGAATGTGAAGCACACCTTTTTCAAGAATTTCGATTTCATCCTCACTTGCCCCTTTTTGTCCTGCAAAAGTTTTTGAAGTTCCGGGAATTCCATATAAAGGGATTTCAACATCGGTTACAATTTCAATCGGAAATGGAAGTTTATTGTTCGGCAAAACTATTGAATTCACTTCTCCAAAATATTTTGGCTGCACCGGCAAATCAATTTCTTCTTTGTCAAAAAGTTTTAAACCGAATGGGACGCATAACCCAAGCCCCAAATCATTTGTTGCCGTTCCGCCAACTCCAAGAACCATTTTTTCAGTCTCGGCATATTCGTTTTCAACGTTGATTAATAGTTCGCCAAGATTATTTGAATTTAAAATAGTCGGATTCCTTTTGGCTAAAGGAATTTTCTTCATTCCTATGATTTCAGCGGATTCTAAATAAATTTTTTTTTGATCATTAGAAATTCCAAT
>JAVHOS010000353.1:0-14194 GCA_036170205.1 Ignavibacteriaceae bacterium | reverse complement strand
CTATGATTTCAGCGGATTCTAAATAAATTTTTTTTTGATCATTAGAAATTCCAATTGGAATCTGAAAAATAGTTTCATCATAAAAAGAATTGATATCTTTTGTTACAATATTTAAATGAAAATTGTTTTCGCAAATTTTTAGGAAGCCATCACCGCCATCAGAAATTGGAATACTTTTTACTTGATACTCTGGTTCTGTGAATTGGTTTTTAATAAGATCGGCAATTTCAATTGCATCGGCGCACTCCTTAAAACTGTTTGGAGCAACCAATAACTTAATTTTATTCATTAAAGGGAAATATCTTCATTAGGTGCGAAATAATTTTTTCTGCATTTATTCCCACTTCTCCTTCAAACATGCAAGTTTGCGGATCGCCTGAACAAACTTTGCTGCAATAATTTTCATCAGGCATCACAAAATGCGCTTCGTTACCTTGCGGTCCCCAAAGCTTCGGTTCGCATGCAGGCAGCGGACAAAAAACGGAAAGCGTTTTAACTTTCAAAGCTGCGGCAATGTGCATCGGTCCGGTGCTTGTAGAGATTAAAACATCCAATGCGGAAAAAGCAATGATCGAATCCCGAAGTGAAAGATTTTCAAAATAATAAGAAACCCCTCTAATGTTTTTTAGTTCATCCGGAATTTCTTTCTCCGTTATAAATACTTGAATATCTTTTTGCTGGACAAGTAATTCGGCAAGCTTACGATATTCTTTTAAAGAAAGATTTGGCGCTGATTTTCCGCTGGTGGCGTGAATCCCAACAAATATTTTTTTGTCATTTGAGAAAGATTCTCTGATTTCCAAAGCTCTTTTCTTTTCTTCATCCAAAAGGTAAATTGAAACGGCCGTATCCGGATTTTCAATTCCAATTTTTCGCAAAGCATCCAAACAGTAATCAGCTTCATTTCTCAACGGAATATATTTTCTCCGGTAATTACTTTTAGCGTTCGAAAGGAACTGATAGAATTTATGTCCAACACCGATTCTAATTTTTATTCCACTAAAAAAAAGCAGCCAATTATTCTTTTCAGACGGAAGAAGTGCAATCCCATGTGTAAAACTAAACGATCGAATCCGTTTCACTCTTTGCCAAAACGAATTGCCTAATTCTTCTTCAACCATAATTTCATCAACAAATGGATTATTGATATAAATATCTTTTGTGTAGTTGCGAACGAGAACCGCAATAAAAGCATCAGGATATTCCTTTTTAATTTCACGCGGCAGCGGAGTTGAAAGCACAACATCACCCAGGCGGTCGGGGCGCAAAATTAATATTCGTAATTGAGAGTTATTCATTTAAATCATCACAAATCATAATCAATCTTTTTGCCAACTGAATAATTGAATATTACAAACTTTATAAAGAAGAAAGACATAAGAAGAAAGAAGTAATATTTTCACAAGCACATATTGTAAATTGGTGCCAATAATGTAAACAACTATTCCTCCGATTATTATTAAAGTCATTTCTTTCTTTTCATAACTAATTTTCAATTTATTCCTACTGATAAAGAATAAATACAACGCTCCAATTAGAAAAGCTAATGCCGTGGAAATTGCGGCTCCTACTAAACCTAATTTTGGAATTAATAAATAATTTAGAACGATATTTAAACTAAGTGCAATAAAATCAGTAATAAATAACTGATAAGTTTTATTAGAAACATACGCATAGACAGCATAATATGCAGAAATACCGTTAAAAAAATATCCAGCCATTATGAATGGAAACGCCGATAGACCAGGTTTATAGATTGGATTTAAGATGAATGTTCCAAAGATTTTCATCTCAAAAAGAATTTCGATAAAGAGAGTCACAAAAAGAAAAAGGAGTGTTCCACCGGCAATAAAATGAGTAAGCGTTTTTCCATAAGATTCACTGTAATTATTTCTGAAATATTGTTTCACAGAATGAGGATTCCACGCCATTACAAAGGAAACTACAAAAACATTCATTAGAAGTGCAATTCGGTAAACGAAACTATAAATTCCAACATCCCCTTTACTCATAAAAGCGTTAATAATAAATCTATCGGCAACATTTGTCAAAGCGGTGAATAAACTCCCAGCTAAGAGGGGTAAAGAAAAAACAATAACTGCGAGTAATATTTTTTTATTAATAATAAAAATATAAGTCCCTCTAATAACTGGAAGTGAAACAAAAAAAAGGATAATTCCTGATAGTAACTGAGCTAGAATTATTCCAGAGATAGACCATCTTAAATAATATACAAACAGAATATTTAGATTTAAATTAACAACTGCGCCAACGACCGAATAAACGACTGTTTCTTTCGGAAGTTCCTTTGTCTTCAAAAGTAAAATGATGTAATAGTTAATAGTTTCAAAAAAGAGTGACACCATCAACAATGTGAGTAACAAACTAAAATTCCGGGAACCGAAAATAAATGAAACAATTGAGGAGGAGAAGAGAGAGACTCCAACTGTTAAAGCAATTCCCAAAACAATTATCGAATTTAGAATTGTTGAAAAGATAATTTTTCTCTTCTGTTCATCAGTTTCTTCGGTATAGAATTTATTAAGAGTGGAAGACATCCCGAATTGATAAATCGTTGCAATAATCGTGTATACAGATACGAGGAGAGAATAATTCCCAAATTCATTTGCACTTATAAGATTAGAATAGAGTGGCAGCAATATCAACGTCATGGATCGAGCAATCAGATTACCAACACTGTACCAGGCAACTGATTTAAAAAGATTTGATTTCTTCATTTGTTATTTATTTTATTATTGCTCAAGCAAAGTAAACAGTTTTCGTATTTCTTTTTGCCAATTTAGATCGTGTGAAGCTGTTTTACAGTTGACAATTAATTTGTTTCTCTTTTCTTCATTTTGAACAAGAGACGTAATAGCCAAGATGATATCCTCATGATTTTTTTCGTTGACAATCAAACCCACATTATAATTCTCAATGATTTGCTTCATTTGTGGCAAATTACTTGCAATAACCGGTAAACCGCAATATATGTATTCAAATATTTTGTTAGGTAGAGCGTAATAATAGCTTAGACTCAAGTTCTCAATCAGTGCTAAACCAATATCCGCTCCGGAAGTATACTTTAATAATTCGTCTTGCTTAACCTTTCCAAAGAAAAATACTTTTTTATCAAGTTTTTTTTCTTGAACTACAGATTGATAAAATTCTCGATACTCACCATCTCCTAGAATTACTAATACACATTTCGTCAACCGATTTAGAATCTCAATAATTATGCCCAATCCTCTACCACGTAAAATAACTCCTTGATATAAAAGAATTTTTTCATCATCACCTATATTGAAATGCTTTCTAAAATCAAATGATTCCGATAGTTCTTGAACTAAAGGCAAATTTCTAATCACAATTGTTTCTTTTAGGTTATATTCTTTTTCGATATAGGCAGAATCTAACTCCCCGGTAGTCATGATTATATCAACATTTTTAATAAATGTTTTTTCTATCCAACTCCAAAATGCTTGCACATTTTTCTTTTTACTTAAACCTGCGAGTTGCGAATATATCTCTCTTGAATCATAACATATTCTCACCTTTTTTAATTTTGAAAAAAGTACAACAAAAGGAAGAGTATACACATCTTCTGCAAAAATGAGTTCAGCACGAGTAGATAAGAGTCGATAGGATAAAACAAATGAAAATTTCAAATAGTAAAAAATGGAAAGAGAACCTTTTTTTAATCTATAAATGGATATTTCTCCACTTTCTGTTTTAAATCTTTTAGTTAACCAGTCGAATGATACAACTTCGACTTTATAGCCCCTTTCTATAAAGGAATTGTAAAGGTTTGTTACTCTTGAGTCATAATGAATGTTTCCGAGAAATGTAAGTAGAACAGATTTATTCTTCATAATACAAGAGGAGTAAACAATAAATAATTTATTTTCATTTTTCCCATATAATAAATAGAATGGAAGTAATTTTAATTGATTTTTTCATGATGCTCCTTTTTCGATTTGTTCATCTGTTTCTAATAAAGATTTTCTATACAACAATTCATAAACCTTAGGGGATATTAGTACTATCATTAAGATTATATAAGGATATTTATAGCGAGCATCGCCAAAAGTTATTAGATTCATTATTAAACCTAATAATATGAAACTAAGCGAAATAATGACAGCTTCGTTTTTAATCATTTTTTGATTCACAATTTTAATAAAATTATAGAACATCCAGATTATAAAATAGTAGTAAAGATGATGAACAACTTGGATGACAATAAATAAGATTTTTTCGTAAAGCGGAAAACCCAATAATACTTTCTTTATACTTTTTGAAATGTACATTTCTTTGAACACGCGATACAAATTCCATTTACCATTCTCATAAAAATGAGATATAGTGATATCATCCCATACAAAAATATGAACTAATTTAAGTGGGAAAAGACTCACCCACTTCAACGGATGTTTGAGTATCCATGTTTGGGCTTTGTCCTTCCAATAATTCCCTTTTTCATAAAAAGTTTTTTGTTCGGGCTCACTTATATAACCACTATTTCCTCTATCAAAAACATGAGCATTAAAAGCTCCGGTTGCTTGATCACTTGCACCAATTAAAATATTTAGAGGCCCATTGGTGGAAGTATAAATAAAATTTCCGGAACTGAGGTAAGTACTTCCACCAAAAAGAATGATAAAAAAGACTGTCCCGGTTAATACAATAAATGGTTTTTTGTTTTGGTAATTTTTAAATACTTCTTTAATACCTATAATCAGATAAATTATTAACAGTGCCCAACCTATTGGTCTTACTCCGATTGCAGCGCCTGCCAAAAGTCCCGCCAGAAAGTATGATTTTTTAGTCCCCCTCAAGAAGTAAAATATGCTTCCCAAAACAAAACAATTAAACACCAACTCCGTTAAGTTCATTAAAATGAAACCCAACGAATTCAGGTAAAACACATAAAGAATAACCGCAGTTTTTGCTGCATTTAACCCGAATATCTTTATCGCCAATTTGTAAACTAAAAATAGTTGGAGAATGTTAGCGCAGATATTTAAGATAGCTATTGAAATAACAGAATTATAAATACTTAAAACAAAAACAAGAATATTTACAAAAAGCGGAGCAATGATATAATCCTCATAAAGATGTTGAGGGGCAGGGTAAATACTATAAGCAGCTAAACTTTCTTGTGCTAACTTGTAATAGTTAAAAGAATCGCTAGTGTACCTTATTGGAATAGTAACTAAAATTACTATTTGAATCAAAATATAAAAACCGATAACTACTTTTATATGTTCCGAAAGAAATACAAAAATATTTCGTATTACTCGTAATAGTGAACTCATATTTATAATTACTATTTCCATGAACTAACTATAAGTTGACATGTTTATCGAAAACTGTTTCTTGTAAATCTATATCTCTTTATAAAAAGAATCCCTAAAAATGCCTCTCGCTCCGAAGTTTTCTTTGAACCTGCCTAATCCCCAATTTGGATCCATGTTAACCGTGAATATTCCGAAGTCTAAAAATTTGAATCCTTCATCGTGTGAGCGTTTCATTATTTCATAAAAGAGTAAATTTACTGCGCGGTACTCCTGGTAATCTTCATCATGACTAATATAAAAGGCAAGAACGACTTTATCGTTCGCTGAAAAATTACACACTCCGGCGATGATTTTTCCTTTAACAAACGCTCCCCAAAGACGAACTTTTGAAGGATATAACTTTTTAATTTTTAAAAGTTCATCTAAAGTATGCGTTGGATTAACATTGTGCCGCATTTTCAAATTTTTTTTCAAAATTTCATAATACTCGGCAAACTGATCGCACTCAACTATTTCAACACCCTGCTTAACGGCTTTCTTTGCTGCGGTTCGAGCTTCCGGACGATAAGTTAAGAGTAAATCCTCTTTGGGAACATCAAGTTGAACAACACTTGATACCTCCCTTTTCAAATAAATGAAACCATTTTTTACCAATGCAAAATCAATGTAGTTTGAATATTTTGAAAGATAGATCATCGGAGGAAGCGTTAGCTGAATTGCATCGCACCCTAATTCCTTGGCATATGTTTGAAGAATATCCACGAGCTCAAATGCTTCTTGAAAATTCAAATTCGACTTATAAACAAATCCGCCGTACGAAGCTCCCGAATGGGATGATAATATTTTTTTCCCATCTCTTTCAATAACTACTGCCGGAAAAAGTGAAAGAAGTTTATTGTTTTTTTTTACAACTAACGATGCATCCTTGAACTTCTCTTCTGGGTGGTAAGATAAAAATAATCTTTGATGAAACATTGTACCGTTATCTGATTCATTAACAAACGAATCCCATTCTTCGTCTGTTACTTTAGAATCTTTGAAGGGGAAATATTCACTCATACATTAAAAACTATATTTTATTGAAATGGTTTGACCTTGTCCGAGTCCGTAGGTAAAAGGAGTCATCGCGTAATCAAAAGAGAATTGACTCCAATACAATCCCAACCCGCCGGAAATATCTTTTGATAAATAGTTGGTTTGATAACCTAATCTTAATGCGAACATTTTATTATAAACGATTTCCGTTCCAAAGTTTAGGTGAGAATTATTTTGGACCAAATATTTTTGAAATTCTCCTCCCGCTTGCAGCGAAAATTTGTATTCAGGTAAATCGTATTGATAAACCGAACCGATCCTAATTTCAGCCGGTAGTTTTGTTGCTTCCTTTTGCAGTTGATTCATCGATCCGATATTTTTAATCACTGCTGAGAAAAATAAATTTTCAATTGGAGTTTTATAAAATAAACCGAAATCAAATCCGATCCCTTCGGCATTATCATAAAAAATATCTTCATAAAGATATTTCACAGTTATTCCGGTCGAAAGATTTTCTATTAATGAAAATGCCGTAGAAAGGGAACCGAAAAAGTAATGAGTATTAAAAGTTGTTTCAACCGGACCCGGTTTTGTCCTCACTTCAAATCCTTTAATTGATGTAGAATTGATCCCGACACCAATTGGCAGATTGAAAAGCGAGAATTTTACTCCCAATAATTCAGTAGCAGCGTCTTGAATCCATGCGTTGTGTGTAAATATTACTTCAGGAGAAGTTGTTTTCAACTGTGCAGGATTGTAAAATAATGCCGACACATCATTCGCAAAAACTGCACCGTTATCGCCAAGAGCAATATTTCTCGCGCCGGAACCAATTTTCAAAAAGGATAATCCGTTACTTCCTGCGCTTTGAGAATATCCCAAAGCGGAAAAACTAATGAGTAATAAAATAATTTTTGTGGAGTTCGATTTTTTCATAGTTCAAAATAATAAAAGAATTAGAAATTTACGTGCACACCAACGATATGCCGGTCTTGAGATGAATAAGGTTCGTACATGAAAGCGTAATCAAATCCAACCGACACGCTTGAGATAGCGCTTGAATAACCTATCCCAAACGATGGTCTAATTGGTTCATCTCCGTTGTTCAATTGATAATTATCAAAACCGGCGCGAAAAAATAAATCAGTTAGCGGACTGTACTCACCACCGACTTTCAATATTTTCGTTCCGAAATTATCAAAATAGTATTCAGCCGTAGTCAAAACATCATACTCATCTATTTTATAACTTGCACCAACTTTCTTTCCGGTTGGAAATTTATTTTCCGTTAAAGCGCCGTCAATATCATAAAGCGGTGATGAGTCCCATTTATACTTGCTATTTAAATCAGTTAGAACAAAAGAAAAAGTTATATTCTTACTGTATGAATAGAGAACTCCGAAATCAAAACCAAGACTGGTGGAAGTAATGTCCTGATACAATTTATAATAATAAAATTTAGTTGAAAAGCCTGCTGCAACTTTTTCGGAAAACTTGATTGATAAACCAACATAGAATTGATTTTCCGAAGTGGAAAGTGTTCCTTTCTTAAAGCCTTGATTATCACGTTCGTCGATGTTGCTTACACCTGAGTTGATCAAACCAACACAAACACCGGCAGAAGTTCTTGGTTTTCTATTTTCCACAGCGGAATCTCTCAATGAGTAAAAATCAAATCTCCGAGTGAAGGAGACAAAATTTAATTTTCTATCAAGTGAAAGAAATGAATACCCGCTTTGAAAAACATTTCCGTATTGAAAAACGGAGACAGCCGGATTATAGTAGGAAACTAAATCCCCTTCCTTAACAGCCGAAAGAGAATTGCCCATTGCAATGCCGCGCGGACCATAACCAATGCGGCTGAAAGCTCCTGCGGCAGAATTTATTTTGCTTACTTTCGGCTGTGCGGAAAGTGTTCCAACCGAGATAATTAAAATGAAGAATATAAAAAGTTGTTTCAAAATTTACCTTTACTGAATTACCATTATTTTGCCGAACTGCGGATCTTGCCCGTCAATTTCTATACGATAAAAATAAACCCCGTTCGGTACAACACTTCCGTAGTCATCTCTCCCGTCCCAATAATCAATTACTCCATTAATTCCATCGCTATTGGAACCGTTAATAAGATGCGCCGGATTACCTCTTTCAACATTCTGAATCAAAGTTCGCAAACAACTCATTCCAAAATTTAATATTCTTATCGTAACTTTTTTAGACAGACCGCCGGTGCTGTATTTAATTTTAACTCTTTCCATTTTAGGAGAAAAAGGATTTGGGAATGCGTAACTATCTTCCTTTTTTGATAACGGTTGCGAAGCATAAAATATAGTCCAATCATCCGACCAGTTATAACCCGGCATTTCGTTTCTCACCAAACCATCTTCGGAACCAGCCCACACAGTATTCCCGTTGTTAGCAAAATCTGCAGAATAAAAAACAGATGTTTGTAATGCCAGACCGGTTCTCTTATCAACTATTGAACCGGCATTCAACCAACTATTAAAGGAACTTATTTCGTTTAGAAAAATTCCATTATCAGTTGATACGATAACGCTGTTTTTATCTGAAGCAAAGTTGTGGGGTTTTTCTCCATGTAAAGTTGTATTCCAATTTGCGCCACCGTCGCGCGAATAACTTACAGCATAAAATTCATTCTGATCAGTAGCTTTCCAAGAGGCGGCAAAAACTGTTCTCAATAATTTGTTATATCCCAAAGCTACGATAAAATTTCCACTGAGAGGATTTTCTTGGTCACGCTGATGGTTATATTTCTCCCAACTGATTGAGTCAGCCGGTAAGAATGCATTAGTAGTTTTATTCACACCGTTCGCTGTTCCGGCATAAAGAGTTGAATCATCCGCTGCAACTAAAGAAAAAAGTCTGTAGTTGAGATATTCTTCTTTTCCGAATTTTCCGGCAACAGGCTGCAACGTAAATGATAACGTGTCAGCGGGTTTTACTGAATAAAGATTATCCGGCGGAAGTATTGTCCGGTTCCATTTTGCCGAGGTATTTGCCATCAGGCTATCAAAAGAGACGGAACGCAAACCACCTGCGAAAGTTGCAATCCATATTTTATTTCCGGCAAAAGCAAAATCATAAATAATATTTTGAACTGCGACGGTAACCGGGAGAGCACGTAAAATATTTTTACCGTAGATTACAGAGGAATCACCCGAATCGTCTAGGGGCTGTGAAACAGATTGCCACGTAATTCCATTATTTACAGAAAATTTTATTCCGCTTCCTTCCGGAAAAGAACTTCCATCTCTTTCAATTGAGTGAGCAGTTGATACAAATATAACTCCTTTTGCATAGAGCAAAGCGGTAACGCTTTCAGTTCCAAATTCTGAAGTGTTGTAATAGTTTTTCCAACTTGAACCGTTATCAGTTGATTGGCTTAACCCTCTTGAAGTACCGAGCCAAACGGTATCTCCAACCACAAGAATATCATTTATACTATTACTTGCCGGATTATCGCTCGCAAATGAATTGCTTTTACTTACGCCGTTCAACTCAAAAGTTTTAAGAAACGATTGACTATAAATATTTTGGACAACTAAAAGAAATATAACTGAAGCAATATTTAATTTCATTATTTAACCACGATATAAATGTGTACGACTGGACTGACTACCCCACCTCGATCTCTCGCTTCAAAATCAAAACGGTAAGTGCCTTTCTGGTTTTCCGGAGCGATACTGAGCGCACGTGAATAAATTCCGTCACCGGCGGTTGCATCCCCATTACCACTATAATTCCCATCATCATACAATAAAGTTTTAGACCCGCTTGAGGTTTGATCAGGCTTTACAGTTGTAAAATAAACTTCTTTGATATCTTGAACCCCATTTGAATCTGCGACGGATGCATTTACAATGAATGCGAGCTCAACATCTTTTACTTCAAGAGTATCCGGCGCTGAAACTGAAAGAATTATTGGAGCAACATTTGACTTCCCATTATCGAAAAGAAATGTTTGCGAGGCAACCTTTTTAACTTTGCTGTTTATGTCTTCGATAAAATAATTTATTAAATATGTTCCGTTAATAAATTCACTTTTCATCGTTATCAATGTTGAATAAATTTTATCTCCTTTAACTGAATCTCCGGTAGATGTGTTTCCATTGTCGTATAAACCGATTGTTCCCGATGAAATGTTGTCATTTTCAGGTGAAAGAATTTCTATCCAAACTTTATTGATATCTGAAGTGGGAGTAAATTCAATCCATGGATTAAGTACCGAGTCAGTGAGTGTGTGCGTAAAATTTGAAAAGGTAGCAACTTTAAATACTTGATAGGTTGCAGAGTTCGTCTCAACAACATTATCGAATTTTTTTTCACACCCATAAAATGCTGAAATGAGGAGCATTAATAAGAGTAATTTTTTCATGGTTAAATATCTTACAGTTGACTAAACTATTAAAGGTAAAAAAATATATCTTTAGAAAATTAAAAACGGCGCCGGAATAAAACACAAAACAAAAATTAGAATCGTTAAGTATCCGACAATTTTTCTTGTATGATCAAGCGGAGTATCATCGTAAATCGGCGGATGCTTTAACTTGATCACAAAAAATAAAATTACTGCCCAGAACAACCACCCGCTCCACCCGATATTAAGGGGTATGCCGAAATAAGTAATTATTACACCGGTAACGCCAAATACAATTAAAAAAATCATCGCAATTGAACTAATCGCATATTGTTTTTTCTCACCGAATAAAGCATAAATAACATGTCCGCCGTCAAGTTGTCCAACGGGAATTAAATTCATCGCAGTTACAAAAAAACCGAACCACCCTACACACAAATAAGGATAATGATAAATTTCAGACATAGGCGGAACAAATTCCTTTGAAGAAGTAAAAACCTCGCGAAGGAATGAGAATAAAAGCGAATCACCGAAAACTAACGCCAAACCATTTTTCCCGTAGGTCGGGAGATTGTAATCCGGGTGAATCTGCAACAAATACTCTTTACCTGGTAAATGTGTAAATCCAAAAATAATTAAAATTAAAGATGCAACGAATCCGGCAATTGGTCCCGCTACGCCAATATCGAATAAAGCTTTTTTAGAGGGAATAGGAGATTTTATTTTTATAACCGCACCAAGCGTTCCGAAATTCAAAAAACCCGTTAGTGCAGGAAACGGAATAAAGAAAGGGAGCGTTGCCTTTACTTTATGAATTCTTGCCGCAAAATAATGCCCGAACTCATGTGAACCGAGAACAAATAGGATCGAAAGAGAATAAGGAATTCCGTAAATCAATTCGGTAAATTCCATCTGGTTTGAAAAACCGCGAACCCACTCGTAACCGGCAACTGTTGTGGTGAAAAATGTTATTACAAAAAGAAGGAGGTGAAGCCAATATTTCTGTTTTTGCTTTTCATAAACATCTGTTTGGTTTGATCGTTGTTGTGTAAAAATATTTCTCATGTTACAAATCTAAGTTCAATCCGACAGCAACATACTTTTCTTTGTAATCGAAATACTCGCCGTGAATATTATTCCCGGAGAAATAATCTATCATAAAACTGATGCCGCCGGAATCCTTCTTCCCAACTTTTATACCGGCTGATAATGAATTTGTACCGGAATATTTTTCAATCTTTGTTAAACGAAGATCATATGCGATAAAGGGAAAGAGAAAATCGATAAACGATAAATCAAAGAATTTCTCACCGCCAATTTGGAAAATATTTTTCCCAATCTCTTTTGGCACTACATGGAACAAATAAGCATAACTAAAGTAGAATCTGAAATCGTTCATCGAATAAAATGGTGTAAGTTCAACAAATTCTCTGCTATAAACCCGCGGTGTTCTGCCGCTTCGCCATGTATTTAAAAAGTTATCAAAATGACCATCGACAAAATGAGCGGAGATGTGACTCAGTCTTGCACGTAAACCGCATTCCGAATTTTCACTTTTAATTTTGATGCTTCCGTTAATTCCAAAGAGATAATCAACAGCATCCACCGGAAAGTGAAAATCTTTTTCTCCACGCAGTTTTGTAAAAGTGAAAAAATCACCACCGAATGAATAAGTTTTTTCTTCGTTTCCGAATTGAACAAAATCTTTCGAAGTTCCGATATCCAACCTTAAATTATTTTTACCTGAAGTAAACAGACAACCTGCTTTCGGCTCAAGGAAATTTGCAACGAATGGTTTAATATTCAACTCTGATGGAAAAAGTTCTAACTTTTGTTGTGCAAACTGATTTATCCCAAATAATAAAATGAAGAAGAGGAGCGTTATTTTTCTACTCATACTGATTTAGAAGCCTTCGATAATAATTTTTGTTTGATCAATTTATGATAACTGTATTTAATTTTTGAAGAAAGACTGACGATTCCGTACATGTTTGTCGGGAAAGCAAATGACGGTTCAAAGTAACAGTTCACTGTGCAGCCCTGGCAAAAATCAAATCTCCCTTCCATTTTTTTGAAATAAGAAATTTTTTCAGATTTTCTAATTTCCTTAATCGGACGATCAATTTTTATTCTTTCATTTTCAAAATGATAACAAGGTAAAATAATTTCGTTGTTTGGTGAAATTACAATTACTCTTGAAACTGCTTTGCACAACGGTTTTGTAATATTGTTGCCGCCATTCTTTCTTAACCTAAGATAGGCGTCATTTAGATAGATATCATTTTTCCCATCAACATACTTTTCGATGAAATTTATTGCTTGATCTTCCAGACCGGGATTTCCGAAATAAGAGAAGACAGGATTTACAATTAAAACCAAATCATTTTTTCTCGCCAGTTCATGCATCCGTGGCAGTTTTGTATAAGTCTCATTCGTAACCGTAAAAAGTACATCGGGATATTCTCCTAAACTTATTGCTAGTTTTAAACTTTTAAGGACAGCCTGAAAACAATTTACTCCGCGAATTTTATTGTGTTCTTCTTCATCCGGAGAGTCAAGAGAAAAATGAAGCAAGTTCACATTTCCGGCAAGCGCTTCAGCGTATTTGTGATAAAGAAGTCCGTTTGTTGTTATGCTGGTTTGAAGTCTCAGTCCTTTGGCAAATTTTACCATCTCAGAAATCTGAGGATGGAGCAACGGTTCACCACCGGTCAAATCAAGAAATTTCACTCCCAATTTAGCAATTTGTTCGATATTATTTTTAAAATCTGTAAAATCAGCTAAAGGAGTATTTTTGAATTTTTCATGTTCACCGAAATGGCAAAAATTGCAGTAGGCGTTACAACGGTATGTTACATAATAATTGCAAAGGAGAAGCACTAATATTTTCTCCCTTTCCACATTACTTTCCTATTCGGCAGCACTGCGAACGGAAGCAGAACAACATAAAGAATATAGTAAACTTCAAAAACGAAAAAATATTTTAGTGTGGAAGTAAGTTTTAATTCATTTAACACGAAAAAGAGAAAAAGAAAATCAACCACTAACTTGAAGAAGAAAAGTGATAACGCTGCCATTGTAAAGAAAAATGGAAGTAATAAAATTGCCAGATGCGCCACCCAACCAAGTGACATTATAAAATATCCTCTAAGCGGAGCTTTCAAGCCTCCAACTGCCCACCTCTTTTTTTGTCGATAAAGATTTTTAAGGTCACTACATGGCTGCGTAACAACTAAACTGGAAACGTTAAGAGGATAAATGATTTTATATTTTTTAAGTTTATGAATTGCGAATAATAGGTTGAAATCTTCCGTTACGCTGAATGGCAAGTTCTCATATCCGCCAACTTCTTTGTAAACTGATTTTCTAAATGACATATTATTGCCGATGCAACTTAAAGGTTTATTAAAATTGATCGTACCCGCAGCAACAGATAAGAGATAAACAAAATCGAGGTGCTGCATTCCGGCAAATTGTGTTT
>JAVHOS010000352.1:0-1431 GCA_036170205.1 Ignavibacteriaceae bacterium | reverse complement strand
CTCATCCTATTTCAGACCGTGCGGTTCTTCATTTTTCTTACGGACATTTTTTCCAGAACCCCGATTATAATTCACTCTACTATAATCAACTGAAAGACCTCTCTACTTCAATGCCGCTCGTCGGTAATCCCGGAGTTAAAGCGCAAAAAACCGTTGCTTACGAAACCGGTTTGAAATACAAACTTAACGAGGATTGGGCATTGGACATATCTGCGTGGTATAAAGACATTACCGATCTTCTTTCCACTCTTCAAATCAGTTATCTCTCGCGGGATTATGTGGTATTCTATAATTCGGATTACGCAAGCGTAAAAGGAATTGATCTAACGCTTCACAAGCGATACAGCAATTATTTTTCCGGTTCGATCGATTATTCATTTATGGTTGCAAAAGGAAATAACTCTCAGCCACTCGCCGGATTTATTGACGCATTTGCAAAAGAAGAAATTCCGCATCAAGAATATTTTTTAGATTTTGATCAACGACATGATATCGCCGTGAATGTTAATTTCAATGTTCCCCGAAATGAAGGACCGGAACTCTTCGGCATAAAACCTCTTTCCGATTTCAACTTCAATATTCTTTTTCAAGCCGGAAGCGGATTGCCTTACACTCCATACGTTGATCCGACGGTTAGAATTGAAGTAAACTCCGCCCGAAAACCGTGGACGTCAACTGTTGATATTAGAGCGGTGAAAAAAATCTGGATATTTGATCTGGCAACTTCTGTTTTTGTTGAAGTAACAAATTTGTTCGACACGGAAAATGTCCGTTACGTTTACTCGCGCACCGGCAAACCGTTTGACACCGGACAGGCTGGATTAGTTGGCTCATCGCCCGATGCCGATCATAACCCTGCATATTTAGATCCGCCGCGAATTATTAAAGCCGGTATTCAATTAATTTGGTAAATGGAGATCGATGAAATGCTAAAATATTTTCTGAAAGTTTTTACACTTACAACAGTTGTATCTCTTTTTATTCCCGCGTCAAGTTTTGCTCAAAAGCAAAACTGCAACTCTTGCCATTCCGATTTAAAACCTGAACAGATCGCCCGTTTTCAAAAAACGCATTCCTCAAACGAGCGCGGGATTGGAATCATGGACAAAGGACAAGTTGCAAACTATCTTGGTAATTACGGAATTCTTTCAAGTTTTCACGAATATTTTAATGATGCAATTCATTGGCCTGCGGCTGCAAATACTGAAACGCAATACAGTTTTGGTTTGGGTTTGGTAGTCGCAACTCAAGGAAATGTGATAACTTCTGTTGTCGGTGGTCCATCAGAAAAAGTGGATTGGAGCCCGAAGGATGGTTCGCGCGGAAAATTATTTTCGGGCGATGTAAGAACTCCTCCACCGGACGAAACTCCATTCCTTGCTTCAAGCGATAATCAGGATACCTGGCCCGAAGGCTATTTTGACGCATCGG
>JAVHOS010000351.1:0-1433 GCA_036170205.1 Ignavibacteriaceae bacterium | reverse complement strand
ATCATATCAAGCAGTTTGTGGCGGAC
Organism: Ignavibacteriaceae bacterium; assembly: GCA_036170205.1. Taxonomy (GTDB): domain Bacteria; phylum Bacteroidota; class Ignavibacteria; order Ignavibacteriales; family Ignavibacteriaceae; genus UBA1563. The sequence goes on along the minus strand of JAVHOS010000351.1, from coordinate 1,407 downwards.
GGGTTCATTTTTAAAGTGCAAAATTTTATTATTTAAAATTCCGTTCTCGCCGATCGTTACGTCGTTTTCAATTCCCAATTTATTTTTTAGCTGATCGAGTTCACCTTCAACAACCGTTTTGTCCACTATTACTACCGCGTTATCAATATCGCCCCCTTTTATCAATCCATAATCGGAAAGCTGTTCAACTTCACTTAAAAAACAGAACGTTCTTGCCGGAGCAAATTCAGTAATAAATTCTTTTTCAAGATCGAAGAGTCCCGTGTGCTGGCTTCCGAGCGCCGGATTTTGATAATCTACCATTACGGTAATGCGGAAACTATCAAGCGGAAGAGCTACAATATCAACTTGTCTTTCTTCGTCATGGAACGTTACGGTCTCATCGATGATAAGATAATCTTTCGGCGCTTCCTGCTGAACAAATCCGGATTCGAGCAGTTTCGTTACATAAGGCATTGCGCTTCCGTCGCCTATCGGCGGTTCAATTCCATCTATTTCGATAATGATGTTATCGATCAGCAAACCAACAACAGAGGCAAGCACATGTTCAACCGTATAAACTTTGGCTTCTCCGATGCCAAGAGTTGTACCGCGTGAGACGTCCACAACGTAATCTGCAAGTGCGGGAATTTCGGGATTTCCGCCCAAGTCTGTTCGGACAAATCGAATGCCGTAATTCTCCGGCGCCGGTTTAAATGTCATGGTACACGTTGTACCGGTATGAAGTCCAATTCCGGTGATGGCAACTTCATTTTTTATCGTTCTTTGCTGCTCTAACATACGCCTCGAAATTTTGTTTAAGTTTTCAATTTTTCTTCGCTCAAAATACTAAAAAGAAGTGGAATGGAGAAAGGGTTAGTTGTTGGCTGGTGGTAGTTTGTTGCAAAACTGATGTTCGTTTGAGAAAAAAATTCATCTTGCACTTTAAGCGAAAAAAAACTAAGTTTTGGCTAAACTTATCGGAGGTTCTATGTTTAGATATTTCTTTATAACTATTGTTGGACTATCACTCTTTTGCTTCACCGGATGCAAAGAAAAAATTGTAACCGTTGAAGTTGAAAAGAATGCAAATAAAGGAGGATTACTTTTCAAAATTGATAAAGTAAATGCCCCTAAAAATGTCGTTCTGGTGGAAGCCGTACTTTCTCGAACCGACTTCGATACGGTTAAAGCCTCTCTTAATTTAGTAACCGAGACTTCCGCAGATTTAGCCCTCAACAACATTCCAATCGGTACATGGAAATTAAATGTTAATGCTTATGATAGTCTCCGAGCCATTGTTTATGCCGGTGAAACTGTGGTAAATGTTCAAGATGGAATTACCACACAAGTTAATTTAACACTCATCCCAACAAGCACAGGACTTGGAAGTATTTATATTTTGGTGAATTGGGGAACGAAACCTTC
>JAVHOS010000350.1:0-1437 GCA_036170205.1 Ignavibacteriaceae bacterium | reverse complement strand
GCTTCAATCGTCATGTCTGTTACACACATAATGATTTCCTGCTGTTCGGCAAGTTTCATCATAAATTTTTGTACGGCAGAACCGGCGATCATCAATATTGCTTTTTTAGCATTTTGAACAGCTTTTAATTCTTTTGCAAGAACGCCTTCGGGTTCATTACCAAATTCCGGGATAGACATTAATTCTTTTTGAATTGCCATCGCCGGACCGAGCAGATCAAGTCTTCCTTTCATCGAGCGTTTAACAAGCATATCAACAACTAATAGACGATTGATCTCATTTGTTCCTTCAAAAATTCTGTTGATGCGTGAGTCACGGTATCCTCTTGCGGCAGGATATTCTTCGGAATAACCATAACCGCCATGGACTTGCACAACTTCATCCACAACGTAATCTAAAACTTCTGAACCAAAGACTTTCATAATTGAGGATTCGATCGCGTATTCTTCCGCAGCTTTTATTAAAGCATCACTGTAACTTGTCCCTTCGGAAATAAGTTTCTCTTCAAGATCATTTATCAATCCACTCGTGCGAAGTGTTGCGGCTTCGGAGACAAATATTCGTGATGCCATTTCCGCAAGTTTATATTTTATAGCTCCGAAACTTGAGATTGGTTTGCCGAATTGTTTTCTTTCGTTGGCATAATTAATTCCGACAGAAAGAAACTTCTTTGCACCGCCAGTAACCATTGCACCCAGTTTAAAACGACCGACATTCAAAACATTAAATGCGATGTAATGCCCTTTACCGATTTCGCCTAAAACATTTTCTACCGGAACTTTTACATTATCTAAAAATAACGCACGTGTTGATGAGCCTTTAATACCAAGCTTATGCTCTTCTTCGCCACGAGTAAAACCGGCTGAGTCGGTCGGAATTATAAACGAAGTAAATTTATCTCCCTCAACCTGAGCAAAAGTAATAAGTATATCTGCAAAGCCGCCGTTGGTGATCCACATTTTTTGTCCGTTCAGAATGTAATACTTTTTATCCTCCGAAAGAACGGCAGTTGTTTTAGCCGCAAGCGCATCTGAACCGGATGTTGGTTCGGTTAAACAATAAGCTGATTTCATTTCGCCGGAAGCTAATTTTGGAAGATATTTATCTTTTTGTTCTTTCGTTCCGTAATATAAAATCGGGAGAGTTCCAATTCCGGTGTGTGCCGCAAATGAAACTCCAAACGAATGGCTCTTCCCCATCTCCATTGCGAGGACAGTGTTGGTGTTAAAATCTCCTCCAATGCCTCCATATTCTTCAGGTACTGAAGCGCCAAGCAAACCAAGTTCACCAGCTTGTTCCATCAACTTAACGGTTAAGCCGGGTTCTTGATTATCAATTGCATCAAGCTTTGGAAGAATTTCTTTTTCGACAAAATCTTTAGCGGTATCCGCCATCATTTTTTGATCTTCGGAAATATCCTCCGGAGTAAAAACGTTT
>JAVHOS010000349.1:4819-7061 GCA_036170205.1 Ignavibacteriaceae bacterium | reverse complement strand
ATTCTGCAAAAATCTTCGTCCGATCCAATCGCAAGATAATCCGGCATAACTTCGTACGAACAAGCATGACTTGTTCCGTTCCCGTCAACAAAATTTCCAGATATTTTTGTAAGTGTTCGCATAAAATCCGGAATGTTGCCTGAAGAAAGCTGATTATAAATTTCAACTTCTCTTTGTTCAAACGTCATATTCAAAACTTGCTGCATAAATTGCGAACCGGAAATTGCATCAGCCGGTCTCGGCGGTATTGTTAAAATTTTAGGAAGAACAGTTGCATCCTGCACATATTGTGAATAGGCTCGCGAACCATAATAAACATAACCGGCTCCTTCTTTATCAGTACCGGAAACCATTCCTTGAATAAATCCGTTCAGTTCAACTTGAACTGTATGTAAGATCAATCGATTGGGATTTTGTTTTAAAATGAATTTAATTCTTCCATTCAGCGCCGTGTATTTAATGAAAGTATCATTCTCCTCATCAGTAAATTGAAAATGATTAGCGAGATACTTTTTCATCATTTTGCTTCTGTACCAGGTTCCGCCTGTGGCGCTAACAATTGGCAGTCCGTTGAGCAAAGCAACACTGTCGTTGTAGGCAATCACGCCTAAGAAATGAGTTGGCGAAGCGTTAATCCAATTCAATAATTTTGAACCGTAATTATCATCGTAGTTATAATCACTATCAAGAAATGAAATGCGTTCAATGCTGTTTGGAATTTCCGTTACGCCGTCCATAAATCCGAATGTAAAACTTCCGCCGCCGCTATGTCCGGTTAAAACTACAAACGGATCGTAAGAAGAAAAAACATTTTTTAAATACGTAACGAGATTGTTGATAAGTGCGGGATTGTTCGGATATTTCGCTCTCCACGAAGGCCAGCTTTTTTGTGCGGTTTCCAGATAGACAGTTACTAAATTGGTTTCGTTGGATTGATTGCGAAGAAAACGTGTTTGCGCCCCGATATGTTGAATGTCGTAATGCCAATCGTCTCCCGTATTTAATTTTTTGCCGATGGTTTGTTCAATTGTATTTCCGTTTGGAAGAGCGAACAGCGCTATCTCAGTTCGTTTATTCGGATCAAATAATTCTTTAGCCGGAGCGTTAATAAAAATTCTTATCTCCGGATCATAATTGAACGTGCAAATCTGTTCGTTAAAATAAGGGCTGATAACAAAACCTGGAAGATGTACTCCCGTTAAAGTAGATTTTTCTTCCGGTACAGAGCCTTTAGTTTTAGCAGCTAGAGTAAATGAATTATACGAGGTCAATATGAAAAGAATTAAAAATAAAAATTTCTTTATCATCATCATTTCACCGTTATGATTATAGCTTTTGGGTGTAAAAGTACAAAAAAAATTAAAATAACTCACCTTACACAAGCATCTTGGCAATTGTCATTCTGATCCCGATTTACCGGGAGAAGAATCTTATAATTCCATTTTGACTTAAAAATTAGATTCTTCACTTCACTGTGTTCCGTTTAGAATAACAACCTGCGCAACCTGAATTAATAACCACAGTATGGTATCCTCAGTTAAATTCTTGTTTATTTGGTTAAGAAATTTTTCAAGGATTTTCACTTTATCTTTTTTATAAAATATTAAAAAACATTGAATCCCGATGGGATTCTTCTTTGAGTTTTGTCTTTTTGTTACAAATATTAAATCCCTACGGGATTTCTACAACCCGTCTCTGACGGGTTGAATCTTTGTAACTAAGGAGTCCAACAACCACTAACATTCCCTTCGGGAATGAATATTTTTTATCTCCATTTAATTCTTTCTGATAGTAATTATACTTTGGTTTACGGCTTCGCCGCGCTAAGATTGATTGACGGAATGGTTGAATTTTTAGATGAAATTTAATTACACTTTACTTCATTCATTCATGCTAACATTCAGCCATTCATGTCTCTGGTCTCCGCTTTGTTATTCTCCTCAAAAGTATTGATTTTTACGCACACATTTTCAAGCAAAACCAACAAGGGGATTTGCATGGTTGTTCGATTAATTTTTATTACTCTTTTTATATTTTTCCCTCTCCAACTTTTTTCGCAGGGAGAAGTTTATCTTGTCTTAGGTTCCGATACAGGAATTTGGGAAGGACTTGACGTTGCCCGCTATCATCATACTTACCAGCTCGGTCTCTATACGGATCCTGCACGTAATGCAAACAAAGTGATGGATTTTTCATTTCGAAATCAGATGAAAGATTCTTACGGTACTACGCTTAAAATGAC
>JAVHOS010000349.1:0-4719 GCA_036170205.1 Ignavibacteriaceae bacterium | reverse complement strand
GAAAATCTTCTTGAAGAAAATATGTTTCCCGTTTCTTACCGCAGCGGCTGGCATTACATGGACAATGGATGGCAGAATTATTTAGAAAATATCCTTCCGTTTTCGATGCATAACGACTATCCCGCAAAACGGACAGCTACGATTGAACCGCTTGACAATACATTTGATTGGTCGCTTGCCTCTCCTGAATTTGTTCCGTTTCATCCGGCAAAAGATAATTACCAAATTCCGGGAAATTTAAAAGGATATGATGTACGCTCCAAATATATGGCCAATTTCAGCCAGACATTGATGAACCATGTTTTTGAACAAGCGAAAAACGGGATTGATCAGGTCGTTTGCATTTGGGCACATCTACCGGAAGAAGATTTTCTTACGAATATAAAACGAATTGATTCCATTGCGCATAAATCCGCGGCGGTATATCCCGATGTTAAATTCCGATACTGCACCGGTGTTGAAGCTTATCAGCGCTGGTTAAAGACAAATGATTTTACTCCTCCTGTCATAACCTTAACTGAAGAAACTTCAGGAGAAGAAACATATTATTCAGTGCAAGTTGATGAACCGATTTTTCAATCATTTCCATTTTTAGCAGGGAAAGATTTATACGAAAACTATTTTGTAATTCCCTTACAGTTGGTTGGAAATAATTTATGGAAATCAATTTCACCGGTACAGAAAAGTTTGATGGTGAAAATTGGAGTTGCCGTAACCGATACGTCGGGAAATTTATCAACGAAAATTTTAAAATATTTGCCTGACGATATTTTTATTGATAATGCTGATGCGGGTTATCAAGAGGTTTACGGAAATTGGACTTCTTCAACAAAAAGTTCGTGGGGAAATGATAGCAGATCGGTTTCGCTTAATCCAAATGACTCTGCGTTTATAAAATTTTCACAGATGATTTCACAAACCGGTAAATATAATATTTTTCTTCAATCGCCTTCGATTAGTAATCCACCACCGAATATCACCATAACCGCAAAAGAAAACGGAACAATTCTTTTTGAAAAAAAATTCATCAATCCAGTAGTTGCAAATGATTGGAACTTCATCGGGACAGTTTCACCTTCTGCCGGAAGTAATTTATCAATTGAAATTAAATTAAAAGGAAGCGGTACTTCGATTACAAATTTTTCAGCGGATGTTATAAAAATTTCTTCGCTAGTAAGAGAAAGAGAAATTTCCGTACTTCCGAAAATAATTGAGTTTGGTTCTTTTTCCACCGATGATTCCGCTTCTGCAGTTTTAACTATTGAAAATAAAGGGATAAGTGAATTAACCATTTCCGGAATTTCCCCGGCATCTTCTCATGTTATTTTTAATGAAACGCTGCCGATAAAAATATCGGGAATGGAAAGCAGAACTGTTCAACTTAAATTTTCAGCTTCTGGATTAGGTGCTAAAACCGACACTCTTCTCCTTCAAAGCGATGATCCAATCACGCCGAAATTATCAGTTCCTTGCACCGCAAACATAGAACTTCCTTTTGCTATTGTAGATAATGAAACAGCCGGCGGTTACTTTGAATCGGGACAATGGTTTAACAGCGTGGCACAAGCTTACGGCGGTTCAAGCCGTTATGGCTACCTGAACATGACTCCGAAAAATTCTGCTGTATTTAAAACTACTTTAAAACATGCAGGACTTTATAATGTTTTTGAAATTGTTCCGAACACGGTTAACGCCAGCAATAAAGCACATTACATTCTTAGCGTAAACGGAATTCCAAAAGACTCGGTTTACGTAGATCAAAATTTAGGAAGCGGTAACTGGATTAAACTTTTTAATGCAGAATTGCCAAAAGATGTTCCGGTAGAATTGAAAGTGATCGACACGGGTTTGAATACGGTGACAAATGCAGTGCTTCGCGCTGATGCCGCAAAATTTTCTCTCGTTTCAGAAACTACAAGTTTGACTGAGAAAATTTCATCTCTTATTCCGGAAGTGACAAAGTTAGAACAAAATTATCCCAATCCATTTAACCCAAGCACGATAATCAGTTGGCAGTTAGCAGTCGGCAGTCATGTATCATTAAAAATTTATGATGTTTTAGGAAATGAAATAGCTGTGCTTGTTAACGAAGTCCAAAATCCAGGCACTTATACAGTACGCTTTAACACCAATCAATTGAGCAGCGGAATATATTTTTATTCCTTCACCGCCGGGACTTATCAAGCAACAAGAAAAATGATTTTGTTAAGGTAATACAAAAATTAAAAGCCGTCCACAGTTACATGACGGCTCTTTATTGGAGGTTTGTATGAGAGGGGAATTATTTTAACAGGAGAAGTTTTTTTGCCGATGAAAATTTATCCGTTCTAATTTCATAGAAATAAATTCCGGAGGGAAGATTCGCCGCATTCCACGTTGCAGCGTGATTTCCTGCTTCAAGTTTTTCGTTTACTAAAACCGCAACTCTTTCACCGAGTTGATTAAACACGGTAAGCGTTACTTTTGTTTCTTCAGGAATTGCAAAGTTAATTGTTGTAACGGGGTTAAACGGATTAGGGTAGTTTTGGAATAATTTATATTCCGTCGGAATATTGCGCTGGTTTAATTCAACTTCCGTGGTTAAAAAAGTGTTGATACAAAAGCCCGGACTTTCAGTTTTTGTGGAAGGCGGTTCACCGATTATAGTTCCGGAAACGACAGTAGAAAAATTAGTTAATTGGGAATTAAAATCTGAATGAACAGCGCGCTTAATAACCGTGTTTCCTGATACTTGCGCATGAATAAAAGTCCAGTATTGTTTATTTATTTCATCATAATAGCCGGAAGGAATCCCTCCCTGGTTTGTAAGGACATCTCCGAATAAATTTGGGAAAGAAGAATAAGTGCCGTGCAGCGAATCACAATTGAATACAATTGTGTTCGAACCTTTTGAAATGTATAATATGTACTTTGTTTCGTCAAAATATATGTCAGGATCGGATGCGGTAATGGGTGAATTGTTAAGGGTTATAATTTTTCTGTCTCCGCTTTGCATAACAAACTGTGTCCCATCAGTGCCATCCTTTTCTGTGGCTGAATCAAAATATTTTGTACATGGATAAGTCTGGCATCCGGCAGGATCACCGTTGATCCCGGTCGAATTCAGAAAAAACAATACTATTCTCCCACTCTTATCAACGATGGATGAAGGATCAACATAATTGACATGGTTTCCAACATTGTCAACAATTGAAACGGGTACCGGACCTGAATCCCAGCTATTCGTGCTATTATCATACCGTTTTACCATTCCTGGTGTGTAGATATATAGTTTGCTGCCGCGTATAATTACATCAGGAACACTCCCTTTGTAAGGAATAAAATTGGGTACAAGTGTCCAGGTCATTCCATCATCAGATTCAGCAAGCTGTACTATATGATCCTGGTAACCGGTGCAATTTGCGTCACAGGTGTGAAATGACATTATATATTTTTTTGTGAATGGCTGTGAATAGCCTGTTTTACTTCCACACCAAAAAAGTAAAAAAGTAAAAAAAAAGATAGCTGTAGATTTCATTTTATTATTTCTTTATATGTTTATGTTTTTTTACTTCAAATAAATATTGTGAAAAAATATGGCTTTCTTTATTTCAGCAACAACATTTTTTTCACTTGTATAAAATTATCAGCCATGAGTTGATAGAAATAAATTCCTGAAGATAAAGTAGAAGCATCAAATTTTATGTCATAATAGCCCGGTTCTTTTTTCTCGTTGACAAGCACTGCTACTTCTTTGCCAAGCACATTAAACACTTTCAATGTTACGTAACTTCCCGAAAGCTTTCGGGACGACTGCCAACTGATGACTGTACTCGGATTAAACGGATTCGGGTAATTTTGTCCCAAGACATAATCGGGAATTGTAGTTTCATTTTCTTTTACTTCGATACCTGTAGTGAATAAATTGTCATACACACACCGCACCGAGAACCCGTGCTTCTTATCGTGGAAGTACCTGAACACCTTAGCAGAGTCGAAATCCAGGTGATGATTCCATGCGGCAGTATATTGGGCGCTGGGGTAATTGCCTTCAGTAGAAGTCCACCAGTCGGCGAACTCAAGGAGGTTGGCAAATGCTCCTTCATAACTGGTGCCCGCGCCCAACGCTGTAAAACCACTGCTATCTGTTGCGCCCCTGTTGGGAAATTTCCAGTGCGTATAACCGGTATCTTTGAGGTTGCCGCCTTCATTTGTTCCAATATAAATGTGATAACCGTCCGGTATTGTGTCGTAAGTGAAAGCATCCGGGTTACTGCCAACATTTCTTTCTAACAATGTCCATTCGTAATGACTTGGTACATGCCAGCCGGAAGGGCAAATACCCTGTACAGGATTTGTACATTCGGGTTGTGAAGCTCCTGTGCCGTTGCAAGCTGCTGCCCCTTTCATCATCTCTTTCCACTCATATAATCCTCCATAAATGTTACAGTAAGATTCTGAATTTTCATAACAATATTTTTGTGTTCCTGCTGCAGATTGTCCTGTACCGAGAAGGGTTAAAAAGCCGCTGTCGCTATAATTTAAGTTCTGTGCCATCCAGCATTGGGTACCTATGAGAACGGTTCTGTAAGTATTACTATCTCTTGAATCCGTAAAAGTGTTCCCACAAGTGAACGAGTCTAAAGCTGCTTTATAGGTAGTCACCGTGTTCTGTGCTATAGCTATACTGCTTACAAATAATAGCGCTGAAATAATTGTAATGATTGTTTTCATTTTATT
>JAVHOS010000348.1:0-7117 GCA_036170205.1 Ignavibacteriaceae bacterium | reverse complement strand
TTAAAATTGACTTCTATATGGTTTTTCCTTAATTTTGTGAACTTAGAAAAGAAGAAAAGGTAAAAAATATGTATGCAGTAGTCGAAATTGCCGGTCAGCAATTTAAAGTTTCCGAAAAAAACAAAGTGTATGTTCCGCTTTTAGCTCAAGAACCAAACAGCGAACTTACATTTGATTCTGTTTTGTTGGCAGGTGATGAAAACGAAACAAAGATTGGCACCCCGTTTTTAGATTCTCCAAAAGTTTATGCAAAAGTTCTTGAACACGTTCAAGACGATAAAGTTTTTGTTTTCAAAAAGAAAAGAAGAACCGGGCATGAGAAATTTAACGGACATCGCCAACAGTTAACAAGAATTGAAATTACTAAAATTGGTTAAAAGGTAAGGAGTTTTAAGATGGCTCATAAAAAAGGTCAAGGTTCTTCAAGGAACGGTAGAGATAGTAATGCGCAGCGTTTAGGCGTAAAAAGATTCGGCGGTCAAAAAGTTAACGCCGGAGAAATTCTCGTGCGTCAAAGAGGAACTAAGTTTCATCCGGGAACAAACGTGCAAATCGGTGGGGATGACACCCTTTTTGCAGTTGCTTCAGGATTAGTAAAGTTTGAAATTGGTAGAGGAGATAGACAGAAAGTCTCTGTTTACCCTGTCGTTTAACAAACTTAAATCAGAGGAGATCATGAAAAAAATAACGGTTATTGGTGGCGGAAATGTTGGTTCTACTGCGGCACAAAGAATTGCTGAAAAGCAATTAGCTCAAGAAGTTGTACTTGTTGATATTCTTGAAGGAGTTCCGCAAGGCAAAGCACTTGATATGTGGGAAAGTGCGCCGGTCGAAGGTTTTGATTCGGCTGTTGTTGGGGCAAACGATTATGCAGCTACTGCAAATTCTGATATTGTTGTAATTACTGCGGGATTAGCTAGAAAACCCGGTATGAGCCGCGACGATCTTTTGTTGGCTAATACAAAAATTGTAAAATCAGTTACCGAACAAGTTGTAACTCACTCACCAAACTCAATTCTTATTGTTGTTTCTAACCCGCTTGATGTTATGGCTTATGTTGCTAAAAAAGTAAGCGGATTTGCTAAACAGCGCGTTATTGGTATGGCTGGAATTCTTGATTCTGCAAGATTCAGACTTTTTATTGCGCAAGAATTAAACGTTTCCGTTAGAGACGTTCAAGCAATGGTTTTGGGCGGACACGGAGATTCAATGGTTCCTTTGGTTCGTTACTCCACTGTTTCAGGTATTCCTATTTCGGAATTAATTTCTGCTGAAAGAATTGAAGCGTTGGTTACCCGCGCTCGCAACGGCGGAATTGAAATTGTTAATTATCTTAAAACCGGAAGCGCTTATTACGCTCCATCTTCTTCTGCAGTTGAAATGGTAGAAGCGATTGCAAGAAACAGCAATAGAGTTTTGCCATGTTCGGCATGGTTAGAAGGCGAGTACGGTTTGAACAATGTATATTGCGGTGTTCCGGTAAAATTAAATGCAAACGGAATTGAACAAATACTTGAATTAAAATTAACTGATGCAGAAATTGCAGGATTAAAGAAATCAGCAGAAGATGTTACAGCGAATATTAAGAAGTTGGATATTTAGTAGTTCATCTTTCTACTTGGAATAAAAAAGGCATCTCGTTTGAGATGCCTTTTTGTTTTAAACTTAATAGGAAATCTTAAGTACTGTTTCCGTTCCGGTGGGCGTAACGTTGTGGTAAACTTCATCGCAATAAACTTTCATCAAATAAACGCCGCGTCCGGAATCTCTGAAAATATTCTCGGGTTGAGTAGGATCCGGAATAGATGCGGGATCAAATCCATTGCCTTCGTCTTTTACTTTTATCGTTAACATTTTTTCTTCAACAATAAAATCTATATAAACCATTTTTGAAGGATCTTTTTTATTGGCGTGAATAATCGCGTTGGTTATCGCCTCTGTTAAAGCCACCATTAACTCCGGGAAACGCTTTTCCGGCAATTTAATTTCTACCGCAATTTGATTGAAGAATTCCTCCACAACAATCAAGTTGTTCGGATCGCTGGTTATTTCGAGATGATAATTTTGTGTTTCCAAATGATGCTATTTTTTTTTAATGAAAAATAAGGAAAATAATTGTATCTGCAATTTAAATCTTCAATAATACTGCAAAATCGAAATTGGGAATTTCGTTCACCTTTTGGTTATTTAAACTCACAAACTCGTACCAGGCTTTTAGTTGAAGCTGTACCTTACCGGCAACCGAGTAATAGATTTCTGTAATTGGACCTCGGCTCAAGTAGGATGACTCAAGTACTTTTGTAGTTTGGCTGTACGAAAAGGTTTTTAGAGAAAACTGTCGATAGCCTATGATAAACTGAGCATCCATAAAAAAATAAGCCAACTGCGGAAGTAAAAACGATTCCTTCAAAAACCGTGTTGGTTTCATCGAAAATTCTTTCCATTTTAATTCCCCTTGTTCCGAGAGCCGTAAATAGCCTGTGAACTTGGCATCGATATTTCTTAAGATGCGAAATGAAGTCGAATCAAACATTCCAAATTGCCTGAATGAATAACTTTTGTAATTCGGATTTAAGTCTTCATAATCGTAAACAGTGTAATTTGCGGAAACATCGAAAGCATTGTAGCATCGCAGTCTTGAACCGGTAAATATTCCACCGGATTGTAGTTTGAGCACACGATTCACATTATTATTTGAACTGCGTTGTGAAGAGATATAAACTAATTTATTTATCGTTCCTTCCGACGAGGTGAAAAATTCAAAATATGGATTTAGTATGCGTGAATACCTTAGTTTGATTATCGAAAGTAATTCATCACGGTCGTCATAATTTCCCGTACTTGGAGTGTTGTAAGTTAGTTTATTATGAAAAAGGCTTAACGAAATATTATCCTTGCTTGAAATTCTATAATCACTTGAGATAGTTAAACTCGTAAGTTGTGTAAAATTATTTTTTTGCGATTCGGAACTGCTTCGTACTTCAAAATCAATTGGATCTGCTCCGTCAAAATTCTTTGCAGAATGTTTTTCATCTCTCTCCGTAAACGCAGTTTTCACCAGCAAATGGAAATCATCTTTATAATATTCCGCTTCGCCTTCAAGGTCAAGTTTAAGTTCATGAATCTCAGTATCGAAAACAGTTTTAGAAGAAATTGCAGTTGATTTATACTTCGTATCTCTGAAAATCTTTCGCCAAAGAACCGAACTGTGTAAAGTGAGATTTGTATTCGGGAGAAATTGAAGATACCGGAGAGAATCATCAAACCGGAAATTGTTTTCTTTTCTGCTTTGAATATTATTCACCACCGAATACTCTTTCCGGGTAAGCGAATCAGCTTCGTAATAAAAATCCCTCCTTGATTCAATGTAGGAAACATGAAGAATGTTCCCTACAAATTCAGAAAACCTATTTGTAGCTGAAAGATTGAAATCATGAACATTGTTTTTCCTCGGTAAAATATCCTCCTCCGTAATTTTTACTGAAGAGATCAAATCAAAACCATCGTCGGAATTGGAATGAAAACCACCTTCACCTCCGTATAAAATGCCGTCATCATGCACTCCAATTTGACGATTACTGGAATAACCGGCGAACGGCGCCAAAAATATTTCAGGTGCAAAAATATAACGCGGAATAAAAACAACGCTCGATTGAACCGCTGAATTCAGCCCAATCTTTCTTGAGTCTGAGAGTATAGAATGGTTTACCGCAATACCACCTGAAAAATTTTCAGAGAAATTGTAGGCTGTTCTCAAAGAAAAAAAATGTTCGTCTTTAATGCTTTTATCATGCGATTTTATTAATGTGGAACCATATTTCTCTTTAACCGAAAAAGAAAAATCAGCAAGCGATTTGTTGTAGAGGAAATTTGTTTGTAACTGATACGTAGAGAGAAGCTTGTTAAATTTTGTTTGGAAAAAATTTAGTGAATCTGAATTGAAAAGAATGGAGAGGGAATCCTGGGCGAATTCCTGTTGTGCGGCGATTTTTGGTATTCCCAACACAATAAGTATAATGAAAAATATTTTTTTCATAACCTACAAACTGAAGACATCTCCCCGGGAAGGAATAGTTACAGTTCCGAAACCTACCGTATGCAATCGATCTCTGAACTTTATTTGCTGATCCTCATCACCATGAACAATAAAGAAGTTTCTCATTTTATCTTTATCAAAATTATTGCAATAATCGATCAACTCATTTGCATCTGCATGAGCGCTTAACGAGTTGAAGACAATAACTTCGGCATTCAACGGAAAAACTTCGCCAAAAATTTTTACTTCCGGCTGATGCTCTACAATTCTTTTTCCTAACGTATGCTCTGCACAATAACCAACAATCAAGATGATATTGTTTGGATTACTGATATTGTTTGCAAGGTGATGCTGAATTCTTCCGGCTTCCGCCATTCCAGATGCGGAAATGATCATGACCGGACCATCAATTTCATTTAACTTTTTTGAATCTTCAACATCGGTTATATATTTCAGTTTTTCAAATCCGAACGGGTCGTGGTGCTGGTGTATAAAACTTATAGTTTCTTTGTCGAAACATTCGGGATGAAGTCTGAAAATAGCGGTTGTATTTACGGATAACGGACTATCGACAAAAATCGGGATTTGTGGGACTAATCCTTTTTCAAAGATTTGATTGAGGACGTAAACAAGTTCCTGAGTTCTTCCAACGCTGAAAGACGGAACGATAATCTTCGCTTTTCTTTGAATTGCTTTCTTCAAAACTTCAGTCAAACTTTCTTCCGATTTATCGAATGTCTGATGAAATCTTCCGCCGTATGTACTTTCACAAATAAAATAATCAACATCCGGAATTTTCTCGGGGTCTTTAAGTATCGGCAAATTAGGTCTCCCAAGATCACCGGAAAAACCGAAAGTGAACATTCTACCATTCTCTTTTATATCTAAATAAACAATCGCTGACCCGAGAATATGTCCGGCGTCATAAAAAGTTACTGAGATATTGTCGTCAATTTTATATTTACGCCGATAATTTAATCCGACAAATTGAGACATCGTTTCATGAACGTCCTGCGATGTGTAAAGCGGTTCAAAGAGATTTTTATTCTGCTTTTTTCTTTTCTTGTTTACATACTCAACGTCTTTTTCTTGAATGTGCGCGCTGTCTAAAAGCATTACAGAGCAAAGATCGCGCGTTGCCAGAGTAGCGTAAATGTTGCCTCGGAACCCTTTTTTAACAAGATTGGGAAGGTTCCCCGCATGATCAATATGTGCATGAGAAAGAATAACAAAATCAATTTCTTCCGGGTCGAAAAACTCAAAGGTTCTGTTTAATTCAAATGATTCTTTTCGTTTGCCCTGGACCAATCCGCAATCGAGAATAAATTTTTTCCCGTTCACTTTAAAATAGTGAAGCGAGCCGGTTACCGTTTTTGCTGCGCCAATAAATTGAAGTTCCATATTTCTCCTTCTGTTTGAATTCTTCTTATATCAAAATAAAATTTTTTTCTTGAATTGACTAAGCAATTTTCTGCGTGGTTCGCAAAAATATACCGCCGGGAACTCATAACTAAATTGACATTCAAGCGTATTTGTGATAAATTTGAATCCAAAATAATTAAAAGAAAAAATGTTAATCGAATATATCCCCATATTTTTAGTTTTCGGCTTCGCAATGATTTTTGCAACAGCTACGGTTTTTTCGTCCAACATTTTTGGACCAAAACGACCTACTTCGGAAAAACTTTCAACTTACGAAAGCGGAATGAAGCCGATTGGAACTACGCACGATCGGGTTTCCGTTAAGTATTACATCGTTGCAATGCTCTTTATCATTTTCGATTTGGAAGTGATTTTTGTCTATCCGTGGGCAGTGCAATTTAAAAGACTTTATGCTGAGTTTGGAATTTCTATCTTCTTTTCTATGTTACTTTTTTTGGTAGTCTTTGAAATTGGATTCCTTTATGCTTACAAAAAAGGCGGTTTTAAATGGGATTAGAAAGTAAATTAATTAATGACGGATTTTTTACAACTACCGTTGATGCGTTAGCTGCGTGGGCAAGGGAAAGTTCCGTCTGGCCTATGCCGATGGGAATTTCCTGCTGTGCAATAGAAATGATGGCTTCAGGCGATCCGAAGTATGATATCTCCCGGTTCGGTTCTGAAGTAATGCGTTTTACTCCCCGTCAGTGCGATTTGATGATCGTTGCCGGAACTGTTACGTATAAAATGGCGCATGTTGTTAAAAAGATTTTCGATCAGATGCCGGAACCTAAATGGGTGATTGCTATGGGCGCATGCACTTCCACCGGCGGTATGTACAGAAGCTACAACGTTGTGCAGGGTATCGATCAATTTTTACCGGTTGATATTTACGCAGCCGGGTGTCCGCCGAGACCGGAAAATCTTTTAAATGCGTTAATGCAAATACAAGAAAAAATTGGGAAAACCCGTGTAAAAGATTTTCCGGATCCACCGCATGTCAGCCATGAAGCAAAGCAGAATGATCTATCTCTCTCAAAAAATTAAAGCTGTATGAAAGAATTACTCAACGAAAAACTGACAAAACAATTTCCAAATATTCAATTTGAAGTTATCGAACAATTTGGTGAATTGACTTTAAAATTTGATAAATCTGCAATCGTAAACGTTTGTGCATTTCTAAAAGATGAAGATGGACTGAAATTCATTTTTTGTGAAGACGTTACGGCAATTGATTGGGCGATAAGAAAAAATAGATTTACGGTTGTCTATCATATTTTTTCTATGGAAAATAAATTCCGCCTTTGCTTAAAAGTTGATGTTGATGAAAGCGAATGTTCTGTTGAATCAGTTTCTTCAATCTGGAAAGCCGCCAACTGGGCTGAGCGTGAAGCGTATGATATGTACGGAATTACTTTTCTCAATCATCCCGATTTACGAAGAATGTACATGCCCGAAGAATTTGAATATCATCCTTTGAGAAAAGAATATCCGCTGATGGGAATTCCCGGCGCAATTCCTCTCCCGAAAAAATAATGAGTTTATGTCTATGCAAAAATTAACTAAAGATGATGTCCATCCGAAAATAGTGCAAGCCTTGTTAGGCGCAGATGTACATATTACGATTGACGATGCGTTAGAAAATGAAATGATCTTGAA
>JAVHOS010000347.1:6318-26935 GCA_036170205.1 Ignavibacteriaceae bacterium | reverse complement strand
AAAAGTTTTCGTCAATATTTGTAACTTTGCACTGAAAATTTTTATAACTCGTTAGGATAAATTATGCCAACATTAATGGTTAGTATTTCAGGAATTAGAGGAATTGTCGGTGACGGTTTAGACCCGCAAACTATTGTTAAATACGCAGCAGCTTATGCCGACTTCTGCGGTAAAGGAAAAATTATTTTGGGAAGCGACGGAAGAATTACCGGCAATATGGTTCGCAACATTGTTGTTGGAACGTTGATTGCAAAGGGGAATGATGTTATTGATATTGGCATTTGCCCAACGCCAACCGTTCTATTTAATGTTAAAAGTCAGAAAGCCGTTGGGGGGATTCAAATTTCCGCAAGTCATAATCCGAATGAATGGAACGCGCTCAAACTGCTCAACTGCAAAGGTGAGTTTATGAGTCCCGAAGAAAATAAAACGATGTTGAGTTTGTTGAATGAAGCAGATAAAAAATTTGTTCAATGGAATAAACTTGGAAAACTAACTAACTACGCAAAAGGATTAGAAGATCATATTGAAGCCGTATTAAAATTGGATTACATTAACGTTCCAAAAATTCGTAAGAGAAAATTCAAAGTGCTTTTGGATTGCGTAAACGGCGCCGGCGCTTACTCAATGCCGAAGTTGTTGGCAAAACTTGGCTGCGAAGTAATCGAAATGAATTGCGAAAAGACGGGAATCTTTCCTCGCCTACCTGAACCAATTCCCGAAAATTTAACGGCGACAATGCGCGCTGTAAAAAAACATAAAGCCGATATCGGAATTGTTGTCGATCCCGATGTTGACCGATTAGTATTAATTACAAACGATGGCAAACCTTTCGGGGAAGAGAACACAATTACGCAAGCGGTAAAATTTTATCTTTCAAAAAAGAAAGGAAATGTTGTTGTAAATCTTTCCACCACGCGCGCAGTTGATGATGCGGCTGCAGAATTTGACTGCAAAGTTTTTCGTTCTCCCGTTGGCGAAGCGAACGTTGTTCAAAAGATGAAAGAAGTAAAAGCGGTAATCGGCGGTGAAGGAAGCGGCGGAGTAATTTTACCCAAAGCGGTTTTCGGAAGAGATGCATTGACGGGAACCGTAATCATGCTTCAACATTTATTGGAATTCGACGGAACGATGGTTGAATTGAAAAACTCTTTACCGCAATATTTCATCGCTAAAAAGAAAATTAGTTTGAAAGGAATTAATCCCGACACAGTTCTAAAAAAACTCACCGCATTGTTTAAGAAAGAAAAATTCAATACGGAAGATGGATTGAGAATAGATTTTGCAGATCACTGGGTGCATTTCCGTAAATCCAACACCGAGCCGATCATCAGAATTATTACCGAAGCTGACACGAAAGGAAAAGCCGAAGTTTTATCGGAGAAATATTTTAGTTTGATTGAGAAACTTTAATCAAGTTTTCTTAGTGAAACTCAGTGTTCTTAGTGTCTTAGTGGTAAAGAAAAGTCTCACCACTAAGAAACACTAAGTTAAGCATACAATTTTATAAAAGTCTGCTTCTCTTTTGTAAGTAGGTGAACAATGCCTTATCAAATGGAGTTGAAGTATCGATTAGATTATATTCCACGCCGTTGCGTAAGCATTCGCTTTTTATCTTGTGCAGAAAAGTTTCCATCGCATCGCGGTAAGATTTTTGAATTTGATACGGTTGTGTAGTAATCTCTTCCCCGGTTTCCAAATCCTTAAAGATCGCATCCTTCTGGAATGAAAAATTCCGCTCCGCAGAATCTAAAATTTGGAACACAATCACTTCATTTTTATAAAAGCGGAATTTCTTAATCGCGCCTATCACTTTTGCGGGGTCATCAAAAAGATCCGAAATGATTACCACCAATCCCCTTTTTGTAATTTTATCAGAGATTTGATTGAGACAGAATGAAGTGTTTGTATTTGCATCGGGAACAATTTTAGCGAGCACAGAGATAATTTCTTTTAAATAAATCCGCGAAGAATTCGGCGGAAGATATTTTTTAATCTGATCTGAGTAAATGGATAAGCTTACGGCATCTTTCTGTTTAATCATTAAGTAACTTAAACTTGCCGCAAGTTGAGAAGCATATTCAAGCTTAGAAATTCTTCCGCTGCTCGCGTAAATCATAGATTTACTCACATCTAAAAGAATGTATGATTTTAAGTTCGTCTCTTCTTCATACTGCTTCACATAAAAGCGATCGCTCTTTCCGTAAACTTTCCAATCAATATCTTTCGGGGAATCTCCCTGCATATAGGGGCGATGCTGGCTAAACTCAATGCTAAAACCGTGGTAGGGACTTTTATGCAGCCCAAGGAGAAAACCTTCAACGATCAATCGTGCGCGTAACTCTAAGCTCGAAATTTTAGAAATTACCGAAGGATCGAGAAATTTTTTAATTTCAATTTGCTCTCGGGTTTCCATCTTTATTTTTTAACGGTAAACTGAGTCTGGTGTTTTGCAATAATTTCTTCAGGAGAAAGTCCCATGTTGTCTAATTCAGCTTTTGCATCATCGGCTAATTCGTTGGTTGGGTACATCTCAAGAAATTTTTTATACGTTATCGTAGCTTCATGATATTTCCCCAGAGTATTAGCTTGAATAAATCCCGACATAAACAACGATGAAGGAGCAAGTTCATGTTTTGGAGAATTGACGAAAACTTTTTGATAGTACTCAACAGCTTTCTCTTGCGATGCGGTTTGATCGATACCGGGAATAATGCCGGCTTGATAGAGTTTTGCTATTTCGTAAGTTGCTTTTGGAGCTAAATCTCCTGCCGGAAATTCTTTCACAACTTTTTCATAAGCTGCAATGGCTTCGGTGTATTTTTCCTCTTTAACTAAATGGTTGGCTTCTTCAAATTGATCTTTTTCATTTTTACCACACCCGGCAAAAAAAAGAAATAAGGAAAAGAAGACAAAATATGATTTCATATTACCTCAAATTTTTATATTTTACACTCGTAAGCTATTAAATAAATGAAATCCGTACAACGAAATTATACGTCACTTATTTTAATGTTTGAACTTAGAAGAAACCTGTGACAGTTGGCACTCAAATACTAACTCTATAAATAAATTGGATGGAACGCACAAAAAAACATTAAGAAGGGTTGTAGATTTCGTTTAAATTTCTAATTATATTCAGGCAAAAGAATTTTATTATTAATTAGAAAAACTTAGATTACGCAAAAGAGATTTTGCCTTTTTTGTAAGAGACAATTTATTAAACAACTAATAAGAGGCTTAAAATGAAAATTTACAGAACTTTATTGTTTTTTCTCTTTACAGTTTTGTTAAGCAGTTCAGTATTTGCTCAGCCCATATTAACTCTACAGATTTTCAAACCATTACCAGAAATTGACCTTGGTGGACTATCAATGGCGAATGATTTGTCCGGTGCGCCTAGGGTTTTCCAGATTTCTATAAGTAATAAACCTACTACAATAGGAGTTGTTCTTTACGGAGAAATAACATGGACAGATATTGGCGCTAATTCTGCAAAACTAGTGTTCAGTTTCACAACGAGAGCTTTTTTTAATACTACTAATTTTTACAATACCGATTTGGGAAATGGGGAAATAAAAATAAAAAAGACTTATTCTGATAATTCTGTAGTTAATGAACTTATTAAAAAGGGAAAACCGGTGGGGAGGTTTGATATTAGGCTCTGGTTGAAAGACGCTTCAGGTTCTCACGATATTGCTGCACCGGTTTCTGATTTTGTTGAATTCATAAACCCGACACAATCTTTTACAATCATTACTCCATCAAGAGATGCCGAAGGACAGATTGGAAACATTCTTGTTTCCTGGATTCAAGTACCCGGTGCTGATCATTATAAAATTAAAGTTAATAAGCGTACGAACGATCGTCAATCTTTAGAGAATGCTCTCGCTTCCCCAAGTCCTTACATTGATTTTGCTAACATCCCGAATTCGAGTACCTCGGTTAGATTAAGTGACCTTCCAACGCTGCGCCCGCTTGCAGAAGGATTAGAATATGTTGTACAGGTTGTTGCAGTAATTAAATTGCCGAATGAGAACAAAGACTTACCCAGCGAAATTATCAACTTTAGAATTGCCGGATCAAACAGTGCACAAGACGATGCGATCAAGAACACCTTGATGGGGATAATGTCGTCCTTGCCCGGCGGTTCAACTTTAGCAAGCGTATTCTCAGATAGAAATTTAAGAATTAACCGGATGGTTGATGAAAATGGGAATCCGATCTCGCAAGATCAATTAACGAAACTGCTTAATTATTTTATTAGTCATCCTGATAGAGTTATAAGTTCTCAGTTCATTTATAATGATAATCAGTAACCGTAGAGGAATTGAAAAATGAAAAAAATATATTTTCCGTTAGTTGCTTTGATGTTGGTGGTTTTTACCGCAACTAATTTTGCAGGGAAAAATCCACCTCCGGAATCTCCTATCGCCATTGTTATGAAAATAGTAAAAGACGTTAATTTCAAGAAAGTAAACGGTGACTGGACTACCATAAAAATTGGTCAAGCGCTTTCTACCGGAGATGAAATTAGAACCGGAGCGAAATCACTTGCTCTTGTTAAATTTACGGATAATTCTATCTTGAGAGTTCGAGAGAATTGCTCGATTAAAATTTATGCCGATAAGAATGGCAAGCAGATCTCTAAAAACACATATATTGGCAAAGGAGGTGTAAACTTTGAAGTTACCAAACAACAGCAAAATGAAGAATTTCAGTTTACAACGCCTACCATGGTCGCTTCTATACGCGGAACAAAAGGATTCTTTCAAGTTGGCGATAATGGAACTGTCCTGGTTCTTGAAGAGGGCGCTGTTGATTATAAGTCTCTTCTTGGCGAGCAAATAAAAGGAAATGTAAAAGGAGGAAATTCAGTTGTTTTTACAAACGATGGACAGGTAACCGTAGCAACTATTTCACCTGAACAGCAGCGACAACTGGAAGATTCTAAGAAAACGGATACAAAGAAAATAATTATAAGGACTAATCAAGGAGACTTGATCATAGAATACCTCAAAGAATAATTTTTATTAACTCTGCCTTCTTTTTGAAGGCAGAGTTTTTTATTTTTACCTACACTTAAATCAACAAAAATTGGAGATTGCTCCATGGTTAAAAAAGTTACTTTTTTCGTTGTTCTTTTTCTTTTCGGGTTAATCCCCACAACTTTCGCTCAAATCAGCAGTGTGGTTTCAGAGGTGAAAATCGGGAACGCTAAAGAGAATGAAGCTCTCACCATCGAAGCAAGATTTCAACCATCTTCTTCAGTAATAAAAGCCGTTATCGGTTACCGCTCCTTCGGTCAAAACGAGTTCACCTATTCGGACATGATCGTTCAGGGATCATCCGCTTTTTTTACGATTCCCGCTGCGGAAGTTCTTCCACCGAACATGGAATATTTTATGAAATTTTCAATGACCACAGGCGGCGAAGAAACTTACCCTGAGGAATTTCTGAAATCCAATACGCCGATTCAAATCAGTGTTCAGGGTGTATCAGGCAAAGATAAAGAAGTGCTTGTACTGAGCCCGGAGAAGGGGGAAAAAATTCTTCCGGAAGAATTTTTTATTTCAATTTCACTTTTGCGCGCCTCTGAGGTCGTTAATAAAAATGCCACAAAAATTTATCTCGACAGTAAAGATATTACCAACCTTGCTCTGTTTGCAGATGATATTATTATTATCTCGCCTGAAAATTTTCAAATTCAATTAAAAGACGGGCTTCATAATTTATCGGTTGAGCTTTATGACACGGCAAATGCCCTCTATCATTCTGTGAGTTCACAGTTCGTTATCGTTAATCCGAGTTATGCTTTATTAGGTCAATCCGCAATTAATTATGCCGGTGATGTTAGGTTAGAGTCACGCAATGAAAATATTCAAACCGTTGGAACATGGTATAATAACTTGAATGTAAATTTGCAAGCAGATTATAAAGGTTTTAATCTGTTGAGTAATGTGTACGTCACTTCGGAAGAGAAAAAATTCCTTCAACCGAATAACCGGTATATGATAAGTCTAACAAACGATTATGCTGCGGTTACGGTAGGAGATCACTACCCGAAATATCCATCCCTTGTGCTAAACGGAAAAAGAGTACGCGGCTTTAGCGGAGAAGTTAATCTCGGTTTCTTCAACATTCAAACAAGTTTTGGAGAAATATCAAGAAACGTTGAAGGAACGATTATTCAATACAAAGACACACTTGGCGGTAATATTATTGCGGTTGATCCGAATAAACACAACGGAAATAAATATGCCGAAGTTAACCCGGGGACGTTTAGGAGAAGTCTTCTTGCTGTTCGACCATCTTTTGGTAGAGGTGAAAATTTTCAATTCGGACTAACATTCCTTCACGTAAAAGATGAAACCGGTTCAATTGAATATGGCACCGCTCCAAAAGAAAACCTGGTACTTGGAACTGATTTGATGTTTGGTTTTGATAATCAAAACATATTGTTTACAACTCAGGGAGCTTTTAGTTTGATGAATAATGACATTTCTCAAGGTTCGCTCTCTGATTCACAAATAGTTTCTATCTTTGGACCGGATGGACTAATTAATATTAATCCCAATGATGTAAAAAAGTTACGTGATCAAGTGTCGGGATTATTTACAGTAAATCAATATGTTACTCCGTTAAATCCGCAGAAGTTGCCGTCTTTAGCCGCTGAAGCTGCGCTTTCGTTAAACTATTTTGACAATTATTTTAAGAGTTCCTACATTTATCGTGGAGAACAGTATTCCTCCTTCGGGCAATCATATGTTAGAACCGATGTTGCCGGAATTAATGTTCTTGACCGTTTAAGACTTTTTGAAAATAAGTTTTTCATATCGTTAGGTTTCGAAAATTTGCGAGACAACTTGCAAAAAATTAAAAGAGCTACAACAACATTCCAAACTTTGAATACATCAGTCTCTTTTTATCCGAGAACAAATCTTCCAAGTATTATTGTTGGCTACACACGCCTTAATAACACGAATGGTTTGAGCCCGATAAAAGTTCAAATGGATTCAACTGCGTATTTATCAGCTATCAATGATATTACAAATAGAATTTCAACCCAATTGTCTTATAATTTTGAATGGTATTACCGTCATTCCGTTTCGTTAAGTTTTGTTAATTCGGCGCGCGATGATAAGTCTCACGCGAACTATGATATTGAAAATTCTTCGGTAACGGTTTCAAGCGGAACCCGCTGGTTTGATAATTTAAGTTCAAGTTTAAATATCAGCATCAACAATTCAAAGGTAGATACTACAAGTTTTAGTTATGTCTCTCTATCGTTCGGAGCTAATTATTCAATGATGCAAGACAAACTTCTTCTCTCCGGTTCTTTAAGCCCGAGTTTTGGAGATTATAAAAGAACTTCACTTGATGCAAGCGCTCTCTATTATTTGATGCCGAATCTTACCGTGCAATTGCAATTCAGATATTTGAATTATGATTATACTTCTTCGAAGTTAGATCAGTTGACAAATATCCAGTATGCAGTAAAGGCAAAAGCGAATGACGTTATCGTTGGATTAACGACTCAACTCTCTTTGCAATAAGGTTAGATGGAAAAAACGAAAAGCATTCCCGGTTGGTTGATAAAAATTTGTATAAGCCTCGGGATTGCTTTTTTTATTATTCTGTTCACACAAGAATCTTTCATTCCGCTCCAACCGTTAAAAGAACTTGAACAAAAGCAAATTGATGAACGCTTCCTTCATCGCGGAGTAAAAAATATTCAAGACTCTGCAACCGTAATCATTTTGGATTTAAATAACCAAACCCTGCAGGGTCTGCCGGAAGGTTTTAACAAATGGCCCTTCCCAAGGTCTTTCTTTGCAAAAGTGCTGCGAAATTTGACGCAAGCCGGTGTAAAGGCAATAGGAATAGACGTGGTAATGTCTTCCGAAGATCGTTATTCTTCTAAAAATGATTCAATCCTTTTTCAGACAATCCATGAACTTAAAAATGTTGTTGTTGCTGGTAAAATCCAAAACTCAATCGGCTTTGAATTGAAAAAAGAATTTGAGAATTATGAAAATGTTTTTTATACCGCGGACAGTTCGCTTGGATTGGTAAATGTTGTTGGAGATAACGACGGCGTAAACAGACGCTACGTACCCAAAATGAAAATGGCGTCAGAAGAAAAAATGATTCCGACTTTTGGGTTTGCAGTTTTAAATAAATATTTCGGACTTCCAAAAAGGTATGTGGTTGATATAACCGATGATAATTTTCTTCTTGGCGGTAAACGGGAAATTCCAAAATTTGATAATGTTGGAATGTTAATAAACTATTACGGTCCGGATCATACGTTTCAACATTTAAATTTTCTTGATATTCTTGATGATGCAGAGTTTAAGACAAGAGATGAAATTGACCTTGAAACCGACATCAACTCGTGGGATGATACAACTTACAACGAACTAAGACACGGTCCTTCCGGATTAAAATATAGCGGTATCTTTAAGAATAAAATTGTTCTTATTGGTTCAACTGAACCGGAAGACAAAGATATTCTTCCAATTTCATTTGCGCGCGGAGAAAAGAAAGGTGATAATCTTATCTACGGAGTTGAGCTTCACGCCAATGCAGTTCAAAATGTTATTTGGAAAGATTTTATTTCTAAAGAAACTGCTGCACAAGAAATCGTTGCTATCATAATTCTAACCTTTTTGAGTTTTTTCTTTTCCTCCTTTTTGAAGGGGCGAAAAACGCGATTTGGAATTTTTTTAGAACTTGGAAACTTGCTGGTACTTTTCCTTGTCCTCTACCTGCTGCGGGCTTTTGCATTCTACTGTTTCGAACAACTTTCATTTAACATCAATATTATTGCTCCAATACTTGCCTTAGTCTTTGGATATTTCGGAAGTACGGCATATCATTTCATAAACGAACGAAAACAAAAAGCTGTAATCAAAGGAATGTTCAGCCAATACGTAAACTCGACTGTTGTTGATGATCTTATTGCTGATCCGGATAAAATGCGGCTTGGCGGTGAACGAAAAGTATTATCAATCTTCTTCAGCGATATTGCAGGCTTCTCCACATTTTCCGAAACAAAAAAACCGGAAGAGTTGGTTGCTTTCTTAAACGAATACCTTTCGGAAATGACGCGCATCGTTTTTGAAAACGGCGGAACGCTTGATAAATATATCGGCGATGCGGTAATGGCGTTTTGGGGCGCGCCTCTTCCGAATGAAAACCATGCCTTCCAAACTTGTAAGAGCGCCCTCTTAATGCAAAAACGGTTAGCTGAATTAAGAGCTAAATGGCGCGCAGAAGGTCAAACCGAAATTTCTGTGAGAATGGGAATTAACACAGGTGAAGTTGTTGTTGGCAACATGGGTGGAAGTGAACGTTTTGATTATACAGTTATGGGAGATACCGTTAACCTTGCATCGCGGCTTGAAGGCGCTAACAAAGAATACGGCACGTATGCAATGGTTTCTGAATCTACTTACGAAATTGTTAAAGATGATTTCATCATGCGTGAATTAGATGCGCTTGTAGTTAAGGGAAAAACAAAACCGGTAATTGTTTATGAATTAATCGCTTTTAAAGATGAACAGCTTGATCAATCCTTCCTTGACAGTCTCGCTGTATTCAACGAAGGATTGGCATTATATAAAGCTTTTCAATTTAAAGAAGCGGCTACAAAATTTGCCGAAGCAAAAAACATCAACTCAAATGACCATCCATCTTTCGTTTATCTAAAACGATGTATGCACTTCATCGAATTCCCTCCGCCTAAAGATTGGGATGGAGTTTTTCGTATGACCACAAAATAAGCTCAAATCCTTTCCCGATTTTCTGCATCCTACTAAAAAAAAACAAAGGGTATTATGACACTCTCATTTATCGCCGGAAAACCGGTTACACAAAGTTTCACTTATCAAAAATTCAGAAATAAAATAGAAGAGAAAATTGTTTCCGACTCTTCCATTCAATTGGACGCTGAAGCGAAAAAATTGCACGAGTACACCAAACTTAATCTTCAAAGAATGAAAAGAGTTGAAAAAACTTTTATCGTTTCTGATGAATTGAAACAGCTCTTATCTGCTATAAAAACGAAACAAAATTGGGTAGTTATTACGGAAGGTTGGTGTGGCGATTCCGCGCAGAATCTTCCGGCTCTTGCAAAAATTGCAAAAGGAAATCCGCTCATTGAGTTACAAATTATTGAACGGGATGAGAACCCTGGTATTATGAATTTATATTTAACGAATGGAACAAAAAGTATCCCCATCCTTATTTCTTTTGGCGAAAATGGAAAGGAAATATTTAGCTGGGGACCACGACCAAAAGAGGCTCAGCAACTTGTTGCCAGACTTAAAAGTGAAGGGATGGAACATGATGCGTTTGTTGAGCAATTGCATCTTTGGTATGCTAAAAACAAAAGTGCGGCGCTTGAAATGGAATTGAAGAAACTTTTAAAATCTTCAGGGAATTAAACAGTCAACTCAGGGTCTTTTACTTTAAAAAGGATCACTAATCCTACAATAAAGAAGAAAGCAATTGAACTAATTGCATAGCGTTGGTTCCCGGAAATATAGCTGATATAACCAAACACTAATGGACCTAAAATAGCCGAACTTTTTCCGAAGAAGGAGTAAAATCCAAAGAGTTCGGTTTTCTTTTCATCTGGCGTAAGTTTGGACATTAGTGATCTGCTTGTCGATTGGCTGGATCCCATCGCTATGCCGGCTAAAAGTCCCACGATATAAAACACTTCTTTCTGAATAGTGAAATAAGCCAATACAATCGTCATCAGCCAAATAACCAAACTGATAATAATTGTTTTTTTTTGCCCGATGGAATCTGCAACAATTCCTAAAACCACCGAACCAAGAATAGCCGTGGTCTGAACCGTTAGAAAAAAAATGAGCAATTCAACATTAGAAAAATGAAGGGTTGAACTTGCGTAATTTCCTGAAAAGAAAATTACCGTATTTACTCCTTCGATATAAAAAAAATAGGAGAGAAGGAACATTGATAAATTCTTGTAATTCTTGATATGCTTCAAAGTCCAAAAAACTCTGTTAAAGCCAATCCTTAAATATGATTTCGGAACTTCAACATTTTTTCTTGTGTCATGCAATCTTAGGAATAACGGGAGAGAAAAAATTAAAAAGAATAGAGCTGCAATAAGAAAAGTAATTTTAATTTCATTCGATTGGATGAAAGGATAAACAAGAGCAAGACAAACTAAAGAACCAAGATACCCCATTCCAAATCCATAACCGCTAACCCTTCCGTAATTTTTAGGAGTAGTGATTTCGGGAAGAAAAGCATCGTAAAAAACCAATCCGGCTTCAAAACCTACATTCGCGATAATGAATAAAATCAATCCAAAAAGGACATTTCCCTTTTCTACAAAAACTAAAAGCGCTGTGGCTATAATACACTGAAGTGTAAAAAAAAGGAGGAATCTTTTTTTGCCGGCGGAATAATCGGCGATTGCTCCGAGTACCGGCGAGATGATTGCTGTAAGAAGCATAGCGATACTTGTACCTAAGCTCCAATATAAATCACCAACGGGATTTCCGGCGTTCACCACCTGTTTAAAATAAACGGCGTAAAGAAACGTAACAATAATTATTGAATAAGAGGTATTCGCAAAATCAAAGAGTGTCCAGACAAAAATTTTCGATTTGGAACTCATTTAGGAGGTTGAGGTTTTGTAGGAGATTCTTCGATC
This sequence comes from Ignavibacteriaceae bacterium, assembly GCA_036170205.1. GTDB lineage: Bacteria > Bacteroidota > Ignavibacteria > Ignavibacteriales > Ignavibacteriaceae > UBA1563. Next base: position 15,237 of record JAVHOS010000347.1, on the reverse strand, counting down.
AATCCTCTACCGGTCTTTTTGAGTTTGCCGCTTTTTTTAAGGTCATTCAGAAAACCGTCAAGGATTCCGTTAATAAATTTTCCGCTGGAAGCAGTGCTGAAATTTTTAGCAATTTCAATAGCCTCGTTGATAGAAACTTTCGGAGGAATATCAGGAAGGTACGCCATCTCGCACATTCCCATACGCATAAGAATTCTGTCGATCATCGCGATGCGTTCAATTTCCCAATTGTTCACTCTTTTTTTTATCTCTTCATCAATTTCTTTTTGATGAAAGACAACACAGCGAAGAAGTTGTTCTGCAAACTCTCTATCTTCGGGTTGATCAACGTTGGAGAGAATTCCGTTTTTTGTTGTTTCAAGATTTTCATTGTTCAATTCGTAAGCATACAAAATCTGCAATACCTTTTCGCGTAAAATCCGTCTTATAAATTTTTTCTGCACCATATAAATTACATCTTCAATTAAATTGCAAAGAACCAAAAATTGATTAAAGCTATTCCTTCTCTCAGTTTATAATATACTAAACTTTTAGAATTTAAAGTAACATTCGATCCGCAAAGTTTAACTTTTAAATTATAAAATTTACTTATCTCATTAATTCGTTTTAAGTGAAAACGGTCTGAGATGATGACCACTTTTTTGATAAGTTTCTTTCCAAACAACTCGTACTTAATATACCGGATTTGTTCGGTGGTTGAAGTTGTACGTTTCTCAATCCAAATATCTTTTGGATTGATCTGAAACTTAATGAGATAATTAAATGCTACTTCCGCTTCCGAAAGTTCTCCGGGAGCGTTTCCGCCGGTAAGTTGAATTTTTGAAATTTTCTTTTTCTGATAAAGTTCTCTTGCTTTATCAAGTCGTTCAATTAAAATTGTGCTCGGCACATTGTTCGTCCAAACCGCTGCTCCAAGAACAACACCAACCTCTCCGGCAGGTTCGTTCTTCTCCTGAACCGGCAGCGTTCCAAGTGAATAGAGAAAAACAAATCCATATAGAAATACAGTAATAAAGATACTGTTAATAAATGTGCGGAGATAAATCAGCGAACTTGATCTAAAGAGCAAGAGCCAGCAAAAACTAATAAGCATAAAGTGAATGAACTGAGCGCTAAAAAACAAAAGCCATAAAAAAATCTTTGCAATTGGAATTCCAAAGAGATATCCGCCGGGCAGATGAATTTCTAATTGAACCACAAAAAAGGCAACGACAAATAAAATAGTTTGTACCAATAACAATCTTATCGGCAAACTGAACTTACCAGAAAATTTTCCCTTATATCTAAACGAAAGGATGATCACCTCCACAACCAAAACTAATGTAAAAAAAAGGTTTATAATATTTCCGGTATAAGAAAAATTATAATCCGACAGCGGAAGATTTTGATTGTGGTATTTAATAAAATACAAAAGAAGTAGATTGAATAAAGGGAGAAGAAAAAGAGCAATCTCTTTTACTGAAGAATTAGAACTTTGTTTTTTTCTTTTTACCGGCATTTGCAATCGTTACATCTTTTAAGTTGTGCATTAAGTGAATGAGTTACCCTTATTAGTCAATGCTCGTTTTTTGTCTAACCTCGACATGTTGAAAATATTTTTTGATTAAAAAGTACAGCACTCCGGCGATGAGCGCACCGGTAACGTCTGCTGTCCAGTCGTAAAAATCACACAAGCGCCCTGGAATAAAATACTGATGAAATTCATCTATCATACCGTAGAACGCTACAATGCTAAGTGCAGCCACAATCGGGAATTGCTTTAATTTTTTTTGTTTGTTCTGAAAAAGAAGCGTGTTGCTAAGCAAAAATGTCAATAAAAAATATCCTAACAAATGTTCAATTTTATCATTGATGCCTGTTTTTGGAACTTGCTGCGCCGGAAGAGTGGTGGCGATAAAAAGAATAAGCCAGTAAACAATTAACGGAAGATATACAAAAACAAATTTATTTTTTTCAAAGAAATTATAGAGCATTATTCAGTCCTTTCAAGGTAAAAGGAATTTGATTGGCAACATCGGTTGCGGTAAATCCGTAAGCTGATTTTTCTTTTTTCAATTGATCTGCCGCCAATCCATGCAGATAAACAGCGCTTAACACAGCGTGTTGAACGCTTTTAAATTGTGCAAGAAAACTTGCTAGCATTCCGGCTAACACATCTCCGCTTCCAAATTTCGCAAGTCCTTCATTCCCGGTGGAATTAATGAATGCTTTTCCATCACTTGTAAAAGTAATTGTCCGCGGACCTTTTAAGATTAAGATCGACTTTGTTTCTCTTACAAATTCTTTTCCGTAGTGTAATAAATCTTGTTCGATGATATTTTTTTCTACATTAATCAGATTGCAAAATTCGCCGAGATGAGGAGTGAACACTGCATTTTTTAATTTGAACTTTTTATAACCATTTTCTCTAAGCGCAAAAATAGCATCAGCATCAACAACAATTTTTTTGTCTGGATGCTTGCGCAGAAGGAGATGAACAAAATCAATGGTTGATTCATTTCTGCCACTGCCGGAACCAATTGCAATTGCATCAGCCCAACTGATTTTTTCTTTCAATGATGGATAATCTTCGGATGAAAGAAATTCAGCATTTTCTTTTCCATAAAAATTTATCACCGTTTCCGGTCGCTTCATTAAAATTATTTTTTGCAAGGTGTTTGGAATTGCAAGAATTACAGCGCCCGCACCTGACCTGAAAGCACCTGTTGCTGAAAGTACTGCAGCTCCGCCAAATCTTTTGGATCCTGTTAGAAGAAAAACTTTTCCGGCTGAATATTTGTTTAAACTTTTTCCTTTTACCGGTATAAAAGATTTAACATCAGTTTTTTCAACTAAAAAATCTTCTGTCGTTTGATTTGAAAAATATTTTTCTCCTAAACCGATGCTTCCCTTCTCAACATTTCCGGAAACATTATAACCTTCGCCAAAAAACAATCCCCTTTTTAATTCACCAAGAGAGATGGTCAAATCAGCTTTAAAGATTTTTTCTCCGTAACCCGTATCAGCATTCAATCCTGTCGGTACATCAATCGCCACTTTCTTAGCTGAAAAAGAGTTAATGTTTTCAACAATATTTTTTATCAGTCCCTTCAATTCACCTTGCGAGCCGCTTCCAAGCAGTGCATCAATAATAAGATCGGTTGAACGAAAAATGTTTACATCGCTTGACTTTACTATTTTTTTTAGGGAAATATTTTTATAATCGGTTGAAGAATTAACCAACAATTCATAATTTTTTCTTGCATCGGGAGAAAGTTCGCTCACATCAGAAGTGAAAAGAACTTTCACGTTGTGTCCGGCAAAAGCGATTTTTCGTGCAAGTGCAAATCCATCGCCTCCGTTATTTCCTTTTCCGCATAATATTCCCACCGAGGTTGGAGTTTTAGACAAAAAACCTTTTTCAGAAATTATTGAGAAAAGACTTGAAGCGGCATTTTCCATTAAAAGAAGTGAAGGGAAACTAAGTTGATCGATAGCGATACTATCAACTCCCCGAATCTGTTTATTTGTAAATAACGGAATCATAACATTACTTTAAAGTAGTCATTGGTCAGAATCAAAACAAATGACGATTGGCTACTAACTAATGGCAACTAAATTAACCAACAAAAAAACTAATAAGTTGAATGATCGAATTCGGAAAAAGCCCCATAACAAGAACCAACAAAGCTGAAATGAAAATTCCGAGTAAAGCATAATAAGACGGCTCAACATCTATCGGTGAATCTGTAGATTTAAAGTACATTACAACCACAACCCGCAAATAAAAATATGCGCTGATGGCACTAGAAATTACACCGATGATTGCGAGCCAGGTTAAGTGATCTTCAATTGCAGAAACAAAAACAAAATATTTACCGAAAAATCCGGCGAACGGAGGAATACCTGCAAGCGCGAACATAAATATTGTAAGCATTGCAGCAAGTAAGGGATATTTTGCCGCTAACCCGGTATAGCTTTGTAAATCAACGTGTGAATTATCTTTTGCTTCAACAATAGAAATAACACCGAAAGCTCCCAAATTCATAAATGTGTAAGCGGCAAGATAAAACACGATACCCGTAACTCCATTTTGATTCCCGGCAGCAAGTCCGATAATCATATATCCGGCGTGAGCAATAGAAGAATATGCCAACATTCTTTTCAAATCAGTTTGAGCAATTGCCACAATAGAGCCGTACAGCATGGTTATAACTGCAAGTACGGAGAGCAACGGAATAAAATTATTTTTAGCGAGATTGGAAAAAACCGGAACTAAAACAACTAACAAAGCGCTAAACGCGGCAGCTTTGCCTCCGGTTGACATGAACGCGGTAACCGTAGTCGGAGCGCCCTGGTAAACATCAGGAACCCACATGTGAAAGGGAACCGCGGCAATCTTAAACGAAAATCCGATGATGAAAAGAAGAAGTCCGACAATAAAAATAATAGATGGAGAATTGTTAATTAAATAGAATGAGACTGAAGGAATGCTTAAAGTGCCTACAGCGCCATAAATAAGCGCCATTCCGTAAACCACAAATCCGCTTGCAAACGCACCGAGCAAAAAATATTTTAAAGCGGCTTCGTTTGACGATGCTCTTTTTCTGTTAAAACCGGTGAGGATATAAAAACAAACAGACATTTGTTCAAGACCGATGAACACCATAACTAAATCTTTAGCAGCGGCAAGGAACATCATTCCAAGGACAGCCGACTGCATCAAAATGTAATACTCGCCAAAATAAATTCCAACTTTTTTAATGTGATCAATCGAAAGCAACACCACAATAGCCGCGCCAAAATTGAAGATGAAATAAAAAATGTGAACAAGTCCGCCGACAGCCAGCATTGAATTGAAGACAACGCCTTCCTGGTAAGCGGTTAAGAGCGAATAATATGCCGCAGACATAAATATTGCTATAGAAAGCCACGGCAGAATTATTTCACTTTTTTTGTAAAACATTTCAACGATAAGCGAAAGCAAAATACCGCCGCTAATAATAAGCAGCGGAGTGATCATAAAAATTTCATTCATAGTTTATCTAGTTTTCATTCAATAAATAAAATGTCTGCGTCGGTTTCTTCAATTGTTACTTTATGTTTTTCAGCAAGATATAAAGCTATCTTCCGGTGATTGTTCCAATCGAAAATATTTTTCCCTTCTTCTACTAAAACAATTTTAATCGCTTCAAACTTCGAAAGCGAGTCGGAAAGTCCTTTATATTCATGGAAATATAAATCTAAAAATTCTTCATGCTCAACAAGTTGAATTCCTTTAGAACTTCTGGAAAAATCAGTAATGATATCGCTTTCAATAATAACTTTTAATAATTGAGCTTTAAACGGAAGAAGAATTCTGTTCCCGTAATAGAGTCCGTTCATTTTATTTTTAATAACTTCATCCAACGTGTACATTACTATCCTCTAAAAAATAGAAACCAAATTATTGCAAAGACCGGCAGCAAAATCGGCAATGAATATTTTATGATATAAGTAAAAAAGCTCGGCATTTCAATACCGGCTTGTTCACTAATAGATTTCACCATAAAATTAGGACCGTTGCCAATATACGTCATTGCGCCGAAAAATACTGCGCCAACCGAAATTGCCCTAAGGTAAACTTCATCGACCACAACAAAATGTTTTACATTAGCCGCAAGATTTATATCAAGACCGAACTTGCCCATTGCGGCGCTTAAAAAGTTCAGGTACGTTGGCGCGTTATCTAAAACAGAAGACAACGCTCCGGTTGACCAATAAAAAGTAGCCTGCGTTAGGTATTGGCTATAAACTCTCGACTCAAAAGCAATCAATTGTAAAGCGGGAATCATCGTTAAAAAAATTCCGATAAATAAATACGCCACTTCTTTGATCGGTTCAAAATCAAATTCGTTGGCTTTTAAATTTTCCAAATCGGCAGTTTTAAATGATGCGATCGCCACCGAGAACATTATTATTTCGCGGATGCCGAATGGAAGCGGACTTAAACTCGGAACCCAGCTCATTACTTTAGGATCAATAAATACCGAAATAATAATGATCGCAAAATAAATTAAATTTTTTGAGCCTTTTAATTCTACTAAATACTTCCCTTTTTCAGTTACAGCTTCTGCTGTTTTTTTGTTCGAAATATCGAACAAGAAAAAAATTAATAGCGTAAGTAGAATTCCAATGATCCATATCGGAAAAACATTTTCGATGACCCAGAAAAAAGGAACTCCGCGCAGAAAACCTAAAAACAATGGCGGATCACCAATCGGTGTTAAAGCGCCTCCGATATTGCTGATAATAAAAATAAAAAAGATGATTAAATACGGCTTCATCCGTTCCCGGTTCATTTTTATAAATGGGCGAATGAGCAGCATTGACGCGCCTGTTGTACCAATCAAATTTGAAATTACTGCGCCGAACAAAAGGAATAAAACATTTGAAACCGGTGCAGCTTTAAAATTCACTTTAATCAGAATGCTTCCGCTGGCAATAAAAAGTGAAGTCAGCAACGCAATAAAAGAAATATATTCTGTTACGGAATGTTCTACGCTTTTAAAATCATTTAGAAATCCGAGGTAATAACTTACCGTAACCAATCCGAGAAGGATCGAAATTTTATGATAATTTCTTTCCCAAAAATGTTTGTAAAAAATTGGACCGGTTGCAATTAAAAGCAGCAACACGAGAAACGGTAAAACCATTACCGGATGCGGTAATTGACTCGCGTGTCCTCCGCCGGTTACGAGCGAATCTACTGATAATTTCGTTTCAGCGGCAAAAATATTTCGATTGACAAAGAACATCAACACTATAAAAAAAAACTTTTTCACAATTGGTTTTTATTTCACTAAAACTGATGAGGCAGTGGTTACCTGATGAATAATTGAGGCTGAAACTGCGTCTGTCAATTTTAAGAAAGTTCCGGGATAAACACCTATCCACACTATAAAAATAAAAATCGGAATAAGAACGATCATCTCTCTCGTATTTAAATCTGTTAAATGCCCTAATTTTTCCGAATGATGATACTCGCCAAACACAACACGCTGGTACATCCATAACATATAAACTGCGGCAAAAATAACTCCGCTTGCGGCAAACACTGTGAACCACCAACTATTGAGTACGCCAGATTTAAATGTACCGATCAGAATTAAAAACTCACCGATAAATCCGTTCAAACCGGGCAGACCGATTGAAGAAAGCGAAGCAATCATAAAAGCGACAGAAAAAAGAGGAACAACTTTTGCGATTCCGCCGTAATCAGAAATTTCGCGCGAGTGAGTTCTTTCATACACAATGCCGACCAAAAGGAATAACGCTCCGGTCGAAAGTCCGTGGTTTACCATTTGAATGATAGCGCCTTGCATCGACTGCTGCGTCATTGCGAAAATTCCGAGAACAACAAATCCTAAGTGAGATACAGAAGAATACGCCACAAGTTTCTTCATATCTTTTTGAACCATTGCGACTAACGCGCCGTAAATAATTCCGATAATTGCGAGCACTGAAATGTATGGTGCAAACGCAATTGCTGCTTGCGGAAACAACGGAAGACAAAATCTTATTAAACCGTAAGTTCCCATTTTTAGAAGAACTCCGGCGAGAATAACAGAACCCGCTGTCGGTGCTTCAACATGTGCATCGGGTAGCCACGTATGCAATGGGAACAACGGAACTTTAATTGCGAAACTAAATGCGAATGCTGCAAACATTAAATATTGAATTTGCTTTGCGATTGTTGGACCAACTTGATACAAATCAAGCAAGTTTGTTGAAAAAACTCCAAGCGGTCCTGAGGCGTAAACAGCCAGCCAAATGATCGCAACAAGCATTAACAAACTGCCGAACATGGTATAAATAAAAAACTTTACGGAAGCGTAAATACGTTTTGGTCCGCCCCAAATGCCGATGATAAAATACATCGGGATGAGCATCGCTTCCCAAAAAATATAAAATAAAAACAAATCTAACGAAACAAAAACGCCGAGCATTCCAACTTCAAGCATCAGCATAAAGAAGGTGAACTCTTTCACATTTTTTTGAATCCCCTTCCAACTTGAAAGAAGCGTTAACGGAGTTAAAAATGTTGTAAGTAAAACAAGAATAAGTGATAGACCGTCAACACCAACAAAGTAAGAGACGTTTAGTTTTTCAACCCAAATAAATTTTTGGGTGAATTGAAAACCGGCATTTGTAGAATCAAACTTAAAGTAAACTAAAAGTGATAAAACAAATGCGGCAAGTGAAACGATGAATCCGAAGATGCGAATTGAACTTTCTTTTTCCTTGGGAAGAGAAAGCAGCAGCACCGAACCGACCAACGGAATAAGGAGCAAATAGGTGATTAACAAATTATTTTCCATACTTACAAACTATAAATTATCCAGAAAAGAGCGGCGACAATTCCGAGCATCATTACAACTGCGTAGGTTTGCGCAACGCCGGTTTGAATTTTTCTAACTTTACCAGAAACAAAATCTATTAATGAAGCCGTACCGTTCACTAAACCATCGATCAATTTTACATCGGTAATTTTCCAAAGTAGTGATTCGGAAGTTTTGAAGATCGGCTGAACGATGGCTTTATCGTATGCCTCATCAACATAATATTTGTTGAGAAGAATTTTGTAAATCCCTTTGAATTTAGATGCGGTTTGTTCTGCTATTTTTTGATTTTTGAGATAAACATGCCTTGCAAAATAGATTGAAGCCGCGACGCCAACAACAGAAATAACCATTAACAAAATTTCTTCAAAATGGGTATGACTCCCATATTGCGCTAAACGAATTTGAGCGTTTGAAAAGATAGGCGCCAACCAACTGTGAAAGTTGTTCCCATGTTCGCCGGAAAAGATTTCGGGAATGCCGATAAATCCGCCGAGTACCGAGAGCACAGCCAAAGCAATTAATGGAATTGTCATCAAGCTCGGTGATTCATGTGGAT
>JAVHOS010000347.1:0-6218 GCA_036170205.1 Ignavibacteriaceae bacterium | reverse complement strand
AGCACAGCCAAAGCAATTAATGGAATTGTCATCAAGCTCGGTGATTCATGTGGATGAACTTGGCGCTCATCGAAACGGTGTTTTCCTTCAAATGTTAAATTCAAAAGACGGAACATATAAAATGCCGTGAGAAGTGCGGTTACAACTCCGATGAACCAATAAATAAATCCGGCGTTTGCGTAAGCGCTCCAAAGGATTTCATCTTTACTGAAAAAACCTGAAAGTGGTGGAATTCCTGAAATCGCAATTGCTGCAACCAAAAATGTTTTGTAAGTGGTCGGCATATACTTTTTCAATCCGCCGTACTTTTGAATATTTTGTTCGTCGTGCATACCGTGAATAACCGAACCGGCTCCAAGGAATAAAAGCGCTTTGAAAAAAGCATGCGTCATCACGTGAAAAATTCCGGCAGAAAAAGCGCCGACACCCATCGCTAAAAACATATAACCAAGTTGGCTTACAGTTGAATACGCCAAAACTTTTTTAATATCATTTTGTACCAGACCAATTGTTGCGGCAAACAAAGCGGTAACCAAACCGATAACGGCAACAACCGTCATAATTGCCGGAGCCGAAGCAAAAATAATTGAGCATCGTGCAACCATATAAACGCCGGCAGTAACCATTGTAGCGGCATGGATTAAGGCTGAAACCGGTGTTGGACCAGCCATCGCGTCGGGTAACCAAACGAATAACGGAATTTGAGCCGATTTTCCGGTTGCACCGATAAATAAAAATAGAGCAATAAAACTATAAACCGTAGTTGAAATATTTAAAGCATTTGCGCGAGCAAAAACTTCATTAAAGCTCAAACTATTAAAAGTTAAAAAGATTAAAAACATTCCGAGCAAAAATCCAAAATCGCCGATACGATTTACAATGAAAGCTTTTTTAGCGGCATCACTTGTAGTGCTTTTTTCAAATTTTCTATCGTACCAAAAACCGATTAACAAGTAAGAACAAAGTCCAACGCCTTCCCATCCTAAAAAGAGAAGAACGAAATTATCGGCAAGAATCAAGTTCATCATCGCAAAGATGAAAAGATTTAAGTAGGAGAAAAATCTCCAAAAACCTTTATCTCCGTGCATGTAACCGATAGAATAAACGTGGATGATGAAGCCAACACCGGTTACAATCAACGCCATGGTTAATGAAAGTTGATCAACTTGATATGCGATAGAAACGTTGAGACTGCCAACGGAAAGCCAATTAAAAAGCGTAACGATGTGCTGCCTTTGTTCTATCGGAAATGCGAGAGTTTCAAAAAAAGCAGCAACTACAATAAGAAAAGAAATACCGATAGTACCGCTTCCGATCCAACCGATAATTTTTTCATTCTTGATCTTTGAACCGAAAATTCCGTTGATCAGAAATCCGGCTAAAGGCAAAAGGACTGTGAGATAGATTAATTGTATCATGAACTACTTTTTAATTTATTACATGCCTAACAAGGCAGTTACCATTTAAGAATATTGATTTCGTCTATGTTGATTGTCAATTTATTTCTGAAGAGAGCGATGATAATCGCCAACCCGACGGCAGATTCCGCGGCTGCAACCGTCATAACAAAAAACACAAAAAGCTGTCCGATGTTATTGCCAAGAAAAGATGAGAAAGTTACAAACGATAAATTTGCTGCATTCAACATTAATTCAATTGACATAAAAACGATGATTGCATTTTTACGAGTTAATACACCAACTACACCGGTGATAAACATAAATGCACTGAGAACAAGATAAAATTCAATTGGGATCATAATTAATCAAAATGTTTTTTTGCTAAAACTAATGCGCCGATTGCGGCAGCAAGTAATAAAAATCCCGCTGCTTCAAAAGGAATTAAATAGGTAGTGAATAATCCTCTGCCGATACTTGCCACCGTTCCGATTTGTATGCTTTTTTCCGCATTCTGATGAATTCCCGAAGAAAGTTTTCCGAAAAAGATTGTGTAAATAAGTTGAAAGAAAACCACAACGCCAACAGTCAATGCAAGCCATTTCATTTTTGGATTTTCTTCAAAGAAGTTTTTTTCATGTTCGGGTCGGAGAAGCATAATTACAAATAAAAAGAGAACCATTATCGCACCGGCATAAACTATAACCTGAACAACGGCTATAAATTGAGCATTTAACAAAAGATAAATACCGGCCAAAGCGGCAAAGTTAAGCACGAGAAAAAGCGCTGAAATAATCGGATTTTTTCTTGTAACGACTAAAATAGATGTAACCACTGCAATAAATGCAAAAACTGAGAATAGAACTATTTGTAATGTTATCATTTATATCTATGAATTTTTTGAATTCCTAATTCCTAATTTTTAATTTCTAATTTCTAATTTTACGGAGTGTTCCGGTAGATCATTCTTGGGAAAGGAATAGTTTCCCGGAGATGGTCAAGTCCGCAAATCCAGGTAACGGTTCTTTCCAATCCAAGCCCAAAACCTGCGTGTGGAACGGAGCCGAAACGCCGCAAATCCAAATACCATTCAAATGCGCTTTGCGGAAGATTATGTTCTTTAATTCTTGCAAGAAGTAAATCGAGACTATCTTCTCTTTGGCTGCCACCGATAATTTCTCCGTAACCTTCCGGGGCAAGTACATCAACGGCTAACGCTAATTTCGGATTTTCAGGATCGCGTTTCATGTAAAAAGCTTTTACTTCCGAAGGATAGCGGTGCACCATTACCGGTCTATCATATTGATTTGAAACAATGGTTTCATCGGCAGCGCCGAGATCATTTCCATATTCAAACTCAATTCCGTTTTTCTTTAGAATTTCTACGGCTTCATCATAGGAAATTCTTGGAAAAGGTCTTTTTACATTTTGAAGTTTGGTTGTATCGCGTTCCAAAGTTTTTAATTCTTCGGCTCTATCGGTTAAGACTGTTTGAACAATATATTCTAAAAACTCTTCGGCTAAATCCATATCATCATTTAAATCTGCAAAAGCTACTTCAGGTTCAACCATCCAGAATTCGGTGAGGTGTCTTCTTGTTTTAGATTTTTCCGCGCGGAACGTTGGACCAAAGGTGTAAACTTTTCCCAAAGCCAAAGCGCCGGCTTCGGCGTAAAGCTGTCCCGACTGCGTTAAATAAGCCTTTCCCAGATCAAAATATTCTGTTTCAAAAAGTGTTGATGTACCTTCGCACGCTGCCGGAGTTAAGATGGGCGCATCCATTAAGGTAAAACCTCTGTCATCAAAAAAGTCGCGGATTGCTTTTACAATTCTGTGGCGGATTTTCATAATTGCAACTTGCCTGCTTGACCGCAGCCAGAGATGCCGGTTATCCATTAAAAATTCTATCCCGTGGTCTTTTGGAGTAATCGGGTAATCGTGAGTTTCGTGGAGAACAGATAGATCCGTTGCGTCGAGTTCGTAACCACCTACAGCGCGTGGTTCAACTTTTATCTTTCCCGTCACTGTAATGGCTGATTCTTGCCCAATCCGGTCGCAGAGATCAAAAATTTCTGGAGTTACATTTCCTTTAAAATAAACGCACTGTAAATATCCCGAGCCGTCGCGAAGAACTAAAAATCTTAATTTCCCGCTTGAACGTTTGTGGTAAAGCCAACCCTGAATGGTAATTTCTTGCCCGACGTAATTCGCAAGTTCGCTAATGTATATTTTCTGCATCGATTTTGGTAAAATTTTCTGAATTTTTGTCTCAAATATATGAAATGTTTTATAAAGCTAAAAAGATAAAGGGAAATGCGCCTAACATTTGTAAAATGGTTCCAACCTTTAAGGAAAGAAATATTAAAAAATATTAATGTTGCTTTAAGGTTTCCTTAAGGTTGCCGAGGTAAGTTTCACATGTAAATTTTCATAAACAAAAAAAGGATCAAAATAATGAAACGTTTATTTGCTCTTATGCTCGTTGTCGCTTTCACTTTTTCCATGGTAACTTTTGCTCAAGACGCACCAAAGCCAGCAAAAACCGCTAAAGCTAAAGTTGAAAAGAAAGTAGAAGTTAAAACCGAAGCAGCTAAAAAGGAAGTTGTAAAAGAAGCAGCTCCTGTTGCTGAAAAAGTTGCTAAACATAAAGTTAAAAAAGCTGCTAAAAAAGTTGAAGCAGCCGCTGACAAAAAATAATTTCCCACCGGAAATAGAAAAGGAGAGTTTTTATGCTCTCCTTTTTTTATTTTAAATGCATGAAAATTTTACTTATTGAAGACGAAAAGAAAGTAGCGTCCTTTATTAAACGGGGCTTGGAGGAAGAATTCTTTACCGTTGATGTTGCTTACGACGGAAAAGAGGGTTTTAATTTAGCTACAATTGAAAATTATGATATTATTATTTCAGATATTATGCTTCCCATCCTCGATGGAATAAACTTAACACATCTTTTAAGAGAAAAAAAAATCAAAACGCCGATTCTTTTACTTACCGTTAAAGATTCTGTAAAAGATAAAGTTACTGGATTGGACGCCGGCGCCGATGACTATCTTACCAAGCCGTTTGCATTCGAGGAACTCCTTGCAAGAGTTAGAGCCTTGGCAAGAAGAAACGAAGGAAATCTTTCCACTGTATTGCACGTTGCTGATTTGCAGCTTGACCAAAAAACTCATAAAGTTCTGCGTGGCGAAAAAGAAATTCCCCTTACTCAAAAAGAATATGCGATCCTTGAACTTTTGCTGCTTCATAAAGACAGCATCGTATCGAGAACGAAATTATTAGAGAACATATATGAATATCATTTCGATACCGGATCAAATGTGATTGAAGTGTACATTAACAAACTTCGAACAAAAATTGAATCCGGTTTTAATCAGCAGTTAATTTTTACAATCCGGGGCTCAGGTTACATGATTAAAGAACCGTAGCATGAGTTCCATCCTAAAAAATATTTCACGCTTCGTATCAACCACCCGTTTTAAAACCACTCTTTGGTATGTTTTTGTTTTTACAATTTTAGCATTGCTTCTTGGATTCGGTGTTTATTATTATTTGTACAAAAATTTAAACGAAAGTCTCGATGCTTCGTTACTGAATCAAGCAACTGCCATCAAAACGGTTGTAATAGAAAAACATATTGATATCGAATCATTTACGCCCGACTCTCTCTTTACAAGTGAAGAAGATTTAATGTGGGATATTATTTATGACGCCGTTGCAATGAACAGACGAAATACCTTCATTCAAATTTCGATAAATGGGAAAGTTATTTTTAAGTCGGCAAGTTTATTTCAACATCAATTTACTATTCCAAAAAAAATTGATAAGATGCAGCTTTTTGATTTGCAAGACTCAACATTGAGCGAAAGCTTGATCCGATGCGCGGTTACCAACGAAAATAAATTTCAAATTATCGTAGCATTTCCAAAAGAGCATATCATTCAAACACTCGATAGTTTGAAAAATCTCTATCTTATTTTAGCTCCAATTTTTTTATTGATTTCCATTTTGGGAGGAGCGATAATTTCTGCTAATGCGCTTTCGCGTATCGATAGAATCATTAAAAAAACTGAAGAAATTACTGCGCAAAATCTCGATCAAAAAATTGAGGGAGAGCATTACCATGATGAGTATGGAAGATTAGTCCGCACAATGAACAGAATGATCGAACGCATCAAACTTTCAGTTGATTATATGAACCAGTTTTCTCTTTCTGCAGCACACGAATTGAAAACTCCTTTAACAATTCTCCGTGGAGAACTTGAAGTTGCGTTAAAGTCTGAAAAAACACCGGAAGTATATAAAACAATTTTGGAAAGCAATTTTGAAGAAACACTCCGCTTAATAAAAATCGTTGATAATCTTTTCTTCATTGCCAAAGTTGACCACACAAAAATCCAACTGATTAAGACTGAAATTAATGCCCGGCAATTCTTGAATCAGATAATTCAGAATCTGAAAATTTTGGGAAAAGAAAAAAATATTTCGTTTTTAATAAAGTGCGAAGAAGATATAATGATTGTTGTCGATAGAACAACAATGCAACAGGTAATTTCTAATCTGGCGGATAATGCCATAAAGTATGGAGATGAAAATCAAACTGTGGTAGTGACTTGCACAAAAGATGAAAATAAAATTCATATTTCAGTTTCGAACAAAGGAGAAGGAATTGCAGAGAATGAAATTTCTAAAATTTTCGACCGGTTTTACAGAGTCGAAAATTCTCGTAACCGGAAGACCGGCGGAATCGGTTTGGGACTTTCGGTTGTAAAATCAATTGTTGAATGGCATGATGGAAATATTTCTGTGGAATCAATTCCA
>JAVHOS010000346.1:0-7183 GCA_036170205.1 Ignavibacteriaceae bacterium | reverse complement strand
CTAACCTGGACAAGCCAGAACCAATAGAAACATATTGATCCACGAATACTTTGGAATTGATACAAAGATTGTGTGGGATATTATTAACACTGATCTCGTTTCAATGAAGACGCAGATAAAAAAAATAATTGATCAAATCGAACCAAAACCAAACCTCTTCAACCCACCTGAATAAGATGATAAATAAAGCACCTGGATTGATCTTTAGTTAACCTTTGCTTTAAGTGAATTTCCTATTAAAATCTAAAATCCCTGGTTACTCGCATCCCTTCCGTCGTCAAGACTTCTGTCCCGTCTATCTTTAAAATCGTTGATCATGTAGGTTAACCCAATTGATACACTCCGGCTCCGGTATGGGGTATAAACGGTGTGGTAGGAAAAATCGGTGCCGTAAGTTTTTCTATCATAAACATTCGTATTGAAAAGATCTGAAACCGAAAAATTGATTTTCAATTTTTTATCCCAAACCGACTTACTCAAATAGATTGACAAATCCGTTTGCCGGTTATTCACATATTTTTTGCTTTCGGTTAAAGGCGAATATCTGAAATAAAAAGTCGCATCAACCTCCCACCAAATTCGTAAACCCAAATTCACATTCATCCATTTGCGGTAGCCCCAATCGGAAAGATCTTCAGTAAGATATTGTCCAATTCTTTTTTGATAGGTATAACCGATTTGCACATTAACCATGCTGATAAAATCGGGCAGATGGAACGGCATCATCGGACTATTATAATAAGGCAGCGTAAGTTCTACTCCGTATGTTTTGTTGGAAGAAAGATTCACAGGGCTATTAAAGGTGATACTGTCGTTCACATTCGCCATTACGTAATCGAACGATCCGCTTGTGTAAACATAATAGACGTTAACATATTGCGACAAAGCGACAGCATAGGAATTAATGAACGAAGGTTTTATCGTTGGATTACCTGCCGTATAATTGTTTGGACCGTTATAGGTTCTAAAGGGGTTGACGTAATACATTTGCGGATACCGCACGCGCCGGAATGCGTTAAACGTTAGCTGCAACAGATCGTTAAATTTATATGAGAGATTTATGTTGGGGAAAAAGTTTAAATGATTCCCACTAAAATTTTCACCTGTTGTTTTTTGTTCTCCTTTGGTATTTAGATTTTCAACTCTTAGACCGGCTTTAAGCCCGACATTTCCAAAATTATTTGTATATGTTGCATACACTGCATGAATGTTTTCTCGGTAACTAAAGAGATTGCTCAAACCTAAACTATCATTCCAATTATTTATTGAGTACAAAAAATCGGAGCTTTTATAATCGTTCTCCCTCGTTCGTACCGTTAAATGATAACCGGTTTCAAATTTTCCAAGTGAAGATGGAATAACATATTCAATTTTGCCGATAAACGTGTTGGCTTTCTCATCGGTAATACTATTGTGGAGTTGAGGAGAATATGGATTAAAGCTAAATGCAGTGTTCATTTCAGAATTTGAAGGATTTGCAATATCCGTAACGTAGGCATCAAAGGTTAACTCGTGCCCTTTGGCATCAAATTTCTTTTTGTAGAAACCATACAATGAATAATTGTTAGATCGATAAACTGAATTATTGTTATTGTTATAAGTGTATTGCGGAACCATCAGACTGTTTTCCGCCATGCTGTTGCTTGTTCCGCCTGAATTAAATTTGAAACTTGTGATGGTGCTATAAAAAGTGAACGAGTTGTTGTCATCCATCGTGTAATCAAATCCCAATTTATAATATCCCATATGCCCTTTAAAGTGATTTTGGCTCATGGTGTTCAGGTAGTAAAGATTGTTGCTGTTATAATTGTATTTTTCTGAAGTTGAAGTATTCGTCATGTCGCCAAGTCCGCCGAAGAACGCTCCAAAAAAATTAAACTTTCCCGTTTTGTAATTCAGATTTAAACCGCCGTATGTTCTACTGTTCGTGGATGCATTTAAATTGATTGAACCGCTGTAACTATCGGGATTTCCTTTTTTAGAAATGATGTTGAGAATATAGGCGCCACCTTCGGCGCTTTCTTTTGCCGATGGAGATAAAATAACTTCAACTTGTTCAACCATTGATGCGGGAAGCTGTCCGAGCATATCGTTCGGCATGTCAAACGGATGACCATCCATCTGAATTTTTACGGCTTGCCCGCGAACGGAAATTGCGTTGGTTTGCGGATCAACATCAACCGAACCGGTATTTTTTAACGCATCGGTTAATGAGCCTGAGCCTCCCGGAACTTGATCCATATTTATTATTTGCCGGTCAACTTGAAATTCAATCATCGGTTTTACAGTAGTGACAACTGCTTCAGGCATCAAGATCAAGGTTGAACGGAGTTTGATTAAACCAAGACGATAAGTTTTTTCTAACGGAATAGAATCAATAACTTTCGTTTGATATCCGAGCATAGAAAATTTCGCACGAACATTACTTTCTGCTATATCGGCTGCGGTAAAATATCCTTTAGCGTCACAAGTTGTTTGCGAAAGCGTCTTCCCATCTTTTCGGGAAATAACGGTTACGTTAGCGCCTTGCAAACATGCTCCGGTTGTTGAGTCAACAATTCCACCGGAAAGCTTGTAATTGTTTTTACTTTGTGAATTAATAAATGAAGTGAACGCTAAGATAGATACAATAAAAGTAATTTTCTTAAACATACTCGAACCTTTGCTAAAAACTTATTTTAATTTTAAAAGCACCATAGAAAAATAAGAAATCCATGAACCTTACAACTAATATTTCTTGATGAGCGGTTAAATAGAATGGTTAAACCGGTTTCTCTTTCTTCATTTTAAAATGAGAGAGAGTTACCTCCGTAAATTCATCTCCAACAATTTTGTATCCAATTTTTTCATAAAACAAAACCGCTGTTTTTCTTGCATGAAGTGTGATAAGAGAAAAACCATTTTCCGAAGCAAACTTTTCTGAACGAAGAACAAGCGCTTTCCCAACGCCTTTTCCTTGATAATCTTCATCAACAGCAACCTGCCGCATTTTGATTTCATCTTTATCAATCGCTTTCATTAGCAAACAGCCAACAAGTTTGTCACCATCAAAAGCTGCGAAATGAAATTCATCTTTTTCGGCACTAAGCTGCTCTTGCGTGTAATACAAACCGAGCGGTTGGCGGAGAATTTTGTGGCGGAGTTCAATTTCTTTTTTCTGCTCGTCTCCGCCAAAAGCAGTTTGTTTAATTTTAATTTCCATAGTTCATAAAAGTGAATATCAAAAATTTTTTGTAGTTTAATTTAGTTAATCACAAAGAGTTTTTAAAAATGAAATTAGCTATTTATCAAGTTGATGCTTTTACTTCAAAATTATTTTGTGGAAACCCGGCTGCTGTTTGTCCGCTTAACGATTGGCTGGAAGACGATGTTATGCAGTCGATAGCCGCAGAAAATAATCTTGCTGAGACAGCTTTTTTTGTAAAGAACAAAAATTATTATGATCTTCGCTGGTTCACACCCGAAACCGAAGTTGATCTGTGCGGACATGCAACGCTCGCTACGGCGTATGTGATTTTCAATCTCTTAAAAAATGGAAGCGAGAAAATTATTTTTCAAACAAAGAGTGGAAAACTTGAAGTAACGAAAAGGAATGATTTGTTGGTTATGAATTTCCCTTCCCGTAAACCGGTTGCAACTGAAATTCCCGAAGGTTTGGTTGAGGCAATGGCAAAAGCGCCGAAAGAAGTTTTACAATCGCGTGATCTTCTTTTACTCTATGATTCAGAAGAAGAAATTCTTTCGCTGCAACCAAATTTTAATTTATTGAGCAAAATTGATTGCTTCGGATACATCGCAACGGCAAAGGGAAATGAATCGGATTTTGTCTCCCGTTTCTTTGCGCCGAAAGAAGGAATTAACGAAGACCCGGTTACGGGTTCGGCACACAGCACGCTAATTCCGTTTTGGGCAGAACGTCTTGGGAAAAATGAATTACTCGCGCATCAAATTTCTAAACGCGGCGGAGAATTATTCTGCAAACATCTTGGCGACCGCGTTGAAATTGCGGGAAATGCGTTTTTGTATTTAACAGGTTCAATAGAAATTTAGTTGAGGTAGGCTTGGTAAGTTTTATTACGCAAAACAAAAAATATACTTAGTGTTTCTTTGTGCTCTTAGTGCCTTAGTGGTGAAAAACTCTTTACCACTAAGACACTCAGCACACTCAGTTTCACAAAGAAAAAAGAGGATTTAGTAATAAATGTTCGTAATCTCAATCAATCCGGCATTGGGATCTTTTTCTTTTAAAAAATTTACGAAATCGTAATTGTAATACGCCTGGTGGGTTTGCTCAAAATCTTTTAACAATGCTTCAACTACAGCGTGATCGAACGAACATTTGAAATAATTTTTTTCTTCTTTGTCGTCGTAAGCCCGGTAATAATAGATTTTCTTTTCCATGTTAGCTCCCATGTAAATAATTTATTAGACTAAAATTTTATCTGCGTGTAAAAGATCGGAAAACAATTCGTTTTTAATTGAAGCCGCATTTTTTCTGGCGTTTGCAAGCGAGTTGATAATATAGCGGTTTGCGATAAAGATTTTTTTCGATTCAATCTCAGCTTCATCCAAAACCAAATAACCGATGTACAAATATGAATAAAGCTCAACTAAATCCTTAGCGGCAACATCTTGAAAACTTGTATCTTTTTTATCAAGAACGTATTTAAGGCAATCGAGATAGATTTCGCGAATTTCTTTTAAATGATTTGCGAGTCGTGTTAAACCGCCTTTATACTCGTGCACTTCTTTTGATTCAAAAAATTCTTTCATCACATCGTTGATAACGCCGCCGGCTGCTGCCACAATCTGCAATTGAGAAGTGCCCTCGTAAATATTCGTTATACGCGCATCGCGTGTAAGCCGTTCGACTTTAAACTCTTTCATATAACCGGTTCCGCCGTGTATTTGCAGTGCGTCGTAAGTTATTTTGTTTGCAGATTCCGTTATCGTGTACTTACTTATCGGCGTTAAAAAGTTTGCAATTTTTGTCGCTTGTTTCAAGCGGTTGTTTTCTTCGCTGAAAGATTTTCCTCCGGCTTTCAATTTTTCAATTTGCTCTTCGAGTTTTTCTTTTATGTCAACTGATATTGCCGCGCTGTAAAAAAGTGAACGGTTACTTTCAAGCAGCACTCTCATTTCAATTAACATGTTCGCAATAACGGGAATGTTGTAAATCGCTTTTCCGAACTGTTCACGTTCGCGGGCGTATTTAACGGCTTCTTCGTAAGCTGCTTGAGAAATTCCCAGCGCTTGCGCCGATACGCCCATGCGTGCGCGGAACATCAGATCGAGAACATATTTTATCAATCCGAATTTTCTTTGTCCAACCAACTGCGCCGGAGTATCGTTGAATTGTAGTTCGCAAGTAGGCGAACCGTGAATGCCAAGTTTGTGTTCAATTCTTCTTATTACAACAGTTTTATCTGTGCGGCAGACGAACATGCTTAATCCGCGGCCGTCTTTTGTTCCGGCTTCGGAACGCGCCAACACCAAATGCACTTCGCCGTTTCCGTTGGTAATAAATCTTTTTACGCCGCGTAAAAACCATTGTCCTTTTTCGTTTTGATATGCTTGAAGTTTTACCGCTTGCAAATCAGAGCCGGCATCCGGTTCGGTTAAAGCCATTGCGCCCGTATTTTCTCCGGTACAAAATTTCGGAATAAATTCCTGACGCTGATCTTCATTCCCGAATTTTTTTATGGTGTCGGCAATATCCTGCAAACCGAAAACGTTCATCAAAGAAGCGTCAGCGCGAGATAGCGTTTCTACCGCCATCATGTAAATTGTAAAAGGAAAGTTCAGACCGCCGTATTTGCGCGGAAGGATCATTCCCATTAAATCTGCTTGAGAAAGCTGCTTCAGATTTTCCTGTGTTCCTTTTGCATATGTAACTTGACCTTCAGAAAATGTAGCTCCTTCAATATCAACATCTGCGGCTCTTCCGGCTATAAAATTGGCGGCTAAATCGCCAGTTACTTCCAAAACTTTTCTATAATTCTCAATGGCGTCTTCATAATTCACCGGTGCGTAATTATATTTTTTTGATTCTTCGTAATCATCTTCGGTAATGCGGACAACTTCTTTTAACTCAAGTTTATTAAAATGAAATTGCAGATCGCTGTTATCTAAAAAGAAATTTGGCATAGTTCCTCTATTTCAATTTATGTTTATAGGCATCAATAAATTTTGGAATAATATCGACTGCGTCGCCGACAATTCCATAATGCGCAATTTGAAAAATCGGCGCGTCGGGATCAGTGTTGATAGCGATAATTTTATTCGCTTCCTGCATTCCCGCGCGGTGTTGAATTGCGCCGGAGATTCCGATTGCAATATATAATTTTGGGCGAACCGTAACTCCCGTTTGTCCAACTTGCCTTTCATGCGGAACAAAGCCTGCATCAACAGCGGCGCGGCTTCCGGCAACTTCTCCGCCAAGCACGTGTGCAAGTTCGTGGATCAATTTAAAGTTTGCTACTGTGCCGAGTCCGTACCCGCCCGCAACAATTATCGGTGCGCCTTTTAAATTCACTTTATTTTCCTGGTGAAATTGTTCGATGATTTCAACCAACGCATCGGTTGGATCGGGAAGAAAAGGAATCTCGGTAATTTTTGTCTTGTTCGGTTTTTCAAGCGGAGCTAATTCCATTACTCCTTCGCGAACCGTTGCCATCTGCACGGGATTGTCGGGAGTAATAATTGTCGCGATAATATTTCCACCAAAAGCGGGACGAATTTGAAGGAGAATATCTTTGCACTCTTTTCCAAGATAAGTGATCGTATCGATTCGTAACTCGGTGCAGTCAGCAGTCAATCCGCTTTTCGTGTTGGAAGCAACACGCGGAGCCAAATCTCTTCCGATAACTGTTGCGCCGAACAGTACAATGCGTGGAGAAAATTTTATAATGAGATCATTTAATATTCTGCTGTAAGGAAGCGTCCGGTAAATTTTTAATTCTTTGTGCTGAATTAGCAATACTTCATTCGCGCCGTATTTAAAAGTTTCTTCGGTAATTGTTTTTACATCTTCACCAATTACAACCGCTTTCAATGGTCCGTGCAGTTGTTCGGCTAATTTTCTTCCTTTGCAGAGAAGTTCTAAACTTACATCAGCAGCTTTTCCGTTTCGCTGTTCAATAAAAACCCAAACTTCATTTGAGAGATTTTGCATAATTTTTTT
>JAVHOS010000345.1:0-1470 GCA_036170205.1 Ignavibacteriaceae bacterium | reverse complement strand
TAGTTGTCCCTTAAAAACCGGATAAGAGATTAAAATAAAACAGATTAAAGTGTAAAAGACTAAGAAATAAATGCAAGAATTAATAGATTTGCATAACAAACCTTGCAAATTATTATGATAAAAAAGACAGAAAAAAAGTCACAGATCAGCTTGTTCTTTTCTTTAAGAGACACGTTAGATCAGAAACATCCATTATTCATATTGACAGAAAAAATTTATTGGCAGCAATTTGAAGAAGCATTCGATCCTCTTTACTGTGCGGATAATGGACGCCCAGCTTTGCCGATTCGGCTAATGGTTGGGCTGTTGATATTAAAACATCTGCGTAATATTTCAGATGAAAGTGTAGTATTACAATACTCTGAAAATGTTTACTACCAATATCTGTGTGGACAGACAGAGTTTGTGGCAAAGGTTCCTTGTGAAGCAAGTGAGCTGGTTCATTTCCGAAATCGAATTGGCGAGGAGGGGGTAGAGTTAATATTGAAGGAAAGCATTCGTATAAACGAGGATGACAGATTTGATCCTGATGTAAGCATAGATACTACAGTACAGGAAAAAAACATTACCTATCCGACAGATAATAAATTACACAGAAAGATCATTACAAAATGTAAATCAATATCAGAGAAAGAAGATTTGCCAGTACGACAGAGTTACAGCAGAACACTAAAAAAACTTTCTGTAGATCAGAGATTTCGAAATCATCCAAAGAATCACAACAAAGCACGCAAGGCAGACAGAAAAATAAAAACAATAGCTGGAAGATTAGTAAGAGAATTGGAGCGTAATTTAGCGCCCAATTCACAGTATCAATCAGAATTAGAGTTGTTTAAGAAAGTGTTAAATCAGAAGAAAGATGATAAGCATAAAGTATATTCATTACACGAACCAGAAGTAGAATGTATCTCCAAAGGTAAAGAAGCAAAGAAGTATGAGTTCGGCAATAAAGTATCAATCATAACAACACAAACCACGGGGATTATAGTAGGAGCAATGAGTTTTAGGAATCCATATGATGGGCACACACTTCAGCCGGCAATAGATCAAGCAGAAAGCTTATTGGGTACAACCAGTATAAAGACGGCCACAGTAGATAGAGGTTACAGAGGGGTGAGTAAAATAAATGAAGTAATAATTCAAAGTCCAAAACCATTTAATGATAAAACACAAACGAAATACAAACAGAACAAATTAAAGAAGCAATTTGGCAGAAGAGCAGCAATAGAGCCAATGATAGGACATCTGAAATCAGATCATAGGATGGGCAGAAATTTTTACAAAGGCATAACTGGTGATTCAATAAATGTAATGCTATCAGCTGCAGCATTTAACTTTAAGAGGATGATGAGAAAATGGTCATCATCTTTCTGGCTGTTTTTTTATCGTCACATTATTTCGCCGATTATTATTTTTTTCAATGAAGTTATTTACTCCCCAAAAGAAATTTGGGTTTTTAAGGGCTGACTA
>JAVHOS010000344.1:0-7245 GCA_036170205.1 Ignavibacteriaceae bacterium | reverse complement strand
ATTTATAACTTCGTTACCAAACGCGGAATATGCAAAGGGATCAATTCAAAAATTTCATGGACGCAAGTTGAAACTGGTTCGGCAATTACGTGGAAATATCCAAGCTGCATTTTACAAGGCGAAAACTCCGTTGGCGAATTTTATTCCGTTGCCGTTACCAACAATTATCAACAAGCTGATACCGGAACGAAAATGATTCATCTCGGCAAGAACACGCGAAGCACAATTGTTTCAAAAGGAATTTCTGCCGGAAAAAGTAACAACTCGTACCGCGGACTTGTCCGTATTGGCAAAAAAGCAGAAGGCGCCAGAAATTTTTCGCAGTGCGATTCTCTTTTGCTTGGCGATAGATGCGGCGCGCATACGTTCCCTTATCTGGAAGTGTTAAATCCTTCCGCAATTGTTGAACACGAAGCCACAACATCAAAAATTGGTGAAGACCAGATCTTCTATTTAAATCAACGCGGACTCTCGACCGAAGACGCGGTAAATATGATCGTAAACGGTTATTGCAAGGAAGTCTTTAAAGAACTTCCGATGGAATTTGCCGTTGAAGCGCAAAAACTTTTAAGCGTAAGTTTAGAAGGAAGCGTTGGATAGAATTAGGAATTAAAAATTAGGAATTAGGAATGATTGAAATAAAAAATTTACACGCGAATATTGATGGAAGAGAAATTTTAAAAGGGATTAATCTTACCGTAAATAAAGGGGAAGTCCACGCAATAATGGGACCGAACGGTTCGGGGAAAAGTACGCTTGCGCAAGTCATAGCCGGAAGAGAAGATTATAAAGTTACCGCAGGCGAAGTTCTTTTCAATGGAAAAAACCTCCTTGAACTCCCCGCTGAAAATAGAGCTTGCGAAGGAATTTTTCTCGCGTTCCAATATCCGGTAGAAATTCCAGGTGTTTCAAACACAACTCTTTTAAAAAATGCTTTAAACTCGATTCGCAAATACCGTGGCGAAGAAGAACTTGACGCGATGGAATTTCTTTCGCTCGTAAAAAAGAAAATGTCGCTCGTTGAATTATCAGAAGATTTGTTGAGGCGCTCGGTGAACGAAGGTTTTTCCGGCGGTGAGAAAAAACGAAATGAGATTTTTCAGATGGCGGTACTACAACCAAAACTCGCCATTCTTGATGAGACTGATTCAGGATTGGACATTGACGCACTCCGCATTGTTGCAAACGGAGTAACAAAATTGAAATCACCGGAGAATGCTACAATTGTGGTTACGCATTACCAAAGACTTTTAAATTACATCGTTCCCGATTTTGTACACGTACTTTACAATGGGAAAATTATTAAATCGGGCGATAAATCACTTGCGTTAGAGCTTGAAGATAAAGGCTACGACTGGGTAATTGAAGAAGCCGCGGAGCTTGTGTAATATGAATTCTTCTGTTGAGTTGAAGGAACAATATTTAAAACAATTTCAATCTTTCGAAAATACTTTGAACGGTGAAAAAGAACTTCCCATGCATCAAATAAGAAAAGATGCGATAAAGAAATTTTCCGCCTTGAACTTCCCTTCCGTAAAAGATGAAGAATGGAAATACACAAACATCAATCCTTTGTTGGGTAGAAATTTCAGACCGGCGGATTCAATTCCCGAAATTGATCCTCAGTTCATCAACAAATATCTTTTCGATAAAAAAGAATTTATCACGCTGGTTTTTATCAACGGTTATTTTTCAAAAGAATTTTCCGATATTGATGCGCTTCCGAAAGGTTTAGTTATTGAAACGATTTGTCAGGCGATAAAAAATCATCCCGATTTAGTGCTCCGCTATTTTTCCAAAACTACTTCTTCCGGGAACAACATCTTCTCCGAATTAAACACAGCCTTTGCTAATCACGGAACGTTCGTGAATGTTGAAGAAAATGCAATAATTGAAAAGCCTATCCAAATTTTATACGTTACCAAAGCAGATGATATTTTTGTTTCACCAAGAAATTTATTTTTAGTAAACCAAAATGCTCAAGTAAAAATAATTGAGACCTACGCGGGATTTGGAGAGAAATCCTATTTCACTAACCAGGTAACCGAGTTTATCGTCAATGATAATGCGGTTGTTGAGCACGTCCGCATACAGAATGAACAATTACAAGCTTTTCACATTTCAAGCTTATCTGTCGATCTGGAGAAATCAAGTAATTTTTCTTCTTACAACATCAACTTCGGCGGTTCGCTCGTAAGAAATAATGTGAACACAAAATTTAACGGCGGATTTGCCGAATGCAGATTAAACGGGTTATATGTAGCCGGAGGGACACAGTTCGTTGATAACCACACTTCAATCGATCACACAAAACCAAACTGTTTAAGTAACGAATTGTACAAAGGCATTTTAAATGATACATCGCGCGGAGTTTTCAATGGAAAAGTTTTTGTCCGGCAAGACGCGCAAAAAACAAACGCCTATCAGCAAAACAAAAATATTTTGCTTTCCAACGACGCCATAGTAAACACCAAACCGCAGTTAGAAATTTTTGCCGATGATGTAAAATGTTCACACGGGGCAACGGTTGGGCAGTTGGACAAAGATCAGTTTTTCTATTTAAAAGCGCGGGGCATTCAAGAAAAAGAAGCGAAAGCAATTCTTATTTATGCCTTTGCAAGTGATGTTGTCCATTCAATTTCAATGCTGCAAGTACGCGATCATCTGGAAGCGCTGCTTGCTAAAAAATTATTATAAAGAATTAATTAGATGATTACAGATTCCAAACTTCTTGATGTTCAAAAAATTAGAAAAGATTTTCCGATTTTGAATACGTTGGTTCATGGCAATCCGTTGGTTTATTTTGATAACGCCGCTACAACACAAAAACCGTTATGCGTTATTCAAAAAGAAGAAGAGTACTACAAAACTTTGAATTCAAATATTCACCGCGGCGTTCATTCACTTAGTCAAAAGTCAACATCTGCATACGAACAATCGCGTGAAAAGGTATTACGTTTTATTAACGCTCAAAAGTTGTCTGAAGTGATTATCACCAAAGGGACAACCGATTCGATTAATCTTGTTGCATCTTCTTTCGGGAAAAAATTTATAAAAGAAGGAGATGAAATTATTATCTCCCATCTCGAGCATCACTCCAACATTGTTCCGTGGCAATTGCTTTGCGAAGAAAAAGGTGCGAAGTTAAAAGTTATTCCGATAAATGATAAAGGCGAAATCATTTTTAAAGCATTTGAAAAATTGATTTCCGAAAAAACGAAATTCATTTCAGTGGTTTACGTTTCTAATTCACTTGGAACCATTAATCCCGTTAAAGAAATTATTCAACTTGCGCACAGTAGAAACATTCCTGTATTGATTGACGCCGCACAGGCAATTCAGCATTTTAAAATTGATGTGCAAGAACTTGATTGCGATTTTCTCGCCTTCTCCGGACACAAACTTTACGCGCCAACCGGGGTGGGAATTCTTTACGGCAAAGAAAAATATTTGGAAGAAATGCCTCCGTACCAAGGCGGCGGCGATATGATCGCATCCGTTACGTTTGAGAAAACTACTTACAATGAGTTGCCTTATAAGTTCGAAGCCGGTACTCCAAATATTGTTGGTGTAATTGCCTTAGGAACAGCTATTGATTACTTAAACGAAATTGGAATTGATGTAATTGCCGCCTGTGAAAAAGATTTGTTCGATTATGCAAAAACTAAATTGTCGGCGATTGAAAAGCTGACACCGATTGGAACCGCTGCGAACAAACTCAGCGTTTTTTCTTTTACCCTTGAAGGAATTCATCCGCATGACATTGGAACCATTTTAGATTTTGACGGCATCGCAATTAGAACGGGACACCATTGCACGCAGCCGGTAATGCAACGATTTGGAATTCCGGCTACAGCAAGAATTTCGCTTTCCTTTTACAACACGAAAGAGGAAATTGATTTTACTGCCGACGCAATAAAAAAAGTATTTGAGGTATTTGTTTAATGGATAGCGAATTACGCGAACTGTATCAACAAGTAATTTTGGATCACAATAAAAGTCCGAGAAATTTCAAGAAACTTGAAGATGCAAATCATCACGCTGAAGGACACAATCCTTTATGTGGCGATCATTTGGACGTTTATTTACAGCTTGAAAATGATGTCGTGAAAGATATTTCTTTTGTCGGAAACGGCTGCGCGATCTCCAAATCTTCCGCATCATTGATGACTGCGATTGTAAAAGGAAAAACTAAAGAAGAAGCTGAACATTTATTTGAAAAGTTTCACGATCTGGTAACCGGAAAATTAAAAGACGCTATCGAAATTGAAGCGTTGGGAAAACTTGCGGTCTTTCAAGGTGTACAGGAATTTCCAGCGCGAGTAAAATGCGCCAGTCTTGCATGGCACACTTTGCACGTTGCCCTTAATAATACTGAAGAAAAAATATCAACCGAGTGAAAATGGAAGTAGCAACACAAAAATCAGATTTAGTTGAGATGCAGGAAAAAGTCATCCGCGCTTTAAAGACCTGCTACGATCCCGAAATTCCCGTCGATATTTGGGAATTGGGACTCATCTACGAATTGAACTTCGATCTCGAAAAAAATTTACAAGTAAATATGACGCTTACTTCGCCGATGTGTCCGGTTGCAGAATCGCTTCCGCCTGAAGTTCAGCAGAAGTTACAAGCTGTTCCCGGAATTGGAAAAGTTCGAGTTGAGATCGTTTGGAATCCGCCATGGGATAAAGATATGATGAGCGACGTGGCAAAAGTAGAATTGGGATTTTATTGAGTAAGGTTCCAGGTTGGTATCTAATTTCTTAGTGAAACTCAGTGAGCTTAGTGTCTAAGTGGTAAAAATTTCACCACATAGACACTAAGAACACAAGAAACACTTAGAAAAAAAATGATATTTGATCAAGAATAAGATCACGAGTATGACAGATTCAAATAAGATTTATTAGAAAAGGATACAAAATATGTTCACGATAACAAGACCACCTATGTACGATGAAACTGCTGTTCAGCCGATGCGTGATGAATTGATCGCCGTTGGATTTGAAGAGTTACGCACAAAGGAAGCAGTTGAAAATACTCTTCAAGTAAATGACGATAAAACTATTCTGGTAGTAATTAATTCTGTTTGCGGATGTGCCGCCGGCGGTGCCAGACCTGGGGTTTCTGCAGCGCTTCAGCATTCGGTTATTCCAGATAAAATTACAACCGTCTTTGCAGGACAAGACCGTGATGCAGTTGATAAAGTTCGCGAATTAATTGTTGGTGAAGTTCCCTCTTCTCCAAGTGCTGCAATATTTAAAAACGGAAAAGTTCTTTTCTTTCTTCCGCGATTTGAAATTGAAGGCTATTCACCGGATCAAATTGCAAAAAAACTAACCGACGCGTTTGATGAATTCTGTAACCGCCAGGGACCATCCGTTTCAAAAGAACAGTACGAAGCAGTGCAATATGCTAAAACGTGCGGATCAAAAATTCCGTTGAATCAAAATAACTAATTATTTACGATGAAGTTCAATTCACAAGAAGAATACGGTTTGCGCTGTCTGCTGAGAATAGCATACAGCCAATCCGCAAACGGACTCACGATCCCGGAGATCAGTAGTGCAGAAAAACTTACGCAGGCAAACGCTGCAAAAATTTTACGCCTTCTGCGCATTGGAGGATTTATTGAAAGCGCCAGAGGTCAAGCCGGCGGATACAAACTCTCGCGTCCGCCGGAACAAATAATTGTTGCTGATGTGCTTAATGCACTTGGCGGAAAATTGTTTGAAGCTTCTTTCTGTGGCGACTACTCCGGCGTCGATATGGTTTGCACGCATTCAATCGATTGTTCCATTCGCTCACTTTGGAGAGCGGTTCAAACCGCTATTGATGGGGTTGTAACCAAAACCACGTTGAAAGATTTAATGGCAAAAGAATCATCCGTCGGAGAATTTGTAACTAATCTTCTCGAAGAATCTCCTTACTTCAAAACCTCCTAATCACCTTTCTTTTTAAAAGTAATTTGAGTTTATAACCGGGTTACTAACTTTTCGGATAAAAAAAATTTTATCCTTCTAAACTTTTTTCTTGACAAACTGATTTCTCTATCGTATATTTACGATGAACGATTTAGGAAATTATATGGCAACAGCAAAAACGGAAAACTTTACCGATGATGAAATCTTTTTGGCAGATATTGCCAAAGCGCTTTCGCATCCGGCAAGAATTAAAATAATGAAGTTGCTTTCCGAGATGAATGCATGCATGTGCGGAGAATTAGTAAATCTTCTTCCCCTTGCGCAGGCAACGGTTTCCCAACATCTAAAAGAATTAAAACGCGTTGGATTGATTCAAGGAGATATTGACGGACCGAAAGTTTGTTATTGCGTCAATCTAGAGATGCTTCAAAAAGTAACAACCGATTTTCAAAACTATTTTAACAATCTCAACAAAGGAGAAAAAATATCATGCAAACCGAAAACGAAATAAAAGAAATTGTGAAAGAGAAATACGGAGAGATCGCAAAGCAATCAACTTCGTGTTGTGGACCAACTTCATGCTGCGGAACCGAAAGCAATAAAATAGTTGGTTACACCGTTATGCAGGATGACTATAACAATCTTGAAGGTTACGTCGCAGATGCAGACCTTGGTTTAGGCTGCGGACTTCCTACAAAATTTGCCGCGATCAAAAAAGGCGATGTGGTTGTTGACCTTGGCAGCGGCGCCGGAAACGATGTTTTTGTTGCACGCGCTATTACTGGCGATGAAGGCAAAGTCATCGGAATAGATATGACCAAAGAAATGATTGACAAAGCGAACGCAAATAATGCGAAGCTTGGTTTCAAGAATGTTGAATTCCATTTAGGCGAAATTGAAGCGATGCCTCTTTCAGATTCCATTGCAGATGTTGTTGTAAGCAATTGTGTGTTAAATCTTGTCCCCAGCAAACAAAAAGCATTTGCCGAGATTTATAGAGTTCTAAAACCCGGTGGACATTTTTGCGTTTCCGATATTGTGTTAAAAGGAGAATTACCGGAGAATTTGAAGAAGTCTGCGATGATGTACGCTGGTTGTGTAGCAGGGGCAATTCAGCAAGATGATTATTTGAATATTATTTCTACTACTGGATTTGCGAACATAGAAATCAAAAAAACTAAAGTGATTGATTTACCGGATGAAATCCTAAAAGATTATTTGTCCGAATCAGAATTGAGCGAATACCGTCAAAGCGGAATTGGTGTTTTTAGCATAACGGTGACTGCGGATAAAAAGTAATGAAACGAATTCTCATTCTTTGCAC
>JAVHOS010000343.1:0-1475 GCA_036170205.1 Ignavibacteriaceae bacterium | reverse complement strand
TGAATGATATCGACCTAATTATTTTTAACGATGATCTTTCTCCAATGCAAGTGAGAAATCTCGAAAAAATGGTTTCAAAAAAAATTGTTGATAGAAGCGGTTTAATTCTCGACATATTTGCCTCGCATGCAAAAACAAAGGAGGCAAAAACTCAAGTTGAACTTGCGCAATTGCAGTATCTGCTTCCCCGTTTAACACGCGCATGGACGCACCTTTCAAAACAGTTTGGCGGCATTGGAACAAAAGGTCCGGGCGAAACACAGATTGAAACCGACCGTAGAATTATCCGCACCCGGATAAGTTCTTTAAAAGAAAAACTTATTAAAATTGAATCGCAGAAACAAACGCAAACACAGCAGCGAAAAGATTTTTTCCGAGTATCGCTTGTCGGTTATACAAACGCCGGTAAATCAACGCTCTTCAACTTAATAACCAATGCGGAAGTTTTGGCGGAAGACAAACTTTTTGCTACGCTTGATTCGACAACAAAATCATTTGAACTTGATAAGACACACAAAATTCTTTTAAGCGATACGGTGGGATTCATCCGCAAACTTCCGGCTCATTTAATCGCATCATTTAAGAGCACGTTAAATGAAGTTGATCAGGCTGATCTAATCTTACACGTGGTTGATCTTTCGCATTCCTATTTCAAAGATCATATCCAGGTAGTTGAGCAGACGTTGAAAGAACTTCACTGCGAAAAGAAACCGCAAATAAAAGTTTTTAATAAAGTTGACCTTCTGGAAGACCGTTCGTTATTGGATGAATTGAAACATAGTTACGAGCACTCGGTAGTAATTTCTGCCGAACGAGGAATAAATATTTCCTCTCTGCTTAAAATGATCAAGGATAATTTTATTGATTCGCACGTTGAAGAATCGGTTAAAGTAAAAATTTCCGATGCAAAATTAATTTCCATTATCCATACGCTCACAGAAGTTCTTTCAATAAAGTATTCACAAAAATTTGTGAACATTACTTACAGAGCTACAAAAGAAAATTCAAATAAAATCAGGAAGATGATCGATGGCTGAAAAAATTCTCTTGCTTGACGGCAATTCCCTTTCGATTAACGAGATCGAAAGATTTGTTACACAAAATTTAAAAGTGAAGATCAAAAATTCTGCATTAAAAAAAATGATGCTATCTCGAAAACTTGTTGAAGAATGGATAGCTAAAGACGATGTTATTTATGGTGTTACCACAGGCTTTGGCGAATTCAGTAACGTTAAAATTTCTCACAATGATCTTGAGCAGTTGCAAGAAAATTTAATTGTAAGCCATGCAGTTGGATGCGGCGAACCGCTTCCCCCTTTCATCGTAAAGATTATGATGCTGCTGCGCGTTAATGCTCTGGCAAAGGGGCATTCGGGAATCCGCCCACCAACCGTTCAACTTTTAGTTGAAATGATAAACAACAATATTATTCCGGTTGTACCGTCGCAAGGTTCGGTTGGTTCGAGCGGAGATTT
>JAVHOS010000342.1:0-7305 GCA_036170205.1 Ignavibacteriaceae bacterium | reverse complement strand
AACACTTTTAAAGAAACAAAACTTTTTTGCGGAACTGAAAACTTAATAATCGTTGCCGGATTAAATGGATTAGGATAATTCTGATCCAAAGAAAATTGTGTTGGTGTAATTGGTGAATTTTCTTCTGTTGAAATTGCTGTTAAAATATCGTTTAAATTAATTTCAAACGCCGATCGCCCATGTGTTGCTGCGCGTAGTAATCTTTTTGTTCCGTTATTAAAATAACTGAAATCTAATACCGGAACGTAAGGCATTCCGTTTCCCAATCTGCTCCAACTCATTCCGCTGTTTGATGTATAATAGACTCCAAAATCATTTGCAACGTACATGTAAGCCGTGTTAACGGGATCAATAAAGAGATCGCTGCAAGGCACATCAGGCAAGTTTCCGCTAATATTTATCCAACTGTTTCCAAAATCGGTTGAGCGAAATACTTTTCCCGCGCCAAATCCTGACCGGACAAAATAAACCGTATTTGCGTTAGCCGGATCAGTTGCAACGCGTGAAATATAATTGGTTGGCGTTGGAATTTTTGAAGTGCGGTCAGTCCAGGTAATTCCACCATCGGTAGAAACTTTTATCTGCGGTGAAGTTGAATATTCTCCTGCGGCAAAAATAAAGTAGTTAGTATTTATCTTGCTCTGGTCAAATGAAACAATTGTTTTTGATGCTGCGTTCGGAGAAATATTTGTCCACGAAGAGCCGGAGTTTGTTGATTTCCAAAAACTTTTTGAAGCAGTGTAGAGAATCGTGTGGTCTGTTACGTGCATCGCAAATGGAGTCGTCCACGCCGATGTAGCGTCCCAGGTTGGCGAAATTTCCGACCAGTTATTAACCCCGCCGTCGGTTGATTTATTCAAACTTCCTTGTTGTGTACTGTAGTAAACGATGTTGGGATTCGTATAATCATAAAAACATTCCATCCCATCGCCGGTGGTTACAAAGTTCCAGCTTGAAGTTCCTTTGTTAGTTGTTCTGAATACACCGTTATCTTGCGCGCCTCCGAGTAAAATATTTTCATTCGTTGGATGTGAAGCGATTCGATAAAACTGAAGCGTTGGAAGTAAATTATTCACCGAAACCCAGGAAGTGCCTCCGTTAGTTGATTTGTAAATACCGCCGTCGCAGGCAACGTAAACATAATTACTGTTCGATGGAGCAAAGACTATTTTATGATAATCAACATGCATCGGGCTGTCCCAGGCAGTCGTTCCGCTGTATGGTCCGCTAACGTTTCGCACAACATT
Organism: Ignavibacteriaceae bacterium; assembly: GCA_036170205.1. Lineage (GTDB taxonomy): Bacteria > Bacteroidota > Ignavibacteria > Ignavibacteriales > Ignavibacteriaceae > UBA1563. The sequence goes on along the minus strand of JAVHOS010000342.1, from coordinate 6,058 downwards.
TATTGTTGATCCGTTGGTAGTTTTATGGAATTCTATATTTCCAAAGAGAACATAATTTGCGTCGGTTGGTTTTACTGCCAAAGTAAGATCATACCAACCCTGGTCATCCCAGGTAGAACCGCTATAACTTCCACCAAGATTTTTTGTGGAAGATATTTGCGTCCATGTTGATCCGTTATCTATTGATTTATATGCTTTTGAGGTGAAGTCGGCGGCAGCGGTATAGATGTATGAATAAAGTGTTGAAGGGGCAGAGGTAGCGATTGCAATTTGTATTCTGTGAATTGATGAAGTTGCCGGTAATCCGGAATTTATTTGATTCCAGTCTGCGCCGCTATTCGTTGATGTATATACACCCGCTGTTGTATATGCGCCTCCGCAAGAAAAATAAACTCTGTTCGGATCAGTTGGATGAAAAACAATGTCGTTCGGGTCTTGCAGCGCTTTCACTCTCGTCCAGCTCACACCGGCGTCTGTGCTTCTCCAGATTCCTTCATTACTCATATCACCTTTGAACCAGTTTCCGCTTGCCAAAGCAGCAAGAATGATATTGGAGTTCCCCGGACTTACGGCGAGTGCGGCAACGTGTGTTGAAGTTCCTATTCCTTGATTTATTTTCTTCCATGTACTTCCCCCATCGGTTGATTTGTAAATACCATCACCTGAGTAAGTATTCATATCCCAGCCTGCGAGAAGTTCGCCGGTTCCTGCATAAACGGTTTCTGGATTTTGCTGATCAATTGCTATCGCTCCAAAAGTTAAAAGCTCAAATTGACTTGACAGATCATTCCAGGTGACTCCTCCGTTTGTAGTCTTCCAAATTCCTCCGCCGGCAGCGCCAATGTAAACAATATTCGGATCAACCGGATGTACGGCAAGCCCGCGAATTCTTCCGCTAATATTTCCCCAAATAAATGGCTGCACACCGGTAATTGATTTTGGTCCAATTGCCGTCCACGGTACGGCAGCGGTTGATTTTGAAAGTGATTTTCTGTCGAGAGCAATTTGTTTTTCTTTTTCGCTAAAATATTTTGTTAAGGGAATGGTATCAAGCGGATAGGCTCTTTGGCGGTAGAACCATTCTAATCGTTTAAATGATTTTCGTGCTTTAATTGATGACGGAACCTGATCCCACACAGAAGCATATTGTGCAAAAGACTGCGCTGAAAAAAGGATTAAGCCGAGGAAGAGGAATAGTTTTTTCATTAATAATCCGTTGAAGTAAAATAATTTTAGTTTCAATAAGAAATTAAGAAAATCTTTAATGAAAAAAGATGGAATTATCGGGATTACAAATTAGGATTGCGCTGAATCATCCAAGAGATTTAACCTGTAAAAAAGAAAGCAAAGTTAAATGATAAATTCAACTTCGCTTTCAATAGAAAAAAATATTTATTTATGAGCCGGAGGTTTACTCAATCCAATCAGCAATAAAAATATTTGTGTCGCCTTCTTTTTTACTGAAGCGGTTAGAAGCGAAGACCAAATGTTTTTTGTCCCGTGTGAACATCGGGAAGCCGTCGAATGATTCATAATAGGTAATTTGTTCGAGATTTGTGCCATCCGAGTTGATCATAAACAAGTTGAAATCTCTTCCCGTTTTGCTTCCGGTATTTGAAGAGAAAATAATTTTTTTAGCATCCGGAGAAAAGAATGGAGCAAAACTTGCTTTTCCAAGATGCGTTATCTGCTTCATGTTTTTCCCATCGGCATCCATCGTAAAAATCTCTAATGCAGTCGGACGCACATATCCGTTTTTAACTAAATCATTATAATCGACTAAATCCTTTTCGGTCTTGGGGCGACTGGCGCGAAAAACGATTTTCTTTCCATCTTGAGAAAAGAACGCACCGCCATCATAACCTTTTTCGTGTGTTAATCTGGTTTGATTTGAGCCATCGAGATCCATTAAATAAAGCTCCGGATCGCCATCTCGTGTAGATGTAAAAATAATTTTATCGCCTTTAGGTGAAACGGTTGCTTCGGCATCGTAACCTTTAGCATCCGTGAGACGTTTTACGTTTGATCCATCAACGTTAGCAGAAAAAATGTCAAAAGTTTCATACAATTTCCAAACATATCCTTTTGATCTATCCGGCAGCGGGGGACAGTTCTCGTCGGCTAAGTGTGTTGAGGCATAAATTATTGTGGAATCACCCGGAAGGAAATAAGAGCAGGTGGTTCTTCCTTTTCCGGTTGAAACGAGTTTTTTATCGCTGCCGTCAATGTTCATCGTAAAAATTTGATCACACGTTAGTTCGCCGTGAGTAGATTGATATATTAATTTTGTTTCATCGAAGGAGAGGTAGGCTTCTGCGTTTTCTCCTTGGGGAGTTAACATGCGAATATTTTTAAGATGTTTTTCTTCAGGCAAGCGAATCGAATCGGTGGATTGACAGTAAAGCATTCCTGTTAAAAAAAGAAAGAGGAAAAATTTCATAGTGCTCCTAATGATAATAAATTTTATTTAAAAGATAAGAATTGTTCGGAAGAAATCAGAAAAAATTAATCGGGAATATGAACAAGCACATATTCTTTTGCTGAGCTTCCAATTGTAGAGGCTTCTTCCATGGTCATATGCATATCATCGATTGTTGATTCTTCGTGTCCGGCTTCCAAAACTGCAAGATCAGCGCCTCTTGCTGCGTTCACAAGAGAATCGCAATAACCGGTATCGCCGCCATAACAAATTACCTTTCCGTTATACTTGAATTGAAAACCCAATGCGGGGACAAGTCTTTTTTCTTTCTTGTTCGGAAGAAGTTCTTTGTGAATGACAGAGAAAGGTTTTACTTCTACTTTTTTAACCGAGAATTTTTTTTCTTCAGTTAATTTTTTCAGTTCGATTTTGTAGGGAAGATTGCTTGCATAAACTTTTGTAAAAGCGTGGTAAATACTTTCTATCTCAACGCATCCAACCGGATAATAGATTTTTAGGGGTGAAGTTTTATTCATCACGCGGAGATAAGTCAACAAGGACCAAACGCCGCCGAGATGATCATGATGCCCATGGGTAACAAAAATTTGGGAGATGTTTTTCAAGTTTTCAACTCCGAGCTCTTTATTTAAGTCTCGTAGAATGCCGTCTCCCGGATCGATGATAAAATGATTAGTTCCGGCTGTTAATAATATTCCGGTTGCGATATTAGGGATGGAGCAGAAAATTTTGATTGAAAAATTTTTCTTCTTCCAAACGATAGGAAATTTAGATGCTAACTTATTTTGTTTCTTTTTCATAAGTCTAAATTAAATAATAATTTGTGCTACAATTCCGCCGATTACAAAAGCAAATATCCATGCGCTAAACCAGATGATCAATCCTTCTTTCATGCCGCGCTCTTTGATCATAATTATGAACGCCGCAATGCAAGGGACGAACAAGGTGATCGTTATTAACGCAACGGTAATTTGCATCGGCATTAAATGCAAACCGAATAATCCCGCCGCTCCAAAATCTCTTCGCACTACACCCATAACAAATGCAGTGGAAGCTTCCTTTGGTAGTTTCAACCAGTGAACGGTAACAGGAGCTAACATATCCTGAAAGACGGTTAACATTCCTGTTATATCCAATACTCCAACCGCCACAGCGCCAACAAAAAACCAGACGGAAGCTTCCTTCATAAAACCGTATGTTCTGAAGAAAGTTTTTTTGAACGCATTATCCAATCGCGGTAATCGCATTATCGGCAAATCAATCAAAAGGGGAGTTGATTGTCCCGGCAAAAATTTATTTAGCGTTGTTGAGATGATTACAAGTGTTGAAAAAATAACCGTTACATAGATTAATAAAGGAAGTATCCCAGCGCCGCTCAAGAGCACCGCGATTACGGCAAGTTGTGCAGAGCATGGAATTACGTACATTAGAATGGCAGTGGCTATGGTTTTTTCTCTTTCACTTCCGAGCAGACGCGTGGTGATCGCTGCCATTGTTACACAACCGAAACCAAGCAGAATAGGGATTACCGCTCTTCCGTTCAAACCGATTTTATTCATCATTCTGTCAAGCATAGTTGCAAGTCGCGGTAAGTAACCGCTGTCCTCAAGCAAAGCCATTGCAAAATAAAATGCTGCTACAAGGGGTAAAAGAAGAAAGATCAGGTAAGTTATTGTCATGCTAATGATGCCAAACTCCCCAAATAAAAGTTTTGCAATGGGATTAGAAAAGCTGAAATCAACCACTGCATTTTCATCACGAGAAAGGTGTTTAAATTCCTGTTTCTTCCGGGCATCTTCATTAAGATTATCATTAAAGGAATATATTTTTACAGCTTTCGCCGGATCCGTTTCATCTTTTAATGATACGGTAATTTCAGAGGGAGTAAAGTTTGCAACGTATGATTTTAAGTAATACTCAAAATATTTTTTCCCGATCGTTTGTTCGGTAAAGTTTACTACGCGTTGAGAAACAAAATCGCCAATAAAAAAATAGAGGATCGTGAGCATTACTAATAAAATCGGAATGCCGGTAAGGGGATTGAGCGAGTACTTGCCTAATGCATTAAAGAAAAGTCCTTTGGAAGAATCTTCTCGCTCTACTGTTGAAACAATTTCATTTACGCGGTTTCTTCGTTCAATATAAATAAATTCTCTATCGTCGCCGGAACCGCATGGAATATCGTGTTTAGCGGCAACAAACTCATCTCCTTCGATTATTAACAATGCTTCAGCTTGTGAGCCGACACGGTTTAACGTTTCGTACAAAACGTGGTGCAGTCCGTCCGGCTGAATACCAACTTTAGAGGTTGCGATCGCTTCATCAAGTTTATCAAATCCTATTTTCTTAACCGCCGAGGTTTCATAAACCGGAACACCGAGAAGTTGCGCTAATTTTTCCGCATCGATTTTTATTTTTCTTTTTTTCAATTCATCGTTAAAATTTAAGAAGACGCACATCTTCTTTCCCATATCTATTAGCTGAAGCGTTAAAAAAAGATCGCGCTCTAAGTGCAAAGAATTTACAACGTTGATTACAATATCAGCTTCAAGAATGATATCCCGCGCAACTTTTTCTTCATCGTTAAAAGATGAAACACCATAAACTCCGGGTGTATCGTACACTTCTGAATTTTTATAAAAACCTTTGGTTATTGAAACCGTAGTGCCGGGAAAGTTGGAAACATCTACATAAGATCCGCTTAGAAAGTTGAAGAAGAGTGATTTCCCGACGTTTGGATTTCCAGCCAAAACTATTTTTTGTACTTTACTCGAAACCCCTTCACCCGAAATATTTTCGGGATGGATATAACGTTCTTTATGCGCAATAATGTCTTTCAAATCTCTTCTCACCCGAGCTTAATTTTTACTGAAATGAGTTTAGCAAGTTCAAAACCGATGGCAATTTCCTGCCGGTTTTTCTGAACAATGATCGTTCCGCCGGGCAATCTCTCTAAACAAAAAATAGTATCGCCTTCCGATAATCCAAGCCGGATAAGCTGCACTTTAATTACACCGGAAGGAAGTTTTTCAATTGTAAAGTATGTCCCTTTTTTAATTTTGTCTAACGTTTTATTTGTCATGATAATATTTGCATTTCTTTCCTTTTTTACACCGGGCAAAAATATTAAATGAATAGCTTGAAGAGAGAAAATCTAAATCTCCACACACTTGCTGCTCGATTTTGTCAAGACCTTTAGATGTGAATTCAATTATTCTTCCGCAATCAAGACAAATAAGATGATCGTGCATTTGTCTTTTAAAGTTACTTTCAAACCGTTTCATTTTGTCGCCAAAATTACGCGGTGAAAGTAGTCCGCACTGAGCTAACAATTCAAGAGTGTTATAAATTGTCGCACGGGAAATGTTGGAGTCTTTCTTTTTCATTTCGATGAAGAGTTCATCCGCAGAAAAATGTCCGCTGTATTCTAAAGCTGCATCCAGTATTTCGAAGCGTTCGGGAGTTATCCGGTTACTTCCATTCTTTAGATATTCTCTGAAGATGTCACTTGCATTTTGTGTTGCCAAAGTTCTTTCTCATATTATTTAGATTCAATCTACATAAAAATAGGGGTTAATTACTTTAGAAACAAGAAGTGAGTGAAAATATTTTGATGAAATA
>JAVHOS010000341.1:0-7342 GCA_036170205.1 Ignavibacteriaceae bacterium | reverse complement strand
CCGGTTCGCATTGGTGTTCAACCCCTGCCGATATTGATGGTGATGGTAAATATGAAGTTATTAACCAACATTGGGATAACTACGGTATGTGGGCAATCCAGGTTAACGGACCTGATTCCTATACTTATCCTGATACTTCTAAACCGGGTGTATATCATAGATACACTCCTGCCGACGGTAATAGTTATTTCGGTTTAGCTGCCGTTGATGTTAACGGTGACGGACGCGATGAAATTGCAGGAACCATGTATGGAAATAATTTTGATATGAGTTTATTCCAATTTCAACCCTGGGATAATTCTTCCAACTTATTTTATGACGATGTGGATTCCGTTGCATCACGATATGGAATTATTGCTACAAAAACCGATTTAGCCGCGTTAGGTGGAAAAACTGCCGCAGAGTTCTGGCCTTGTGTTAAAGGTGATCTTAACAAAGATGGTAAAGAAGAAATTTACACCGGCGGCGGAAGAGGTCTAAATGTTATTGCGGTTCAGTACAAAGGGACAGGAAGTTTACTTGATAAAAACAATTATACTTCTAACCTGGTATATGCTGGTGAAGGCGGTGACGTATTCGCTACAATAAGTATTTATCATGGTAAGGTTGATACAATTATAACTCCTGATAGTACGTATTTGGTACTTGATCCATCCGTTACAGACTCTGTTTTTACAGAGACTCCGTTTACCGCTTATATCTTTGCCGATAGTGTTGATATCGATAAAGACGGCAACATGGAAATGGTGATTTCTGAACAGAGTGTGTATGACTCCACAACAGTAGTTGAATTTGTTTGGGCTGATTCCACAAAATCATGGGAACGTGATAATGCCAAAGAACATAAAATCGTAAATACTTACCGTAAAACTGTCCGTGTTCTTGAGTACACTGGTCCTAATGGTCTTATTGATCAGGGATATACAATTATAACCCCGGATGATTATAAATTGGAGAATAATTATCCTAACCCGTTTAACCCAAGCACAATGATTAGGGTTTCACTTCCTCTCCAGAAAAAAATATCTCTAAAGATATTTGATATGCTCGGCAAAGAGGTAGCGACTTTAATCAATAACGAAATTCGCGAGAAAGGTGATCTCGAAGTGGTTTGGAATGGAACAAATAATAGCGGTTCAAAAGTCGCCAGTGGTAATTATATCGCTCAGCTTACTTACGGCGCTTTTTCGAAATCCATAAAAATGACCTTACTAAAATAGTTTAGCAGATGATTTAACGAACGGCTGAATTAAACAGTATTAATTTGTGAAGTTGAGAAACTAAAAACTATCTTATACTGAAAATACTTTTGATTCAGCCTTATCGTTAAGGTTCTACCGAATATGAGTCTCTTAGATTTTCAACTTGACCTTGTTTTTTATAATAAAAGCATGTCCCAAATTCATTTGAAAGGCGCGCTAATGCAGAAAGTTTTTTTACTGTTTTTTGTTACGGCATTTTTCTTGCTTCAATCTAACCTTAGCTACTCGCAATCGACGGGTAAAATAATGGGGAAAGTGATTGACGTTTCTCTTAACGAAGGCGTTCCATTTGCCAACGTAATAATTGATGGAACAACATTAGGCGGCTCTGCTGATGCGGATGGAAATTATGTTATCTTAAACATCCCTCCCGGCAAATATAACGTTACAGCCTCATACATAAGTTTTCAGAAAGTTACCCAAAAAGGTATTACTGTTAATGTTGGATTTACTACGACATTAAATTTTAAACTGTCTCCCGGTGAAGTTACCCTGGATGCTGTTGTCGTTCAAGGTGAAAGAAATCCGTTAATCAAACAGGACTTAACCAATCCCGTTGTTGCTATTACATCCGAATCATTAGAAATTTTACCGGTTGATAATATTAGCGACGTAATAAAATTGCAGGCAGGCGTTGTAACCGGTGATGACGGGGTTCTTCACGTTCGGGGAGGTTATGGCAATGAAGTAGCTTATACTTTAAATGGACTTTCTTTAAATGATCCTTATGGAAACTCAAGATCAGTTGGGCTTGCCTCAAACGCTGTTCAAGAAGCCTCTGTTTCAACAGGAACTTTTAGCGCTGAATTCGGTAACGCCCTTAGCGGCGTTGTTAATTATGTTACCAAAGAAGGTCCCAGTGACTATACTTTTAGTTTGAGAGCTTACGGCGGTGATTATGTTACTTCAAGAACAAATCTTTTTGCCAATTTAAATAAGATTGACGCATTGAATAGAGGAAGAGTTGAAGGAACTTTCGGTGGTCCGATCCCGATTACTGAATCAACCAGATTTTTCTTCTCGGGAATCTATGAGAATTTTAAGGGCACCTATTATGGCTACCGCTTGTATAACCCTTCGGATTCTTACTTATCACCTGATAATTTTAAACAATCCGATCCCCGATACGGTGATGCAACCGGAGCGTATATTTTCAATCCGTTTGATAAGAATGGTAACGGCTTACCAACAGGCGATAAACAATATGTTGCCATGGATCCTAACAACACGTTGAATTTACAGTTTAATATCAGCCAGAAATTAAGTTCGGTTATTAAGTTAAAGTATGAGTTTGTTTATGATAAAGCAAAATCTAAAGACTTTAGCAGAAGCTACTATTTTAATCCCGACGGCGTTAGCTGGGATTACAGCCGTGGAGTAATAAATACTTTAGATTTAACACATACTATCAGTGAGCATACTTTTTATACTTTAAAAGGATCATACTCATTTAATAGGGCAGAATCCTATCTTTATTCAGATCCGAACGACCCAAGATATTTACCGAGTTTTTACAGAAGAACTATCGGCAACACTACGTATTATGCGGGTGGAACTGATAATGATATTGTAAAAAGAAGCACGTCAACATTTAGTATAAAGGGAGACGTTGTCTCGCAAATGTTTGGTTCACATGAAGTTAAAGCCGGATTTGAATTCAGAAAACATAAAATTGCAAGAGACGGATACACTTTAGATTTCTATAAAATAAAAGGTGATACAACTGCATTGACCGTTAACGATGTACTCTATGATCCCGCTTTAAATGTGGTGCGGGGTAAGATCCAAAGCGTTTCAACGTATGAGAAAAATCCGACTCAAGGTTCAGCATATATTCTTGATAAAATGGAACTCGCCAAAACCTTGATTTTGAATATCGGTCTTCGTTATGAGTTTTTTGATGCCGCTTCCGATTACAACTATAATATTTCTCGCGATCTTACAGAGCAACAGTCCGGCTATATGAACACTTATCTTAAACGCGCTGAAATTAAGCACATGTTATCTCCAAGATTTAGCGTCTCTTACCCGATAACTGATAGAGGTGTTATCAGATTTTCTTACGGGCATTTTTATCAGATCGGATCGTTATCAAGTTTGTATTCGAACGATACAAGATGGGTTCCAAACATTGCGGATATCCCCACATTTGGAAACCCGAATGTTAATCCGCAAAAATCTATCCAGTATGAACTTGGTTTACAACAACAATTGACGGAAGATTTTAAATTCGATCTGACTGCATATAATAAAGATGTACGCGATTATATTTTCACTCAAACCGTTTACACTCAAAAGGCTAGGCAATATCGAATTCTAACAAACTTAGCGTATTCGAATGTTAAAGGAATTACCCTCTCTTTTCTTAAAAGAAGATCTGCCGACGGCATCTTTGCGGCAACGCTTGATTATACTTTCCAGGTTGCTGAAGGAAATAGAACAGAACCCCAGGAAGATTTATTCTTTAGTGAAGCCGCCGGAAAACAAACAGAAACTTTTCTTGTTCCGCTAAGTTTTGACCGTTCCCATTTGATCAACGGAACATTTACTTTTTCTGAACCAAAATCTTGGTCATTAGGAGTGATTTACAATATTCAAGCTGGAACGCCTTATTCAGTGGCGCTGCCGCCAAGTTTATCAACCATAACGTATCAACAAAACTCGGCGAATAAATCAATGCAATGGGAAGTTGATTTAAAATTTGAGAAGTACTTTGACTTTGGCGGAATCAATTATTCTATTTTTGTTTATGTAACTAACTTGTTTGATACTCAAAATGACAGAACTGTTTACGCAAGTTCTGGCAAAGCATTATCAAATGTTGAACAAGCTTTGAATGCTCATCAATTTGATGATTTACGCTCTCGTATTAGTAGAGGCGATGAAGGTATATTTGATCCTAGTTATATTAACCAATATTACTCTCAACGACCGGAAAATGTAAATAAACCGAGAGAAGTAAGATTGGGATTCTCTTTAATCTTTAACTAAATCTTTATTTAGGAATTTCATGATGACGAAGAAAAATATTTTGGTGTTATTGAGTCTGCTATTGGTTACCGGATTAACCATTGCTCAAGTTAAGGATACAACCGATCCATATTATTACAAGAATTTAACGCCGGAACAAGCTTTAGAGATTTTTGGACCAATAAAAGGAGTAAAATTTAATAAGGTTGCCGGGGATAAAAGAGAAATCAAAGATATTACTATTAAAGGAAATAAAATCACAACTATCCTCTACAATTATGGTGCAGTTTGTAAACCAACTAATGGAATATACAACGTTGATGATTTGGTATGGAATAGTTTAGGATATGGTTATGAATTTGGGCTGATTGCAGGAGCAGAAGTTATAGATGTGAATGGTGATACCCTTCATATAATTAGCGATTCACATGCCAGTTCCCGAGACGGTGATTATAATTCTAACTTTACTCTAAAGTGGGGCTGGTTACCGCGGAGTGGTTACTCAGATAACAACCAGGATAAGGTAGCTTCATTTAAAGCTGAAGATAAGAATGGAGATGGAAAACCCGATTCATGGCCGGAAGAATGGTATTCTGCCGGCGCCGGAAAATATTTATGGCCTGCTTTTTTAGGTGATATGGCAACTGCTCCTGATGAAGAAGTTTTTTATGGTATTGATGATTATACAAACTATGAATTTATTGATAGATATCAGCCTTTCCCGAGTGACCATACAAAAGGAGGATTAGGATTAGAGGCGACTGTCAGGATACTTCAATTCAATAATCCAATGGCGGAAGATATAATTTTTATGGTTTATCAGATAACTAACGCTTCTGAAAAAGATTTGCAAAAAGTTTACATGGGAATGTTTGGTGATCCGCACGTTGGTGGAGGTACTGATTACGCTGATGACCGTTCATTTTTTATTCCTCCTGTAGGTTTATTAGCCGACCCATATGATCAGAGAGCGAGAAGCATGGTTTATTCTTGGGATGCCGATAATAAAGGGATGGGGGGGAAAGTCCCCGGGTTTTTCGGTTGGAAATTTTTAGAATCTCCCTCGTTTGATAATAATGGAAAAGACGATGATGATGACGGTATTATGGACGAGAGTCCTTTTAACGATAAAGGATTTTTTATTGATGGTGTAGCTACTCCATTAACTTATGGTATTTATGATGTTGCGAAATATACAGCAGTTTATGGAGCTCCTAAAGCTAGATGGTCAGGTGATGAAGATGGTGATTGGGATATTGAAAAACATGACGTCGGTATAGATGGTATCGGACCTGAATCTCCCAACTATCCGGGTAAAGATTACGGTGAAGGTGATGGTTATCCTTCCCAGGCGTTTTATCAGGATTTAAATAATAACGGAGTCTTTGATAAAGAAGAAACCGGCACATTGAGCGATACTCAACTCCCCGGTTATAAATGGGCGGGATCTGAACCGAATTTCGGATACAGGGATATTTCTGAATCGGATATGCTGGGTTTGACCGGATTCACAGCTGCTAAGTTTGGCTCTCCAAATTACCCGAAGGAGGATGAATTAGTCTGGCAATGGATCAACAGACCTGAAATTGATCAAGAACAGGCGTTATTAAAAACAGAAGGGGATAATATCTTCTGTTTTTCTACCGGTCCTATGTCCTTAAAAAAAGGTGAATCCCAGAGATTTTCTATGGCTATAATCATGGGAGAAAATAGAGATGATTTAATTCTAAATGCAGTTACTTCAACTAGAATTCTTGAAGCCGATTACCGATTTGCCCAACCACCGGCGAAACCAATTGTTAAAGCTGTGGCTGAAGATGGTAAAGTAAGATTATTCTGGGATGCAAAATCTGAAGCGTCGATTGATCCGTTGACAACGGAAAAGGATTTTGAGGGATATAAAATTTACCGCAGCAGGAACTTTAATTTTTCTGATGTTTATACCATAACAGATGCTAATGGCGTTCCTTTTCTTGGTCAGGCGTTAGTAGATGATAATACTGGTAAGAGAGCTCAGTTCGATCTGATAGATGATTATTCAGGTTTAGCACAAAGAGAATACGATGGACGCGGAGTAAAATATTATTTGGGCGCTAACACCGGTCTTAAACACGAGTACGTCGATTCAACAGTTCAAAATGGAATTACTTATTATTATGCCGTTGTTGCCTACGATCATGGTTCTCCCGAATTACCTCCGACTGAAACTCAATCGGTTATTCAGCAAGATCCTTTAACAGGTAAATTAATTTTTGATGTTAATACCGTGGAGGTAACTCCGGGACCTGTATCGAAGGGAATGACACCTCCTGATGTTGGTTTAGCCGGTACTCCAACCTCAATTAATTCAGATGCTACCGGGCAAATAAGTATAAAGGTGCTGGATGATTTGGCTGTAACTGATAAACTGTATGAAATCCATTTTGATGATGCGCTGACCTATAATGTACTTGATTCTACTGGTGTTGAAGCAACATTTAAATCAAAAGACACAGTATTGGTAACTTTGCCGAATAAAGAATTAGAAGAAGGAAGTCTCCAGGTCTATGATGCTTCAAACACTTTGGTAGATCCATCAAAATATATTGTTAACCTTCATTCAGGACAAATTGCCGGGAAAAAACCGGGCGACTTTGCTACGGGAAATATGTACAAAGTTTACTATCGGTATTTCCCCGTTTACCAAAGCAAGCTTTTAAAGAATGAAGACGCAAATCCTACATTTGATGGAATGCGAGTCTTTGTGCAGAATGATGAATTGAACATTGATTTAGAAAATTCCAAATTTCTTCACAATAGTGATGTAAATGTTATTGATACTATTTATTATCCGCCAACTACGAGTATCCCGAAGTTAATGACAAAAATAAGCGCTGATTGGGAAATCAGATGGAAGGATACAGACACTTTGGATTACAGACGTTGGAGGGATTCGGTTTCAGTAAAGTGTTTAAATGGCACTTTCTCTATGCCGTTTGAAGTATTTAACGTAACAAGTAATGACACAGCTCTATTTTTTATTGATGAAACCAGTCCGATACCTAAGAACAAAAACAATAAACAATGGGATTGGGGTGAAGGAATAATCTTACTGGCAGATGGTTCCACAA
>JAVHOS010000340.1:0-1505 GCA_036170205.1 Ignavibacteriaceae bacterium | reverse complement strand
CTACTTACAAAATCCCGATAAGATAATTGGTTACGTTGATAGCTGCGCCGCTTTCTGGTTGAATGCATACGATCCGGTGAATGGAGGATTTTATACAAATATTGATAAGTACGGAAAAGCAAGCGGAACGCAAAAAAATATGCAAACGCAGTCTCGCGATGCGTATGGATTTGTCCGCGCTTTTATGCTCACCGGAAAAGATGAATATCTTGCTAAAGCAAAACAAGCTTTAGATTTTTTATACAAACATGCATGGGATAATACCAACGGTGGTTGGTATTGGGAACTTGATAAATACGGCAATCCGACTTCAGGCAACACCAATAAAGATGCGTTCCATCAGCTTTACGCGCTTCTCGGTCCGATGGCTTCATTCGAAGCTACCGCAGATACACTTGACTGGATCTGGATAATGAAAGGGTATCAAAACAATGAAACAAAAATGTGGGATAGCCGCGCAGACTATTTCGGTTACTACGATTACAGCAGTAAAAACTGGTCAACCAAAAACAATAAAAGTTTTAACGCCACAGTTGATGCGATTACAACGCACTTACTTTATTTGTATCTGCTTACAAAAGATCAACAATATTTAGATAAGACACTTCAGATAATTGATAACATGCAAACGTGGTTTGTGCCAAGTATGGATCTTCAGAAAATTGGTTTTGCAGAAATCTATGATGCGAACTGGAATAGCATTCCAAGTGAAACGATGACAATAATGGGACACGTTTTAAAAACAGCATGGTGCTTTGCACGTGTTAATCAAATTCATCCCAATCCAAGTTATATTTCTTCCGCAAAAAAATTAATTGAAAATGTTTTAACTAAAGGATACGATACTGAGTTTGGCGGTCCGTACAAAGATTATAACCGCACTACCGGACAAATGTTGATGTGGAGTAATCCCGACACAGCAAAAGCTTGGTGGCAAATGGAACAAGCCGTTACTGCAGGATTGCAAATGTATCAAGCAACTTCGGATGATCAATATTTAAAAATGGCAGATGAAACACTCGACTTTTTTATGAAATATTTTGTTGATCATACTTACGGTGAAGTTTATGAGAATAGGACTCGCCGCGGTGCGCAAACGTGGGGAGAAGGAAAAGGGAATCCGAACAAAGCAGGTTATCATTCGATTGAATTAGGTTATTACACATATTTCTACGGAAAATTCTTTGTAAAAAAAGAGCCGATAACTTTGTACTATAATTTTCAAGCAAACTACGATAGGATGATTTTATTAAATCCGATTGAACTTCCGTTTGATGCTTACAAAATCAAAGAAGTTGTTTATAACGACCAACCTTACACTGATTTTAATGAAGTTACGCATGAACTGCATCTTGCCGCTAATGTCGGTGGAAAGTTCAAAGTTACTTATGAACTTAGTAGCGCTACTAATATTGCAAGCGATGAAAATAATATGCCGCATCAATTTAAACTTAAACAGAATTATCCGAATCCGTTCAATCCAACAACAGTTATCAGTTGGCAGT
>JAVHOS010000339.1:45904-67928 GCA_036170205.1 Ignavibacteriaceae bacterium | reverse complement strand
TATTTTTTTGATAGGATTTATAAGTTATTCACCATATATTTAACTGTGTTTTTTGAAAAGATGGGTATCTGTAAAGTTTAGGATCGAAACTTCCGCTAAATCGGAAGCAAAAAACTCAAACACGCATTCGACACCGTTACTTTCATCCGCCTTAGGCGGATTCTTTTATTGATCGTTGATAAACAAGAGCATGTGCTTTTCTTCTCCTCTGATTTGTTTACCTCATTAAAGAAACAGTTCTCGCTTTTATATTTTTTTTCTAACAAATTGAACGGAGTTCTATATGAATATTTACGTTGGTAATTTATCACGTGAAGTATCTGATGAAGACTTAATGACGGAGTTTTCAGCTTACGGAAAAGTCAAATCAGTAAAAGTAATCAGAGACCTTTTTAGCGGAGACTCAAAAGGATTCGGTTTTGTCGAAATGGTTGTTGCTACAGAAGCGCAAAAAGCAATTGACGAATTGAATACCAAAGAAGTTAAAGGTAAAAAATTGGTTGTTAACGAAGCTCGCCCGAAAACAGATGATAGAAGAGGCGGCGGCGGTGGTCGTGGCGGATTCCGTGGTGGCAGCGGTAGTGGCGGCGGTGGAAACCGTGGCGGCGGAAGCGGTGGTTTCGGCGGACCAAGAAAAAGATTTTAATTAAATTTTTCTGATTTTAAATTAGGTTATTCAATGTTTTAGCGTCCAGCGCGGTAAAATGCTGGATAACCTTTTTTATTTTATTTTGCACGCAACTATTCCGGTTTTATATACGCAAAAAAGAGTAAGTAAACCGGATTGGTGTTATTCAGGTCATAGGTTCTTTTTATTGTAATTTTTTAAGAATATTTTAAGGAAGTAATTAATTTGAACATTTTAAATTGTTCCTTATTTATAAAAAATTCGTATAAAAAATTGCGGTAAAAATGAATAGAACTCTCCATAAACTCTACATTGGTCTTTTTTTTCTGATCGGAATAACTTCTGTTGGATTCTTAGTTTACAACAGCTATTCCTACTATTCCCTGCCTCTAACGGAGCGCGTATTTTCTAATCAACACGGAATTTTCAAACCAAGCGGTGGAATTGGTCACGGACTTGGAATTCTTGGCACCTTGATGATGATCTTCGGTGTGGCTTTATACATGGTTAGAAAGCGGACGCGGAAATTATTTCAAATTGGCTATTTAAAGAACTGGCTTGAATTTCACATTTTCCTTTGCACATTAGGACCAATATTCGTTCTTTTCCATACTGCTTTTAAGTTTGGTGGAATTGTTGCCGTTAGTTTTTGGAGTATGGTTGCTGTGGTTGCAAGCGGCGTTATCGGAAGATTTATCTACATCCAAATTCCAAGGTCAATTCAAGGGCAAGAATTGGATTTTAAAGGAATTCAAGAAATGGACCAGGCTTTATCAGTAAGATTAAGTAATGAGTTCAAGCTTTCCTCTTCACTCATCGATACATTCGAACACCATTTCAAAATAGAGAAATATGCTGGGCTTTCATTCAGCAAAAGTTTAAATGTGATGATCGCTGATTATTTCGCTTTGAGGAAATTAATTCCCCAGTTGAAAAAATCATTAAAGGATTCAGGCATAACGAATTCTCACTCGATAAAAGAAATTATAAAATTATTTAAAGCTAAAATTACACTCACAAGAAGAATCGGTTTGTTGCGAACAATGCAGCGCCTCTTCAATTATTGGCACATTGTACATTTACCTTTTGCAGTTGCCATGTTTGTAATTATGGTCATTCACGTTGCCGTAACTATTGTGTTTGGATATAAGTGGATTTTCTGATATGGAAGTACTTATTGAAAATATCGTCATCTATGGTTTTACTTTTGGAATAGTTTTCTTAGTAATGTTTATTTACTTGAGGAAGACTAAAAAGCGCTCTAAAAGTACGGAAGAAAAAATTGTACGAGCAAAAGAATTCGGATTTCACGAACCAGTTTCGCTTCACCCTGTAATAAGTGCGGAGAATTGCATCGGCAGCGGAGCGTGTATTGAAGCTTGTCCCGAGAAAGATATTCTCGGATGGGTAAACGGGAAATCGAAAACAATAAATACTTCCCGCTGTGTTGGGCATGGAGCTTGTTTTCATGCGTGTCCGGTTCTTGCCATCAGTTTATGTATCGGTACTGAAAAAAGAGGAGTTGAACTTCCTCACATCAGTCAAGAGTTTGAGACTAATATCCCATTAATATTTATTGCCGGAGAACTTGGCGGTATGGGGCTGATCAAAAATGCGGTTGAACAAGGTAAGCAATCGGTTGAACATCTAACTAAGAAATTAACAAAATCTTCCAAAGCTGATTATGATGTCATTATCATCGGTGCGGGTCCTGCAGGTATTGCAGCTACGTTAACTGCTAAAAAAAATAATCTGCGATTTCTTACGATCGAGCAAGAAACACTCGGCGGAACCGTTTACCATTTCCCGCGCTCGAAGATTATAATGACTGTTCCGCTTGATCTTCCTTTGTATGGAAAAGTAAAACTTTTTGAAACTTCTAAAGACGAGTTGATCTCTATCTGGATGGATGTTTTAACAAAGAATAATATCACCATCAATCAACAAGAAAAAGTTGAATCAATTGAAAGAAAAGAAGATTATTTTGAAGTTATTTCTTCAAAGGGGACGTACAAAACAATCGGTGTAGTGCTTGCCATCGGAAGAAGAGGCTCTCCAAGAAAATTAAATGTTCCGGGTGAAGAAAAAGAAAAAGTTTATTACCGGCTTTTGGAACCTGAACACATTAAAGATCAAAAAGTTCTTGTGGTTGGCGGCGGTGATTCCGCGATTGAATCTGCAATCTTACTTGCTGATGAAGGAAATGAAGTTACGCTCTCTTACCGCTCGGATAGTTTCTCTCGTATAAAACCGAGAAACCTCGAAAGAATTCAAGAATACGGCAAAGCTGATAAAATCAGTATTCTGTTTAAGTCTAACGTACAACAGATAACCGACAAAGAAGTTTTACTTGCGGTGGAAGGGTGTGACGAAGTACAAATTTTAAAAAATGATCTGGTATATGTTTTTGCAGGCGGTGAGTTACCGACCAAGTTTTTGGAAAAAATCGGAATTGGAATAACTAAAAAATTCGGCGAAGCAATTTTATCTCATAAGAAATAATGATGAATAGAAATCTCATTTTAGGCTTTATTTTATTGGCTTTGACGGCTACCGTCTCGGCTCAAATCTCTCCCGGAAAACTTGTGCAGGCGCATCAAAATCTGGAAGGACTTTCCAATTGCAGCAAGTGCCACGAGCTCGGAGATAAAGTATTGAATTCGAAATGTCTGGCTTGCCATACGGAAATACAATCGTTAATTAAGGCGAAGCGCGGATATCATTCTTCGTCAGATGTTTCCGGAAAAGGATGTTTCAAATGCCACAGCGATCATAATGGAAGAACTTTCGAAATCATCCGTTTTAATCAGAAAAGTTTTGATCATCAAAAAACTACATTTAAAATTGATGGAAAACATAAAGATTTAAAATGCGATCGATGCCATCAAACGAAATTTATTGCAGATAAAAAATCTTTCGCCAAAAGAAAAAATACTTTTCTCGGTTTATCAAACGATTGTAAAAATTGTCATACCGATATTCATCAAGGAGCGCTTGGAACACAGTGTTCAAGCTGCCATTCTACTGAAGGGTTTAAACCCGTAAAATCTTTTGATCATGATAAAACAGCATTTCATTTAACCGGAAAACATGTTGAGGTGAAGTGCGATAAGTGTCATAAAGTTGAAAAGAAAAACGGGAAAGATTTTCAGAAATTTAAGGGGCTTCAATTTAAATCATGCGAAAATTGCCACACCGATGTTCACAAAGGAAAGTTTGGCAAGGATTGCGAGAAGTGTCACGTTACAACAAGTTTTTCTCAACTTAAATCGGGACAATTCGATCACAATAAAACTAACTTCAAATTGATCGGTAAACACATTGAAGTAAAATGCGAAGGTTGCCACGGAAATAGTTTAACATCTAAACCAAAACATACGTTGTGCATCGATTGCCACAAAGATTTTCACAAAGGTGCGTTTGTTAAAAATGGTGGAGTGAAAGACTGCGCTGAGTGTCATACGGAAACAGGATTTTCTCCATCACAATTTACTATTGAGAATCATAATCTTGGCAAATTTCAATTGATCGGCAGCCATCTCGCGGTTCCATGTAAAATATGTCACTACAAAGAAATTGAAAAAGAATGGCATTTCCTTCAACCCGGGCAACGATGCAACGATTGCCACAAAAATATTCATGGCGATGAGATTAAAGCCAAGTTCTTGGGAAATAATGAGTGCAGTAATTGCCACAATACAGACAAATGGCAAAAAGTTACATTCGATCATTCCAAAACGGAATTTCCGTTGTTAGGAAAACATAATTCTGCAACATGTACAGCTTGTCATCAAAGAAGTAAAATTGAAGAAAATATAATTATTAAATTTGCTTCTGTTTCTGCCAAGTGCGAAGGTTGTCATAGAGATGTTCATTATGCACAATTTAAAATTGCAGATAAAAACGATTGCGAACGATGCCATACGCTCGAAAATTGGCGACCGGATAAATTTGATCACGAGAAAACGAAGTTTCCACTTGCCGGAGGGCATCAAGCTGTTGCATGTAACGCTTGCCATAAAAAAGTAATTGACGGTTCAGTAACTTTCATAAAATTTAAATTGGAAGAATTCAAATGCATAGACTGTCACAAATAATAGTTTTACTTCTTTTTGTCGGAAAAATTTTCGCTCAGACTTCACCGCACGGAGAACTAAAATTAGATTGTTCCGATTGCCATGTTTCAACGAGCTGGAAAGACATTCCCGCACAGAAAAAATTTAAACATGAATCGACAAAATTCGCCTTAGTCGGGCAGCATAAAAATGTTGATTGCAAATTATGTCATTCAACTTTGCGGTTTGGTGAAGCAAAACAAGAATGCGTTTCTTGCCACAAAGATATTCATAAGAACACAGTCTCCAAAGATTGCAGCAATTGTCATACTCCAAATGCCTGGCTGATCAAAAACATAACTGATATTCATCAACGTTCGCGCTTTCCATTGCTTGGTCAACACGCAAAAGCTGATTGTCAACAGTGCCATACTCTTTATTCTGAACTTAATTTTGAACCGCTTGGCGTTAAATGTTACGATTGCCATAAACAGAATTATGCTTCAACACAAAATCCTAATCATGCTCAGTCCGGTTTCTCAACTGACTGTGAAACCTGTCATAATTTTACTGATTCACATTGGGGATACGCTTCATTTGCCCACGATTTTTTCCCGCTGCAGGGCGGTCATAAAATTGCTACATGCGTATCTTGTCATACTAAAGTAGGAACTTACACAGGTTTATCGAAAGATTGTTATGCGTGCCATAAACCTAAATTTGAGCAAACGATAAACCCAAACCATACAGCGGCAGGTTTTTCAAAAGATTGTACTTCTTGCCATACAATAAACGGATGGAAACCATCTTCATTTAATCACTCACAATATTTTACATTGGTAGGCGCTCATGTTCAACTTGATTGTAACAAGTGTCATAGCGCTTCTTACAAAAATACGCCAACTGATTGTTACGGCTGCCATAAAACCACATTTGAAGGAACAACAAATCCAAATCACGTTTCTTCTAAATTCCCGACGGATTGTACAAAGTGTCATACGGCTTCAGCTTGGATTCCATCGACTTTCAATCATTCAACAACGAATTTCCCGTTAACTGGAATTCACGCTACTACAAGTTGTATCTCTTGTCATGCGAGCGGTTATACAAATACGTCAACTGACTGTTACAGTTGTCATAAAACTAATTATGATAACACTACAAATCCGAATCACATTACCTCGCAATTCCCAACTGATTGTAAACAGTGTCATTCAACCTCAGGTTGGAAACCGGCAACATTTGACCATGCGTTGACGCAATTTCCTTTAACCGGCGCACACCTAAGCGTTGCATGTAATCAATGTCATGCAAGTGGTTATGTTAACACTCCAAAGGATTGCTACAGTTGCCACAAAACAAATTTCGACAACTCAACAAATCCAAACCATGTTACAGCGAATTTCCCGACGGATTGTACAAAATGCCATTCAACTTCTGCGTGGAAACCTTCTACATTCAATCACTCAACTACGCAGTTTCCATTAACCGGCGCGCATACAAGTGTCGCTTGTGCGAAGTGCCATGCAAATGGTTACACCAATACTCCAACTGATTGTTACAGTTGCCATAAGACGAATTATGATAATACCACCAATCCAAAACACAGCACAGCGGGATTTTCTACGGATTGTAAAGCATGTCATCAAACTTCCGGATGGACTCCTGCAACTTTTGATCATAGCAAATTTTTTCCGATCGCTTCAGGGAAACATAGCGGTATAAGTTGTGCAACATGTCATCCAGCGCCGCCATATACCAACTTTACATGTTTAAGTAGCGGCTGCCACCCGAAAAGCAGTACGGACAGCAAACACATTGGTGAAGTAAACGGTTATTCATATGTAAGTTCTGAATGCTATCGATGCCATCCGACAGGGAGAAGTGAAGGTGCATTTAATCATAGTAATTCAAGATTGCCTTTAACCGGAGTTCATTTAACAACTCCATGCGAGAGTTGTCATATTCCGAATAGCACCGCTGCGCTTTCACCCGATTGTTCAAGTTGTCATCAAAATAGTTTTGCCAACTCTGCAAGCCCGAATCATCAGCAGTTGGGATTGTCAACAGATTGTAAATCATGTCACACGGCAGACGGGTGGAAGCCTTCTTCGTTTAATCATACAAACGCCGCTTTTCAGTTGACAGGAAAACATATAACTGCAGCATGTTCAGGCTGCCATAAAGGGAAAACGATTGGCACATCACAAGTTTGTAATGATTGCCATCAACAGAACTTTGCCAATTCGGTAAATCCAAATCATATAGGAACAGGCTTAAGTACTGAATGTAAAACATGTCATACTTCAGACGGATGGAAACCATCTACCTTTAATCACGCAGCAACAAATTTTTTGCTCACCGGGAAACACACCACAACAGCATGCGCAGATTGTCATAAGGGAAGAACAACAGGAACTTCACAGATTTGTAATGATTGTCATCAGCAAAATTTTGTAAGTTCTGTAAATCCAAGTCATCAGGTTTTAGGTTTGAGTACAGATTGTAAAACCTGTCATACTTCAGATGGATGGAAACCTTCTTTGTTCGATCATGCTTCAACAACATATCAACTGATTGGTAAACACTCTACGGCAGCTTGTTCTGATTGTCACAAATCAACCGCCAAAGGAACTTCACAAATCTGTAACGATTGTCATCAGCAAAGTTTTGCAAATTCATTGAATCCAAATCATCAAAGTGTTGGATTAAACACTGATTGTAAATCATGCCACACTTCCAACGGATGGACTCCATCGTCATTTTCTCATACGGCTACTAATTTTCAGTTAACCGGCGGACATACCAAAGCCGCTTGTACAGACTGCCATAAAGGAAAAACAACCGGAACTTCTCAAATTTGTTATGATTGTCATCAACAGAGTTTTGCTAATTCCGTAAATCCAAGTCACGTAACTTTAGGTTTGAGCACTGACTGTAAATCTTGCCATACTGCTTCGGCATGGATCCCCTCATCTTTTAATCACTCATCAACTAATTTTCAACTTACCGGAAAACATACAACGGCGGCTTGCGCAGATTGCCATAAAGGAAAAACGACTGGAACAGAAACACAATGCTACGGCTGCCACAAAACAAATTTTGATGGTGTAAAAGACCCAAACCATGTTACTGCAAATTTCTCAACTGATTGCACCGCGTGTCATTCTACAACCGCATGGTCACCTTCTACGTTTAATCACGCGAACACCAAATTTCCTTTAACTGGCGCGCATACAAGCGTAGCATGCGCAAACTGTCATGCAAGCGGTTACACGAATACTCCTACGGATTGTTATAGCTGTCATAAAGCTAAATATGACGCAACGACAAATCCAAAGCACAGCACTGCCGGTTTTAATACTTCATGCGCAGAATGTCATAAAACGTCCGCTTGGACTCCGGCAACCTTTGACCACAGTAAATTTTTCCCAATTGCGTCGGGCAAACACAGCGGAAAGAGTTGTTCGAAATGTCATGCAACTTCAAATTATAGCGATTTTACTTGTGTAAGCAGCGGCTGCCACAGCAAAAGTGGAACCGATAGTGACCATCGGCAAGTTAATGGTTATTCTTATGTTAGCTCTGAATGTTATCGATGTCATCCAACTGGAAGGGGTGGACAAATTAAGGGTTTTATTAAAAGTATTGAGAATCGATGAGGAATGAGACGCTGAAATATATTCTCTCTTTCGTAATGATTTTTACAATCACTTCTTTTTCACAAATCAAGATTGAAAAAAGAGAAGGAACAATTACCTACCAGACGCCGCAAAATGTTTATGTGAAATTTGTTTCAACTGAAAACATAGTGGTAAATGATACGCTTTTTGTTTCAAGACTAAATGTATTGATTCCGGCGATCCAAGTGAAATTTCTTTCAAGTAAGTCCGCCGCCGGTGAAAGAATAAATGATGTTTCGCTAAAAGAAAATGAAGCTGTTTTTGTTTTTGTTCCTCCTGTGGAAAAAATTGATGAGAAGCGTCCCGGTGGTGAAACGCTCGATTCAATATCTTTGCTCGCCGGAGGCAAGTTAGCAAAAAAAACTTTTACGCCGAAAAATTACTACGGAAGATTTTCGATGCAATCCGTCTCCCAATTTGATAATATTAGCAGCCGCGGCGACTTGCAGCGATGGAGATATTCACTTTCTTTTTCTGCCGATAAAATTGCTGGTTCGAAATTTTCTTTTTCTTCATACATCAATTTTGCATATAATGTAAGAGAATGGCAGAACGTAAAGAGCAATATCGGGCAAAGTTTAAAAGTTTATGATCTCGGTGTTTCTTATGAACTTTCTTCTCAATCTTTGCTCTGGTTCGGAAGACATTTAAATCCGCGCATTTCAAATGTGGGAACGATCGATGGAGTTCAGTACGAATACACGTTCTCAAAATACTATACCGGAGCAATTTTAGGCTCGCGTCCAAATTTTTCAGATTATGGTTACAATCTGAAATTATTCCAATTTGGCGGGTACGTTGGAAGAATAGATTCTGTCAATGCTTTAGCGATGGAAAACACTTTTGCAGCTTTCGATCAAACGAACAACTTTAAAACAGACAGACGTTATGTTTATCTTCAGCATACAAATAATCTTTTACCAAACACATTTTTTTTCGCCTCGTCTGAAGTTGATCTCTTCAAAAAAGTAAATGGAGTTAGTAAAAACACAATCGGACTTACCAGCCTCTTCTTTTCGGTTCGCTATTCGCCCAACCGGATCATCTCAACGTCGCTTAGTTACGATGCAAGAAAGAATGTTGTGTACTACGAAACTTACAAAACGCTGCTTGATTACTTAATAGAAAATGAAATGCGGCAGGGTTATTCTGCAAGCATAAGTATTAAACCGATTTCTCAACTTTATATTTCTCTTAACTCGGGATACCGTTTTCAAAAACGTGATGCTAAACCGGCAAGAAATTTTGGCGGAACGGTTTCCTATTACCAAATTCCTTATGCAAAAATTGACGGAAGTATTTCTCTCTTGAAGTTGATCTCGAGTTATTCGGAAGGAAATCAAATTGGGTTTAGAGCGACGAAATCTTTATGGAATGACGATCTTTCACTGACCGGAGAACTTCGTGATATTAAATATCGGTTTGTAAATAATCCGTTGGCAATGCATCAGTTAATTGCCGGTTTGGAAATGTCGGTACGTATTCCATTCAACATGTATGCTTCTTTGAGTTACGAAGGTGTTTTTGAAAAGAAAAACACACAGGGTGGATTTTTTCTTGATTTAACTAAACGATTTTAATTCTGCTTTTTAACCGTAATTTCCATAATCGAAAAATCATCCTCAAACGTATCCGAAATTTTTATTTTCTTCAATTCGTTAATTAAACCATCAAGAGTAAAAGATTCGGAATAACATTCACCAAGAAACTTTTCAAATTCATCCAGATTCATGGTTGAACCGTCTTTTCTTTCTAATTCGTACACACCATCGCTAAAAAGCAAAAGCGAATCGTTTTCTTTCAATTGAAAAAAATCCGTATCAAATTCAAATTCAGGCATCCCGCCTACAAAAAAGTTTTTATTCCCGATTCTTAGTATGTCAGTTGCATTTCCGTTCTTTCTTGCTAATAATACCGGCGGATGCCCGGCGCTGCTGAAATTAAGTTCTAAAGAATTAATATTAAGCGCACCGTACCAGATTGTAAAATATTTATCGCCGTATTGTTCCATCTGAAAAGCATTGTTTAGTGCAAAGAGAACTGAAGAGGGATTTTTAAAATCAGCATCTTTTAATGATTTTGAACGAAGTACGTTTAGCACTGCAACAGATAGTAGTGCTGCGCCAAGTCCGTGTCCCGATACATCCAACAAATAAAAAGCAAGTGTTTCATTGTCAATCAAATCATAACCGAAGGAATCTCCGCCTAATCTTTTCGACGGGATAAATCTCCAATCGATTGGAAGAGGTTTATGAACCGGAATCGGAAGAATAGCTTTTACAAATTCCGCCGCCTCGAGCAAATCATTTTCCAAATCATTTTGCGCTAAGAGTACTCTATCAACCATAGTATTGAACGATGCAGAAACTGAAAGGATTTCGTCAGTTCCTTTTTTCAGAACAACTCGCTCATCAATCGCTCCCTGCGAAATTTTTTCTGTAACTATCCGCAACTCTTCCAACGGTTTAGTAATGCTTTTAGATAAAAGCGAACCGAAGAGAACAGAAAGAAAAATGAAGATTAGCGTTGAGATTCCAACATCAACTAAAACTTTTTGTTCGTACTGGCGAAGGGATTTTGTTGAAAATCCCACAAGATATATTCCTTTTGAGATCGGCGAACTGTACTCATGTTTTAAAATATAATTCTCAGCGGTTAATGAAGGAGGCTGAGATAAAATATTTTTACTCATCCGGAAATCTTCAGGGAACTGCGCCGCTACTGTTGAATCATCCGAGAGAAGGACAATAAATTTTACGTAATACTCGCTTTTTGCCCAGGTGAACATTTTTTGAAGCGCGGCATAATCTTCTCGTTCCAAACTCAGTTCCATACCGAATTTTATTGCCTGCATTACATCTGAAGTATTTTGCCGGTATGATGAGCGGAAATAAGATCCCTGCACCGACAAAGTGTAAATATAATATCCGGTGGAAAGAAGAAGAAGGAAGAGCGTGAGAAAGGTGATTAACCTGCTGCGCAAACTACCCGTAAAAACGTGAATGAATTTTGTAATTCTTTTTTTCATTCGTCTATAACTTGAATGATTTTTACGGATTGCGGAAGATTAGCCGTGTTTTTAACATACCCGATGGCGCCTTCATTACTGCCGATGAAATTTTTAACATCCTCTTCATCGTGTACAATTTTGGGCGGAATGGATTTTCCGCTAAGAGAAACTTTTACCCAGATCATTCCAACTTTTTGCGGAGGAAGTAACAAAGTGTTTTCATCGAATTGTTTTCTGATTGGGGATTCGGAAACAAAATCCACTATTTGAATTCTTCTTCCATTTTCCCAGGCGATGTTATTTCCTAAGAAGATGTTACGAAGTTGTGACTTCGATATTTTTTCAATCGGATTTGTTTTATTAATGATGATCGTTTGACTCATCACGAGGGCTGGGGAAAAGAGCAAGAGACTGATCGCAGCGGAAAGTAAAGAATAATATTTTAATTTTCGATTCATCAGAAAGCCACCGCTAAACTTGCCTTAAAAACCGTAAAATTGCCTTCACTATTTTCTTCTTCAAACGAATGAAATTGAATTTCGGATTTTAAATATAAGTTAGGAGAAAGCGCATAGTTTAATCCGGCATTCCATCGATGGTAAGCATTATCCGAATTTTTATAGCCCGGTAATATCGATGTAAAGTTGACAAACGGAGTTAAAACATCCCATAAAGTATAAGCAGCTTGAACGTAATTGACAACTGTTATTTGGCGTGTTTGGAGAGGATTAGTAAAGGAGGCAAACATCGTTTCTGCTTGTAACTGAATTACACTATTTTCAAATTGGATATCGGCGCCGGCGTTTGATTCGTTGTCATTTGTCATCCCGCCAATTCCGGAAAAATTTTTATCGGTATAATATGAAGCGCCGAATTGCAAGCCGGTTAAGAAAGAAGGGCGGTAGATCAACCTTCCGCTAATTGCTTTGTTTTGGTTTGCATCTGTTCCATCCGAAAGCGTTCCTCTTCCGTTTGATATTCCAAAATCGTATTCAACTTGAGAGCCCTGGTTGTTGAGATTAACAGTTCCAAATACAGAAACTCCGGTGTTATATTTTGAGATCAATCGTTGCGCAGCTACACCGGTGAAAAAGTTGAAACGCAAATACATTAGCGGTGGATCAACCGCATAGTAGCTGGCAGAAGCATCGTGAATCAGGTTGTACAATCCAAAGGGATTTAACATTTTTCCCGCTCTAAAATTTAAGGCGGGGCTAACCGTATATTCGACCCACATTCTCGAAACTTTTATTCCGCCGCTATAAACGCCGTCGGAAATATTTAATTCTACGCCGCCTTCATATTCTAAATCAGTTAAGACTCTAATATTTTGATCCAGAAAATATTCACCGATCAAATTCACCCGCCGCTGGTTAAAACCGTTAATTGAATTCTTCCTATCGGAAGCTTGATAGTCTATTTGTCCATAACCATACAACTCATATTTTCGTTCCTGCGGTAAACTATACGGAAAGTAGAGGAATACTGCAAGCATCAAAACGAGGATATCAAAACCGGTACTTCTTTTCATCTTACTCAACTGTAATGAAATATTTTTATAGTAACAGATCAAACATAAATAACATTAGCAAAGCGGCAAAATTTAAGCAACATTTAATCGAAATAAGTTTTGTAATTTTGAAAAGAGACTTAATTTTTCGAGAAAAAAAGATGAAAATATTAATAGTTGAAGATGAAATAGGTATTGCTAATTTTCTGCGCGACGGATTGGAGGACGAGAACTATTCCGTTGATGTTGCCCTTGATGGAAGCAGAGGGCTTGAACTTGCCACTAACAGAATTTATGATCTCATCTTAGTTGATTGGATGCTGCCAGGCATTTCCGGAATAGAGATCACAAAACAACTCCGCAAAACAAATAAAAAAGTCCCGATAGTTTTTCTTACTGCAAAAGATGCTTTGCAAGATACGGTAAACGGTTTGGAAGCGGGCGCCAATGATTACATCAAAAAGCCTTTCCAGTTTGAAGAACTGCTTGCAAGAATTAAAGTGCAACTACGAACCAACGAAGAAGAACAGACAATTTTGTCGTATCAAGGACTCGTTCTTGATACATCTTCTCATCAAGTATTCAAAAGCGGAGTTGAGATCAACTTAACGAAGAAAGAATTTTCTCTCCTTTATTTCCTTTTGAAAAATAAAGGCAAAGTTTGCACAAGAAACGATATTATTAAAGAAGTCTGGGAAATTAATTTTGAAACCGACAGTTCTTCCCTTGATGTCTATATCAATTTTTTAAGAAAGAAACTTGAAGCCGGAAACAGCGAAAATATTATTCATACGATAAGAGGAATAGGGTACACGATACGGGATCGCGAATGAATTTAACCTTACGTAACCGGATTGCAACTTTCAATTCACTTGCAACCGCTCTCTTAATTTTAATACTCTTTGCCACCATTTACCTTGTTGTTGATCATAGTGTTTATGAAAAAATGGATGCGCAGTTGAGAGAAGAATCATATGAGTTTATCTCCGATTATAGAATAGTTGACGGGAAATTTATTTTTAAACATCCTTTTGCGTGGGCTGCCGGCGGACACGGACAGGTTGAAGTTAGCCCGATCTTTGTTCAAGTGATGGATACAAGCGGGCACATAATTCAAAGAACACCAAACTTACTGCATGAAACGCTCCGCTATACCAACGTGATTAAAGTTGAATTCTTTTTTTCTTCTGTACTCAATCATAAACCGATTAGGCAATATCAAGCGCCTATTTTAAGCAGGCAGCATGAATTTGTAGGAACTATTCTTCTTGCGGTTCCGTTAAAAGAAGCTACGATGGTATTAGATAATCTTCTCCTGGTTTTATTGGCGTCTTATCCGATTTTTGTTATCGCACTATTCGTAATCTCTCGTTCAATTGCAGGAAAGACAATTGAACCGATAAATAAAGTGATTTCAACTTCAGAAAAAATAACGAAAGAAAATTTATCGGAACGAATTCCCTCACCAAAACATAAAGATGAAATTTACCTCCTCAGCAAAAATATTAACGAGCTGCTCTCTCGATTGGAAGAAGCTCTGCTTCGCGAAAAGCAATTCACCGCCGATGCATCTCATGAATTACGGACACCGCTTTCGGTTATACAGGGAACGCTTGAAGTGCTGATACGTAAACCAAGAACGCAGGAGCAATACGTTTCCAAAATTACCGATGTTACGAAAGAAACAAAACGGATGTCTAATCTGATCGACCAATTATTATTTTTAGCGAGGCACGAGAATACTTCGATGAAGATTTTTACACAGCCGATAGATATTAATTCGCTCTGTGAAGATATGAAGACACGATATACAGATGTCCTAACTTCGAAGAATTTAACCATGCAAAGTAACATCGATAAAAATATCGTTGTGAAAGCTGAACCATCCATGCTTGCAATTATCCTTGATAATTTATTTTCGAATGCAATCAAATATTCGAAATCAGGGGGAACGATAATGCTATCAGTTTGCCATATCAACAAAAATATTGCCATTGAATTTTCTGATACCGGACTTGGGATTGCAGAAGAGCAGTTGAAAAATATTTTTAATCGATTTTTTAGAACCGAAGAATCGAGAAATTCATTTTCGGCGGGAATCGGGTTGGGATTGTCCATCGTTAAAAAATTAACAGAACTTCAAAATATTTCGCTTTCCGTTAAAAGTACGCTTGATGTTGGCACAACGTTTACGCTGATTTTCCCTAAGAATTAGTGCCCATATTTAACTTTCAGTGTGCTCGGAAAGTTAAATATTGCACTCCGTTGAAAAATTTTCTTATTTTGCCTAAAACAAAAAGTCAATTTTCGCCCAAATGAAAAAAATTCTAATAATACTTATTCTTTCTTTCTTTTCACTTGCTCTTTTTTCGCAGCAGAAAAAAGAGAGCTCTTTTAAATTTTTACCGCACTGGATTCCGCAAGCTCAATTTGCCGGCTACATTATGGCTTACGAAAAGGGAATCTATAAAAAACATGGTTTGGATGTTGAGCTGCTCACTGGTGGACCAAATCGCTCTTCATTAGATTGGTTAGTTGAAAGAAAAACTGATTTTTGTGCAGCGTGGCTTTCATCTGCATTGCAACTGCGAGATAAAAATATTAAACTGGTCAACATCTGTCAGTTAATCCAACGCTCGGCTTTAATGTTGGTGGCAAAAAAAGGGAGAGGGATTAATTCGATTAAAGATTTGAACGGTAAAAAAGTTGCGCTCTGGCAACAGGATTTCCGTATTCAAGCAGAGGCGCTGTTTACAAAATACAATTTGAAAGTAAAAGTTTATCCTCTTTCTGAAACGCAAAACATTTTCATCCGCGATGTTGTTGATGTTACTTCGGTGATGTGGTATAACGAGTATCATCTTTTACTTAACAGCGGATACGATTCAACTGATTTGCAAATCTTTTCTTTTTCCGATTATGATTTAAATTTCCCGGAAGATGGTATTTATGTGTTGGAAGATTTTTACAATAAAAATAAAAACACATGTAAAGAATTTACCGATGCAACCCTGGAAGGTTGGAATTACGCATTCACGCATGAAGAAGAAACTCTGGATTTTGTAAAAAAATATTTAACTAAAGCGAAATATGCCGCCAATGAGATGCATCAACGTTGGATGCTGCGACAGATGAAAAAATTGTTACAACCGGATGCCGGAGTTGCAGCCGGTGAATTGAGGGAGAGCGATTATCAAAACGTAACTAAAACTTTAAAAGCAAGCGGTTATATCAGCAACAACATTTCATTCAAAGATTTTTTTAAGGCGGAATATGGTACGCCTTAGAAATTCGTTAGCCGTTAAATTAGTTATTTCTATTCTCTTCGTTATCGGAGTCATCTTTGCATTTATTTTTGGAAGTAACTTTTTAAGGTCCCGTGAAATTTTACTGAAAAATGCCAAGTTGAACGCCCAACATCTTTCATCGGCAACCGTTAATAAAATTGAAATAATTCTAACAAACGTTGAGAAGATACCTTACACCCTGGCGTATCACCTTGAACATAATTCTTTATCCGAAAAAGAAATGCTTGGCTTTCTTACCAGCGTAACTGAATCAAGCAACGAGATCACCGGTGTAACTATTGCGTTTGAACCAGGTTTTTTTGCCGGAGTTAAGGGAGAATTTGCTCCCTATGTTTATAAGAATGACGGCAAGTTAAAAACGGTTTATTTAAAGTCGCCGGAAAATGTTTATACTAAAAAAGACTGGTACTTAATTCCAAAAGAGCTGCAAAAAGCTATGTGGAGTGAACCTTATTATAATGTTGATGATAATTCAAAAATTCTCGCCACCTTTTCTGTTCCATTTTATTTACACCAAAATGGTAAGAGGGTTTGCGCGGGAATCGTAAGCGCAGAGATTGACCTTCACTGGCTTGAACAAATTGTTAAGGGTGTTACCCTCTACCAAAACGGTTACGCTTTTCTTATTTCTCACGACGGAACTTTTGTAACTCATCCCACTAAAGATTTCATTATGAATGAGACGATTTTTAGCATTGCGGAAAGAGATAACAACGCCGCGGTTAGAAAATATGGGCAGGCGGCTTTACGCGGTAAATCTGATTTTATCCTGCTGAAGCAATTTCTAAATAAAAAAAATATTTGGCTCTACTATGTTCCTTTGCTAACCAACGATTGGTCACTCGGCGTTGTTATTCCGGATGACGAATTGATGGCGGATCTCAACTCATTAACAAGATATATTCTTTTATACAACCTGGTTGGCGCAATACTTCTGATTCTCGCAATTGCTTTTCTTGCAAACCGGATCACCCGCCCGCTAAAAAAACTTGCGTCTGCAACCGATCAAATTGCAGCCGGAAATTTTAATGTAGCTATTCCGGAGATGCACTCAAAAGATGAAGTGAGCCATTTGGCGGCTTCATTTAATTTTATGCAAATATCTCTGCGGCAGTACATCGATAATTTGATGGAGACAACGGCGGCGAAACAGAAAATGGAAAGTGAGTTAAAAATTGCGCACGAAATTCAGATGGGAATTCTACCCAAAATATTTCCACCTTTTCCGGACAGACCCGAATTCGATCTCTACGCAGTTATTGAGCCCGCCAAAGAAGTTGGTGGAGATTTTTATGACTTTTTCCTCCTCGATAATTCTTTCCTCTATTTTACGGTTGGCGATGTTTCGGGAAAAGGGGTTCCGGCTTCTTTGTTTATGGCTGTAACAAAAACTTTAATAAAAGCCACCACCACTTCTGAGCTGCCTTTAAATGAAATAATTTGTAAAGTAAATAACGATCTTTGTAGAGAAAACGATTCTTCGATGTTTGTAACAATATTTTTCGGAAGAATAAATATCAGATCCGGCGAAGTTGATTTTGTAAATGCCGGGCATAATTTGCCCTACATCGTTTCGCAAAACGGTGAAATAAAAAAAATTGAGAAGACCGGAGATATTGCCGTTGGGATAGTTGACAACTATCCGTATAAGTCAGCCGGGATTACTCTTGCTGAAAACGATAAAATCTTTTTATATACCGATGGAATTACGGAAGCGCAAAACATTACCGACGAACTTTATTCAGATAAACGGCTTGAAATCTTTTTAAAGACCCAGCATTTAAGTTCAGCAAAAGAGCTGGTTCTTAATTCGGTAAAAGAAGTTAAAAAGTTCTCGGATACCGCTCCGCAATCTGATGACATTACCTCCTTTACTCTTAAATGGTTTAAACCGATGGAGAGGAATTAATCCATGAGACATGGTTCGGCGAAGAACTACGAAATTGTCATTAAAAATTCTCCGGAAGAAGTATCCAACGCGATCTATCAATTGATTACATTCTGCAATGAAGA
Source organism: Ignavibacteriaceae bacterium (assembly GCA_036170205.1). Lineage (GTDB taxonomy): Bacteria > Bacteroidota > Ignavibacteria > Ignavibacteriales > Ignavibacteriaceae > UBA1563. Next base: position 49,721 of record JAVHOS010000339.1, on the reverse strand, counting down.
AAATATTGCTCTAGCATTAATTTATAAACTTCGTTTGGCGATGGAAGAGATTCTAGTGAATACAATAAACTATTCTTTTCAGGATAAAAATCAGCATGAAATAGCAATAAGAATAAATAGCTCTGTAAACAAATTGACAATGGAATTTATTGACGATGGAATTGAATTTGACCCGCTGACTGTCCCCGATCCACAAGATGTTCCGCTTGAACAGAGACAGCCGGGGGGCGTTGGAATCTATTTGGTGAAAACTATGATGGATGATTTTAAATACAACAGAATTGACGGGAAAAATATTTTAACGGTATCAAAGAAAATAATATAATAAAAAGAGGTTCGTATGGAAATGTCGCAACATGAAGTAAACGGTGTGCTTATTCTCTCTCCAAAGGGCAATCTTGATTTCAATCAAGCAACAAGTTTTCAGGAAACAGCCACCGCGTTAATCGAAAAGGGCGCGAATAAAGTTCTTATCAATTTCACGGAATTATCTTTCATAAGCAGCGCGGGTTTGCGTGTGCTTATTGTTCTTGCAAAACTTTTACAGCAAAAAAACGGAGCGTTCGCTTTGGCTTTAATGAACGACCAAATTCTTGAGGTCTTTTCGATCTCCGGTTTTGAAAAATTATTTACAATTTATGCTTCTGAAGACGAAGCTTTAAAAAATATGTAACAAGGCAACTGCAATGAAAATGCAAAAACCGGAAAGTCTTCGCAACGGAGACACTATCGGAATAATTTCTCCGGCATCATCACCGGATGATCTGAGCCGTATAAATAAAGGCGTAAACTACTTTGAGCGGCTTGGATATCAAGTTGAAGTTGGAAAAAATGTCGGGAAATATTCCGGCTATCTTGCAGGCACAGATGAAGAACGGTTAGAAGATTTGCACGATATGTTTTCTGATAAAGAAATTAAAGCGATCATCTGTGTGCGCGGCGGGTATGGTTCTCCACGACTTCTCGACAAAATCGATTATCAATTGATCAAGAAAAACCCGAAAATATTTGTTGGTTATTCGGATATCACGGCGCTCCAACTTGCATTCTTTAAAAATGCGAATCTCGTAACTTTTGCCGGACCGATGGTTGCTGTCGATTTTCATTCCGAAATAAATCGTTACACAGAAGAAATTTTTTGGCGAACTATTACCTCGACAAAAAAAATTGATAAGGTAATCCTTCCCGAGGGTGAAACGCTGCTTCCAATGAAAAAAGGTAAAGCTGAAGGTGAAATTATTGGGGGAAATCTCTCTTTAATTCTTTCTCTATTGGGTAGTCCTTATTTCCCAAAATTAAAAGATAAAATACTTTTTTTTGAAGATGTCGATGAGGCTCCCTACAAGGTTGATCGAATGTTGAATCAATTAACGATAACCGGAATTATGAAAAAAATATCGGGCGTATTACTTGGCGAGTTCACCGATTGCGTTGAAAAAGATGCCGAGAAAAAAACTTTGACCTTGGATGAAGTATTCGAAAAGTATTTGGGAGAATTGCGTATTCCGGTTATTAAAAATTTTCCGCACGGGCACCGAAAAGCTAACTACACAATTCCGTTTGGAATAAAAACTAAAATTAATGCCGACAAAGGGTATGTTGAGTTTCTTGAATCAGCGGTTATTTAATTCTCTTTTCACCTTCGCTTTGAAGATAGCCGGACTCTATGTAGCGGTATAAATCTTTTCCGGGGCAAAGAGTTTTTGCAAAATCTTTATGCGCTTTTATTGTTGAAGGAGAAATCTGATATTTCTTGCAGCAGTAAGCCGTAAGCTCTATTAAAGCCTTCAACTGCTTTTCGGTTACTTGCTGTTCTTCAAAATTTCCAAGACAAGTTATGAGCAAATGTCCTTCCGGATTGTATTCAGTGGCTGTTTCACCAGCGGTAAAAACATTTCTTCCTTCAAAAACATTTCCGTCGAAATCAATTATAAAATGATACGGAATATCGCTCCAACTGCGCGCTTCGCTCATGCCCCACGTTTGTACTTTTTTAATATGGTGAGCGGCTGATTCTTTTTGCGGATTAAAAATTTCTCCTTCGTGATGGATTGTAATTCTGCCTGGAACTTGAGATTTGAAAGCTTTTGGTTTTGCCGCGTTCCACTCTGTGCGGGAATGAATTTGTAATTTCGATGTTGCGCAGTTCAATGATAGGAATGCCGTAATAAGAAGGAGTCCAAAAGAAAATATATTTTTCATTGTAAATAAGTAAAATATGTTTTAGAAAAATGATGAAGAGCATTTTGCGCTGAATCGTTCTCCGGAAAAATTCCAAACATGGTTGAGCCGCTTCCACTCATTAAAACAAACTCAGCTTTGAAGTCGAACATGACATTTTTTATTTCTGCTAACTGCGGATGCGCTGCAAAGGCAATATTCTCAAAGTCATTCACTACTTTACCATTAAGTGAAATAAAATCATTTGCAATATATGAACGTAATTCAGTAAGCGAAAATTCCGGCTTCTTTGGGGTAATATTTTCGTACGCCCATTTAGTTGAAATATGTATTCCGGGATTTACCAACAATATTGGTTTGGTAATTTCAAATTCGATCGGGGAAAGTATCTCACCTCGCGAAGTGGCAAACGAGGGAACCGGACAAAGAAAGAAGGGAACATCAGAGCCGAGTTGCAGTGCGGTTTCATTTAATAGTCCACCTGATATTTTCAGTTTGAATAATTCATTTAAGGATAGCAGTGTATGTGCTGCATTTGAACTCCCTCCGCCTAATCCGGCGCCGAGCGGAATATTTTTCTCCAGATCAATCGAAACAGCAATTTCTTTTTTTACCAATTGCTCAATCAATCGTACGGCTTTTACAACTAAATTATTTTCGTCATTTTGGATTTGATCATTATTGCACGTGAAAGAAAACTTTGCAGTTTTCTCAAACGTTATAACATCATGCAACTCAATTGGATAGAAAAGAGTTTCGATATTATGAAAACCATCATCGCGCTTTGCGACAATGTTTAAACCGAAATTTATTTTTGCCGGTGATTTAATTACAATTGTTTTCATCTAAAAGTTTTCTCAATTCTTTGGTATGATTTGGCGAAGAACCGCAGCACGAACCTATAAAAACAGGATTCTTCGGTAAATACTTTTCTATTTCATGCGAGTAATCTTGGGGAGAAATTCCACATACAATCTTCTCATTGTTTATTGTGTTGCTGCCGCAGTTCAAATAAAATCCCCATGAAGAATTTTTACTGATCCGACAAAATGTTTTTTGAAAAGTTTTGGGCATGATGCAATTAAAGCCAATCGCTAAGGGATTGTAATCTTCGACTAATTTTATTACATGAAAAAGATTTTCACCGCTCAGTATTTTCATTTCATGTGTGAAGAACAAACTCATCACAAAGGGAATTGAATTTTTATCGCAGAATTTTGAAACAAACAGTATTTCGTCTAAATGACTTTGCGTCTCATTTAAAATAAAATTACAACCGAAGTTCATCAGAGATTCAATATGCTGAGCATGATTCGTCTCAATCTCTTTTTTTGAAACTCTTCTTTCAACCTGGTAACAATCCTCTGCCGGTGGATTGGAACCGGCAAGTAATAAATTCTTATTGCCAATTGCTTCTCGTGTTAGTTCAATACTTTTTTTTACAAACTCTGTACTTATAATTTTAAAATTGGATTTGTTGACCGATACCGGGTTAGTGCGGAATGTATTTGTGGTAAGTATATCCGCTCCGGCTTTTACATACGCTTTATGAATTTTTACAACTTCATCCGGTTGGAGAATATTTGCCGCAGACATCCAAAGTTGGGGATGAGATTTAATCCCTTTTTGTTGAAGC
>JAVHOS010000339.1:33555-45804 GCA_036170205.1 Ignavibacteriaceae bacterium | reverse complement strand
TCGCAAGATTTTCAAAACAAACGCCGCGCCTTATTCCCATAGTACTGGGCGTATTGATAATCTTATCTCCAAACGGTTTGGCAATTTCTTCATTTCGTTTCGTGTCTTCCGGTCCACCGAGCAGAATAATTTTATATTTGTTATGACTTAGCAATCTTTCAATTAAATGAATGTGCTGTTCAACGGTCATTTTTTTATTCGGGAAAAGATTTGAACAGCCGGTGTTGAACCCAATGATTAAATCTTCATCCTTAAACCCCACTTGGGATTTATAATTGTTTTGAAACTCCAGTTCTTCATCATAAAAATTAAAAACGTAATCGTTCCGTTCATATTCAAGTTCAAGAGTTTCGGCAAGATAATCTTGTCCGGTTCGCTGATTCACTTTAAACTTTAAGTTATTGTCCATACCAAGTTGGTAATTATAAAACGCTCCTTCATTTACGGGAATAATTTTACCGTCCGCATTTAATCCGAATCCAAGTTTATTTTTTGCCGATACAGAATTAAGTAATGAAGCGGATCGCTGAGATTTATCAATGTTGTAAACATAATCGAACTCCATTTGCAGGAGAATTGAAAGCGATTCAAAATCATATTTAAAGACTTGATCAAGAAAAGGATTGTTCAGAAGAAGTTGTTCTGCCGGTTTTAGTGTAATCCAATAAATTGAGGATTCAGGAAATTTCCTTTTAATACTTTTCAGTTGTGCGGTGGTCATCAAAACATCACCCATAGCATCAAGGTTGATGATCAGGATTTTTGTTCCAACCGCTTTATTTTCTTTACAGCCATATTCCCAGCAATTATAATCAGGAAAGCAAGGTTTGTAACCGTTGAAATTTTTACATGACGGGATTGGATAGAGTTTTGACATATTTTTCTATAAATGGTTTTAGTTTTGGAATAACTTCTTCAAAAGAGAGATTTAAAAAATTTGGTTCTTTTGTTACAATAATTTCATGTGCAGATTGATACGGTGTCCACGGCATATCATCCGTTTTATATTGAACATAAATTCCGAACATTGGAATGTTGAACGCAGATGCGAGATGTACGGTTGATGTGTCGGGAGTAAAAAGAAAATCAAGCTTAGAAATCATTGCTGCGAACTCATCAAATGATGGAGAGTAAAAAAGTGGTTCATTGTTCACCGCAATTTGAATTGCGTATTTTAAATCTCTTGTAGAAGAGAGAAGTAAAATATTCGCATCATAACTTTTAAAGAAAGAAAGCAATTGGCGATACCGTTCAACTCCCCAAAAACGGGCTTCACTGCCCGCAGAGATATTTATGCCAATGAGAAATTTTTTCTCCGGAAACTTGTGAGCTAAAAAGTTTTCAGATTTGCTGAGAGATCCCGCTTTAGGCTGATATACGATATTCACGTTCTCTTTATCGTACTTCAAATTGAACAATTTTAATAAAGCAAGATTTCTTTCAACTACATGTGTCTTAATCGAATCAAGCTTCTCAATGGTGTGCGTAAAAATTTTCGCATTCGATTTCTTCAATCCGAATTTAAGAGGAACTTTAGACAACGCAATCAGGAAACTTACTGTGGTTGAAACATCATCATGCAGATCAACGATTGCTGTATATTTTTCTTGCTCAATAAAACCCAGCAAATTATTGAAACTCTTTAAACCTTTTTCAAAAACAATTACTTTCTTTACGCAAGGACAATCTTCAAAAACGATGCGGTTTGTTTTACTGGCGAGAACGTGAACCTCAACATTAGCTGTGTTATTAATTTCGTGCAGAAGCGGAGTAACTACTAACGCATCACCGATTCTGTTTAACCGAATAAAAAGTATTTTGGCTCCCGGCGCGATGGAATAATTTGCCTTCTCCAGTTTGTTCTTTCTGTTTAGAAAAAGAAGAAACGAGAGGAAAATATTTTTAAGATATATTTCAACTGTTTTCATGTTAAAAATTAATTTTATTCTTTAAAATAAGGTGATCTACTTTTTCAATCACTTTAGCGATCGGTAATTCTAAAAAACATTCATGTTTGCGCGGACATTTTAACAAATTACATCCGATGCAATCAAGTTCTTCAAGACGAATTGATTCGTGTTTGTCTCCAAACGGTCCTTGCAAATTGGGATTTGTCGGTCCATGAATACTCAGTGTCGGTGTGCCAACTGCGGTTGAAATATGCATTGGACCGCTATCGTTCGCAATCACTAACTTTGCCAACTTCATAAAAGCGGCGCCTTCACGTATGGTTGTATTGGGAGCCAAAACTGCCGTATCCTTTAAATCTTTTTGAATTACTATGGCGTCATCGCGATCGTTCGGTCCCCAAAGAATTAGAAATTTTGCATGATATTTTTGATGTACGGCTTCGGCAATTTCAACAAATTTTGAAGCATCGCACTTCTTCGATTCCCATCCGCCGCTTGGACTTAAAACGACCACAAAATCATTTTCACCAAAATTATTTTTATAAAAAACTTCGGCAAGAGAAATATCTTTTTCGTCCAATCCAAAATGGAGATTGCTTGATTCCGCTTTTATTCCAATGTTTTTCAAATATTCAAGATGTAGTTGTGCAGCATGAAATTTGTCCCGTTCGGTTGGTCCAAATAAATTGTAAGCGTAAGTTCTTCCACGGTAGGGAAATCCCGCACGGTATTTTGCACGGCTGAAAAAGGTTATCATTGCAGTCCGCGGATTTGAGTAAAAGTCCAAAACCAGATCATAGTTATTAAAAAATATTTTTGCGATGGTTTTTAATCCGCCGAAAAATTGTTTTTTTTTGTAGAGAATAATCTCATTCAAAAAAGAAAGTTTTTCCAAAGCAGCTTTGCTTGGCGGTTCGGTAAGATAATCGATTGTTGCATTTGGAAATTCTTTCCGCAAATTATCAAAAACCACCGTTGAAAGTATAACATCACCAATGCCGCGCAGTTTGATGCAAAGGATTTTATTGATTTTGCTTTTATCTAACTTCATTAAACTTCTTAAAAAGGGAATACTTTCTTATTTTGAGCGTGAACAGAAAAAAAATTTGTTGCAATTTACAATTTTTCAAATTCAATTGAATAAAAAATTTACGTATGCATACCGTTCTCGAACTATTAAATTTAACAACTACTTTCTTTGAACAAAAGGGGATTGATTCCGCCCGTTTAAATGCTGAACTTCTTTTGGCGGAAACGTTAAAATGTAAAAGATTGGATCTTTATCTCGCCTTTGATAAACCGGTGAAAGATGAAGAAGTTAATCACTTCCGGGAATTTATTAGAAGAAGAGGAAACCGTGAGCCGTTGCAATATATTCTTGGCTATGTTGATTTCTACGGATTAAACTTTTTTGTTAATAAAGATGTACTGATCCCGCGCCAGGAAACTGAAATACTTGTTGAAACCATTATTAATCATACTGATAAAGAAACTGAATTGAACATAATGGATATTGGCACTGGAAGCGGGATTATTGCGGTCTGCCTGGCTAACAATTTACCAAACGTAAAAATAATTGCTGTGGATAAAAGTCCGGCAGCTCTTTTAATCGCAAAACAAAATGCAGAAAAAAATAATGTTGCGGAAAGAATCACTTTTATAGAAATCGATGTCTTGAATACATCGTTAGCGGTAAATACAAAATTTGATATTATCGTGTCCAATCCGCCGTATGTTTCGCAAAAAGAATTTTCTTCTTTACAGAAAGAGATCGTATCACACGAACCCGATTTTGCCGTGACTGATTTTTCAGACGGTTTAACTTTTTACAGAAAAATTATTGTTTCAGCGAAAACTCTGCTAAACGAAAACGGTAAAATATTTTTTGAGGTTGGCGCCGGGCAAGCAGAAGAAGTAAAATCAATTTTTAAAGAGAATAATTTTTCTTCAATGCAAATATGGAAAGATTACGGCGGTATTGAACGGGTTGTAAAAGGGGAGCTGAAATGAAAGCGTTGGTTCAACGAGTAAGTGAAGGTTCGGTTTTTATTGAGAATGAAAATTATAAAGCGGAAATTGGAAAAGGATTTGTTTTGCTGCTTGGAATTAAATCGACCGACGGTGTTGACGACGTTGTTTTTGTAGCGGATAAATGCTGTAATTTGAGAATCTTTGAAGACACCGATGAGAAAATGAATCTTTCCATCAAAGAGGTAAATGGAGAAATTCTGCTTGTATCGCAATTTACTTTATATGGCGATGCGCAAAAGGGAAACCGCCCAAGTTTTACCGATGCGGCAAAACCAGAAATTGCAATTCCGTTATATGAAAAATTTATCGAGCGACTTAAACAGAATTTAGGTGAAGCAAAAATTAAAACCGGGTTATTCGGCGCTATGATGAAAGTGAAAATTATTAACGATGGACCGGTCACTATTTTGGTTGAATCAAAGATGAAATAAGAAAATGGAAAAATCGGATCATCATATCCTCCTTCTTTTTCTAGACGGTGTTGGAATCGGAAAAAAAGATTATGAGTGGAATCCATTTTTCAAGTTTGGATTTCAGACATTCCAAAATTTATTTGGAGAACTTCCTCACCTTGAAAATCGATCGTTATCTAACGGAAAAATATTTCTCTCCGGAGTTGATGCATCAATGGGAATTTCCGGCTTGCCGCAAAGCGGAACCGGACAAACATCTATTTTCTGCGGAGTAAAAGCTCCGCGAATAATCAATCAACATTTTGGACCTTTTCCTTATTCCACATTGATTCCGATAATTCAAGAGAAAAATATTTTTAAATATTTTTTAGATAATAATGAGAAAGTCACTTTTGCTAACGCTTATCCGCAAGTATTTTTTGATTATATCAACTCCGGTAAAAAACGTTTAAGCGTGACGACACTGAGTTGCAATCTTAACGGAATGCATCTTAATGGAATTGATGAGGTTGTGAAAGGTGAAGCGCTCACCGCTGAAATAACCAACGCCCGGTGGAATACAAAGCTGGGTTATAATCTCCCAATAATATCCGCAGAACAAGCAGCAAAAAATCTTTTAAATATTTCTAATAAAAATACCTTTACAGCTTTTGAATATTTTTTAACCGATCATCTTGGACACGGAAGATATGATGAAGATACAGAAGCAACTTTTAAAATTCTTGATGAATTCCTTTTTACAATTTTTACTCAATTTGATAAAGAAAAACTTTCAATTATTCTCTGTTCGGATCACGGAAATGTTGAAGATTTATCGGTGAAGACGCATACAACAAATCCTTCTTTGTTGATAACCGCCGGACAGAATGCAAAAATTGTTTCTGAAAACATTAAAGATTTGTCTGATATAAAACATTCAATAATAAAATATTTATGCTGAAGCATTATCCTTTAATAGGAATAACCGCTGGATTTATTTCGGGGATCATTTTTCAATCAACATGTCCAATTGAATTTTCTTTCCTCATTCTCTTTTTCTGTATCTCAATTGTTTTAGTCGTTATCGTATGGAAAATAATGAGTAAAAAGCGAATGAAAGAAATTCCTTCATTTATTTATTTGCTTGTTCCGGTCTTCATCTTCGGAATGCTTCTCTTTCAATTTCAAAATCGGAATGAAGTCCATTATCCGCTCGCCAATCAATTTGTGAAAAAAGTAAAGATGGTTGGACGCATTTCCGAAATTCAGTTGAAACGAGAAAATGATTTTTCTTTTAAGCTTGAAACGGATTCGATTTTAACGGATAGCGAAAAAGTAATCGGTTCATTCAAGATTATATGCCGCGTTAAAAAAGCCAATCAAAATGAATTTCTTAAACTTTACAATAAACTAAATCCCGGGAATGTGGTATCAGTGGTGGGAACCTATAACAAAGGAAAAGGAACTCGTAATCCGGGAGAGTTCGATTATCGCGCTTACCTACTAAAGCAGGGAATAACGGGTTTTCTTTCAGTTAAAAATCCGCAAGATATTATGGTTACAAATTCCACAGTTGTTTCATTTCCTTCATGGATATTTTCAATTAGAAAAAGTATTGCGAACAAAATTGATGAAATGCAGAGACCGCAATCTGTCGGGTTGTTAAAAGGGTTGGTCCTTGGAGATAAGAGTGAAATTGATAATGAAACAAAGATGGAATTCATCAATTCAGGCGTTGCGCACGTATTAGCGGTTTCGGGGCAGCAAGTTGGATTTATTGCAATAATATTTATCATTCTCTTTGGAAGGGTTAATATTTATTTGCGCACAACGTTAACAATTGTAACACTTGTTTTCTTTTTACTAATTACCGGCTTACAGGCAGCGGTTTTACGCGCAACAATTATGGCGTTTGTTGTTTTTACCGCATCGTTAAACGGCAGAGAAATAAACGCTTGGAATACTATTTCAATTGCAGCGCTAATTATTTTGTTAATCGATGTGAATCAACTCTTCGATCCGGGTTTTCAACTTTCGTTCGTAGCGGTAATGGCAACGATCGGGTTGTATCCATATTTCTCGGATTGGTTAAAAGGTTTAAATCTCAAAAATAAATTTATTAAAGGACTGCTGATAATGTTTTTTATGTCGTTGGCAGCGCAGATTGGAGTGCTTCCCTTTACAAATTTTTATTTTGGGAAAATTTCAATCGTTTCACTTATTACAAATCTGTTTGTGATTCCGGCGATTTCGGTTATTCTTGCAAATGCTATGTTGATGTTATTTGTCTCGCTTGTTTCAATTCAAGTTGCAACTATTTTTGCATTAGCCGGTGATGGAATAACTGCGTTACTTTACTATTTAATTAAAATATCTGCAACGCAAGATTTCTCTTTCATCCGCGTTCCAAATTTCTCAATGCAAGATGCGGTCATCTTTTATTGTTTTCTCTTTTTTCTCATCTTCACACTTCGTTATACAAAACGGATGTTCACAAAATTGATTTTAATCTTTTTGGTAGCTGCAAACACGATCGTGTTTTGTTCACTTGATAATAAAGAAATTTTACCGAAAGAGCGATTAAGCGTAGTAATGATCGATGTGGGGCAGGGTGACGCTTTTCTTATAAAACTTCCGGATGGGAAAACAATCTTAGTTGATGCGGGAAGTTCACAATTTAATTATGATAACGGTGAGCGAGTGATATTACCGCTTTTGGATTATCTTGGAATATCAAAAATAGACTATGGCATTATCTCTCATATGGATACTGATCATTTTGCAGGTTTTGTTTCACTTGTAAATCAAAATCGAGTGAGCAGAATTATTAAACCGGATATAGACTCATCGGAGAAAAACGATTTTTATTTTGAACAGCTTCTAGCGCTAAAAAAAATTCCGGTAAACTATTACCGTGATACAATATTGGTGAAGGGAGACGAAAGAGTATATTTGCTTTGCGATACTCATAAACCACCGGTAAGCAGTTTCAAGATAAATGACAGAAGCGGAATTGTAAAAATGGTTTATGGGAAAAATTCGTTTCTATTTGTTGGCGATGCGCATTTGAAAATGGAAAATTATCTAACTTCTCACTGGAACAATTTTCTGAAAGTAGATGTTTTAAAAGCCGGGCATCACGGAAGTAAGACGAGTTCTGGTGAAAATTTTCTTAATTTTGTGAGACCGAAGATCAGTTTAATTAGTGTCGGCGAACAAAATAAGTTTGGTCATCCTTCTCAAGTAGTTTTGAAAAGATTAGAAGAATTAAAATCGAAAATATTGCGTACGGATGAAGAAGGTGCGGTAATCTTACAGTCAGATGGCGATCAAATAAAAAAGATAAACTGGAAAAACATTTAATAATTTATCGCAGCGCAGAATTCATTCTCCGCAAATATTCAATTAGAAAAGAGGAAATGATGAAAACAGAAAAACCATTAGTCGGTATAATTATGGGGAGCGATTCCGATTTGCCGGTTATGAAAGAAGCCGCAGATATTTTACAACAATTCAATATTTCGTATGAAGTGAAAATAATTTCAGCGCATCGGTCGCCGGATATTTTAGCAAGCTTTGGTAAAGAAGCACACAAAAGAGGAATGAAAATAATTATTGCAGGTGCAGGCGGCGCGGCTCATTTACCGGGTGTTACGGCTGCATTTACACCGCTTCCGGTAATCGGAATTCCGGTAAAAGCAAAATCATTAGATGGATTGGATTCGCTTCTTTCAATTGTGCAAATGCCGGCAGGAGTTCCGGTTGCAACTGTTGGAATTAATCAAGCGAAGAATGCCGGTTTGTTAGCAGTGCAAATGTTGGCTTTAAGCGATGGTAATCTTTTGAAAAAGATGATTGCTTATAAGAAAAAATTAAGTGAAGAATCTCAGAAGAAGAACAATAACCTTAAGTTGTAAGTATTTCGTTTTGTAAAATTGCACCAAGCTGTAAAAGTTTTTCTTCCTCAAATTGATTTGCTAATAGTTGTAAACCTATTGGCAAATTATTTTTGTCTTTTCCGATCGGAATATTTATTCCCGGAATTCCCGCAAGATTTGCAGATGTAGTAAAAATATCGCTCAAATACATTTCAATCGGATCTGTGGTTTTTTCACCAAGTTTAAATGCAGTAGTTGGAGTTGTTGGAGTCAGCAGAACATCAACTTGAGAAAAAGCGTTGACGAAATCTTCTTTTATTTTTCTTCTAACTTGCTGCGCCTTTTTGTAATAAGCATCGTAATAACCGGAAGACAAAACGTAAGTGCCGAGCATGATTCGTCGTTTTACTTCGCTGCCGAATCCCTCCGAGCGGGAGGACTTGTACATTTTAGCTAAAGAAGAACTATGCTTTGAACGATAACCATACCGCGCTCCGTCAAATCGCGCAAGGTTGGAAGAAGCTTCTGCAGTTGTTAAAATATAATAAGTAGCAATCGCAAATTCTGTATGAGGAAGTGAAACTTCTTCGATAGAAAAATTCATTTCCTTTAATTTTTGAATTACCGATTCAATCCTTGTTTTTATCTCTGCAGATAATCCTTCGGCAAAATATTCTTTCGGAATTCCGATTTTCAATTTCTGATCATTAGTATGAAGAAGCGTGGGATATGATTTCGTTTCTGTATTAATTGATGTCGAATCGTTTTTATCGTGTCCGGCAAGCACTTCTAAAACATGTGCAATATCTTCAACAGAATTTGCGAACGGACCGATTGTATCAAACGAAGAGGCGAAAGCAGTTAAACCAAAACGAGAGACGAGTCCGTAAGTTGGTTTCAATCCGTAAATACCACAAAATGCTGCGGGTTGACGAATTGAACCGCCGGTATCAGTTCCTAACGAAACATCGCATAGCTTTGCTGCAACAGCAGCAGCAGAACCGCCGCTTGAACCGCCGGTAACTCGTGTTTCATCAGCCGGATTTTTTACAGCGCCAAAGGCGGAATTTTCATTTGACGAACCCATCGCAAACTCATCGCAATTGGTTTTGCCGATAATTATCGCGTCTTCATCAATTAATTTTTGTACCGCAGTTGCTGTATAAAGGGAAGTAAAATTTTCTAAAATTTTTGATGAGCAGGTAAGCGGTTTATCTTTTATTGCAAGTACATCTTTTACAGCGATAACCATTCCGGCAAGTTTTCCGGCTGAACCGTTTGCAATTTTCTGTTGAACTTCTTCCGCTCTTTGCAAAGCTTCTTCAGCAAAAAGAGAATTGAAAGCATTTAAATTTTTTCTTTCTTCTATTCGCGAAAGAAATTCTTGAACATTATCAACCAAGGATAATGTTCCCTCTTTTAGAAGTCGTAACTTTTCGCTATGATTTTTATAACTAATCAAAGAAATCCTTTTGTAATTTCAGAAATGGAGAGGCAGCGGATTATTTCTTATCATCAATTGAATTTTTAATTTCTTCTTCAACTTCGTTTAAAGATCGTTTAAAATCTTTAATTCCTTTCCCGACACTTTGCATCATCTCGGGGAGTTTTTTGGGTCCGAAGAGGAGAAGAGCGACAACTGCAATTACAATAATTTCCGTGGCGCCGATATTACCAAACATACGTTAATCTTTTTTTTCTGATGATTGATTTTTGTCGGAGATTTTATTTCCGGTGTCATCGTCTTTCATCGCTTTTTTAAATTCTTTCATACCTTTGCCGATACCTTGTGCAAGTTCGGGAATTTTCTTCGCGCCGAATAAAAGCACAAGCACAAACATGATGATCAGTATTTCCGGTAATCCAATATTGCTAAACATGGTTGATCCTCTTATTTAATAAAATTATTTAATAATGAACTAAAAATTTGCATCCCGTCGGTTTTGCCAAGTAATTCATCGCTGCTTCTTTCGGGATGAGGCATCATTCCGAATACATTTCCACCTTTGTTCATAATTCCGGCTATGTTATTAATCGAACCGTTCGGGTTACAACTTTCGGAGATTTCACCTTTAGACGAAGAGTATTGAAAAATGATCTGATTATTTTTTTCGAGCGATTTCAAAGTTTCTTCATCGGTGAAGTAATTTCCTTCGCCGTGTGCTATCGGTGTCATCAACGTTTTTTTCTCAAGTGATTTTGTCAAAAGAGAATTCTCGTTTACCGCTGTAATGTAAATATCTTTGCAAATGAATTTCAAATTTTTGTTTTTGATCAGCGCACCGGGGAGAAGACCCGATTCGGTTAAAATTTGAAACCCGTTGCAGATGCCGAAAACCACGCCACCTTTATTAGCAAAATCAATTACCAAATTCATAATTGGTGAAAGCTTTGCAACCGCGCCGGTTCTAATATAATCTCCGTACGAAAATCCGCCGGGAAGAATTATCACATCACAATATTGGAGATCGGTATCTTTGTGCCATAAATAAACTGTGTCTTGATCCAGTATATGTTTTAAAACATGGTAGGAATCGTGATCGCAATTTGAACCGGGAAAAACAACAACACCGAATTTAAGCTTCATCTACTTTTTCTAAATTAATTTCAAAGTCTTCCATAGATGGATTGCTTAATAACTTAGCACAAAATTCGGAAACTTCTTGCTTTGCGGTTTCTTCATCAGAAACATTAACTAAAAATTCAACTTGTTTATCGATCCGGACATTCGTAATATTTTTGAATCCAAGGAGAACTGCGCCGTGTTCAGCAGCTTTGCCTTGCGGGTCCAAAATGGATTTTTTTCTTTTTATTATAACTTTTGCTTTGAACAAGAGAGCCTTCTTATTTTTTAAACTTCAAATAAACCGAATTAAAAATACCAAAGAGAACGATGAAAAGAAAGATTAAGAAAATTGCTCTTCCTTCAGTAAGAAAAAGCGCCGCCAAACTAATAGCGAAAAAAGAAAAATGAAAAGGCTTTTCTTTTACTCCGCGTTTGGTAAAATGCGGCAGGGTTTCGTATCTGAAACGGCTGACCATTAATACAGCCAGAGAAAGCACCAATGAAATAGTGTAAAGATTATAGGAAGCAGAAAGATAATTGTCCCTTCCAAAAACTAATACATAAGCTGCAAGAGTTAATGCTGCGGTAGGAATTGGAAGTCCGACAAAATATTCTTTCTTAAATCCTACCAACTGTGTATTGAATCTTGCTAACCTGAAAGCGCCGCAGAGTAGAAAAATTCCAGCAAAAATAATTCCCGGCGTTCCTAATCTGTTTAATCCGATTTCATAAATTAAAAATGCCGGAGCCACGCCAAAACTTACCACATCAGAAAGCGAATCGAGTTCAACTCCAAATTGACTGCTTGATTTGGTAATTCGTGCGGCAACACCGTCAAGCGCATCAAAGATTGCTGCTGCGCCTATTAACCATGCGGCTAAATCGTAATTTTGCTGGGCTGTATAGATGATCGATAAGAAGCCGCAAAAAAGATTCAGCGATGTAAACGAATTTGGAAAAATCCGCTTCGTCGGTTTCATGTTTTGTAATGTCATTTCAAACCTGATTTAGATTCAAATAAAATTGTTTCTCCGGCAGACACTTTGTCTCCTTTTTTTAACGATGTCGTAAAAGTATCAGGAACAATAACATCAACCCGGCTGCCGAATTTGATCATTCCAAATCTTTTTCCAGCTACAACCGCGTCTCCTAATTTTAATTCCGATATAATTCTGCGAGCCACGAAACCTGCAATTTGTGTGTAGAGCACTTTCCCGATTTTCCCGGAAATTCCGATTTCATTTCTCTCATTCTTTTCAGAAGCTTTATCATCATAGGCAACTAAATACTCGCCTTTATGGTATTGCAAATATTCAACCTCGCCGGAAATCGGAATTCGGTTAACGTGAACATTCAGCGGCGACATAAAAATCGAGATCTGTTTAGCTTTTCCTTTAAGAAATTTTTCTTCCGTTACGTCTTTAATAAAAAGTACCGTCCCATCGGCTGGAGAAATAACTATATTTTCACCG
>JAVHOS010000339.1:1331-33455 GCA_036170205.1 Ignavibacteriaceae bacterium | reverse complement strand
AAGCTTAAACGAGTCGGGAGAAAATCTTCCGAGCAAAACAATTTTATCTCCGCTTCTTCCGAACGTGCAAGTCATTTCAGACAAAAGTAAATTTCTTCGTTCAAAGTAAGATTTAAGAATAACATTAACTTTTGTGGCAATTCTTCCAATCATTTTAAAATCTGCAAGAGGAAGAATACCAAAGGAAATGATATGATGCTCATTTAGCTGATAGTTAGAATCAGTGCTAAGATAGCTTTCGAACACGGGGATTTGTAACGGAGTATTTTTTCCCAAAGCAAACATTTTGGAGAAATTTTTATTCGAAGTATTAAGGATTTTGATGTAAACCGGAAATTCTTCTGTCGGAATCATTTTCAAATTTCCAGCTCCATGTATATTCTCATACGCAACCGGAATATGGTACTCCTTAACATACTCGAAGAAAAACGCGCTTACTTTGGCGGAGAATTTTCCGTAATCCGTAATTTTTTTCCGTGTTTTGGGGTCAATCACAAAAAAATCATCAAACGTCACTTCAGTTACGATTTTCTTTCTTCCTGTATTATTTGAAATTTTGGTAATACAATATAAATGATGTTTAGCAAAAATTTATCAAAAAATTATAAAATCGAAGTATAAAAAGTCGGGGGATTGTTTTATATTTGCACAAAAATAAATACAATTGATTAAAAATTTAGTTCGGAGGTTCAATGAAAGGTGGAATGCAAGACATGCTTCGCCAGGTTCAGAAATTACAAGAAGAAATGCAGAAGACCCAAGCCGGGTTAGCCAATAAAACTGTTTCTGCAGAAGCGGGCGGCGGAATTATTAAAGCCGTTGCAAGCGGAAATAAAAAGATCGTTTCTATCGAAATTGATAAACAAGTTATCAATCCGGAAGAAAAAGAATTTTTAGAAGATTTAGTGGTTGCCGCGGTAAATAAAGCTTTAGAAGCAGCAGAAAAAATGTCGGAAGATGAAATGGGCAAACTTACCAAAGGAATAATCCCTCCCGGTTTAAACATCCCTGGGTTTTAGGTGAATATTTCCGAACCATTACAGATTGCGATAGAAGAATTCAGCAAATTCCCGGGAATCGGAAAAAAAACCGCCCAGAGGTTGTCTCTTTATCTTTTAAAAAAACCGATAGATGAAGTTGAAAAATTCATTGGTGCAATCTATAATCTGAAACACAAATTAAAATTTTGTTCGGTTTGTTTTAACATTACTGAATTTGAAGTTTGCGAAATTTGTACAAGTCCTAAAAGAGATAAATCAATCCTTTGCATCGTTGAAGAGGCGAGTGATATTATTGCTATCGAAAGGACGAATGAATACAACGGTGTCTATCACGTATTATCAGGAGTTTTATCGCCCCTAAGCGGTATTGGACCGGAAGCGTTAAAAATTAATGAACTTCTAAAGAGATTAAAAACTCACGAGGTTTCTGAAATTATTTTAGCGCTGAATCCTGATACAGAAGGTGATGCCACATCTCTCTATCTTGGCAAACTCCTTCAACCGTTGAATATTAAAGTTACGCGTATCGCGCGCGGCTTACCAATCGGCGGCGATCTGGAATTTGCAGATGAAGCAACAATTGCGAGGGCTGTCTCCAACAGAGGTCTCCTTTGACCAAACTTTGGTTTGAAGAATGGTTCGAATCGGAAGAATACTTAACCGTTTACGGACATAGAAATAGTGAAGAAGCGGAAATTTTAGTTTCTTTCATTCTCAACAAAGTAAATCTTCCCACAAGCGCAAAAGTTTTAGACTTAGGCTGCGGCGCCGGAAGACACGCATTATTATTGGCGAAAAAAGGTTTTACGGTTACCGGTGTTGATCAAAGCGCAAAACTTCTTTCTGTTGCTGCCGAAGAGGCAAAAAAAAATGGTTTGCATGCAACGTTTATAAGAGATGATATTCGCACTGTTCATTTTCATGAGAAGTTTAATTTAATTCTAAATGTTTTTACAAGCTTTGGTTACTTTGAAAATGATGAAGACAATTTTTCGATTTTCGGAAATGTGGAATTACTGCTTGCTGATGAAGGAATTTTCGTCTTCGATTTTCTTAACGCCCAAAATGTAAAAGAGAATCTTGTCCCTTTTTCTAAAACAGAAATTGGCGATTTGGTTATTGAACAGTCGAGAAAAATTGAAGCGAATAACGTTGTGAAAGATATTACCTTAACGCAGAATGGAACTGTTAAAAATTTTCGTGAATCAGTGCGGTTATATTCCAAAAAAGATTTAGTTGAAGCGATGAGCAAAAATAATTTGTCGATAGAAATGATCTTTGGAAGTTATTCCGGCAATCCGTTTGATGAAAAATCTTCTTCGCGATTGATACTTTTATGCAAAAAGAAAAAGTAGCGCTCTTTTTCCTTCTTTTATTGCTTTTTAATGGTTGTGATTTATTCAGCACGCGAGACCCAGAGAAACCGGATCAACCGAGATCCAATTATCAGTTGGCGGTCACTCCGGAAATTCTTTTAGAAAATTTTACGAATTCGTTATCAGAAAAAAATGTACAGAATTATCTCAACTGTTTTTCTGATTCGGCTTTTTCCGGAAAAGAATTTCAGTTCATTCCTTCAGCCGATGCGAATTCAAAATATCCGGTTTTATTTGAAGCGTGGTCAAAAAAAAGTGAAGAACAATATTTCAATAATTTAATTTCTCATATTTCGCAGGATCAGCCAATTACATTCACCAAGAACAACGCAAAATCATCTTTCTCAGGTGATAACAGCATCGTTTACACCGCAAGTTACTTTTTGGTTGTTCCGCACAATGATGAAATACCTAAAAACTTTGAAGGTGAATTGCAGTTTACTTTGGTGCGTGATTCACGTGAAGTCTGGACAATTTACATTTGGCAGGACATTAAAAGTTCGCAAAGTTCAAGCTGGAGTGAGTTAAAAGGTTTTTATTCGCCTAACTGAGATGAAAAAAACATTCTTCATTTTATTCGTATTAACGCTGATTACCGGTTGTAAAAATCCGTTCGCACCGGCATTAGACACAAGTGTATCCACCGGTTCCGCTATTGGAGATATGACAAAAATTGAAGGAGTTTTTCAAAGTTTGCAGTACGCTTATACCTTCCGCGATACTGCTATTTATGGGCAAACACTCGGTACTGATTTTTTATTTAGCTACCGCGATTACGACTTAAGCTTTGATGTTAGCTGGAGTAGGGAAGAGGAAATGAAAGTAACGCATGGACTTTTTCAGAATGCCGAGCGGCTCGATTTAATTTGGAACAATATCGTCGCTTCAACGGAAGATTCCTCCGAAGCGAATATTGTGCGAAGTTTTAATTTAATGATTACTTTTAACCCGACGGACATTGTAAGAGTTGACGGGAGAGTGAATCTAAATATGAAAAAGGAATCATCTTCCGGTAAATGGAAAATTATAAGATGGATAGACGAATCGAATTTTTAATATGACATTTTTTTTACTCAAAGAAGCGCTCCGCTCAAACCGGAGAGCGAAGTTATCGTTTCTATTTTCGCTAAGTTCAACTACGGTTGGGCTAATCCTGATTGCAGTATCGCTTCTTTCAGTAAAGATTTCTAAGTCGATAGAATCATATTTACAAAATCAATTTGAAGTGCAAGTTTATCTGAAAGACGACGTAACCGAGTCTCAAAAAGATCGTCTGAAGGGGGATTTGGAAAAACTGAAGGAAGTAAGTTCCGTTGAATTTATATCAAAAGAGAAAGCGGCTGAAAAGTTTGTTAAAGAAACCGGCGAAGATTTTAGAACGATTATTGAGTATAATCCATTACCGGCAAGCTACATTATTAAAACAATTGAAAGTAAGCCGGTAAATTTCCCCTCTCTCCTTAGCAGAATAAAAACTTTTAGAGAAGTCGATGAGGCAATTTTCCCAAATGCTATTTACCAAAAGATGCTTTTATATTTGAATACTTTTCAAAAATATGTTGCGGGACTCGGTATCCTTCTTTCAATTGTCGCCTTCTATATAATTTTTTCAACAACTCGTTTAATTATCGAAAGTAGAAAAGATGAAATTGAAACGATGAAGTTAGTCGGAGGCTCTCTTTTCACCATCAAATTTCCTCTGCTGTTAAATGGTATGTTCATTGGATTGGTTTCAGGATTTTTAGCAGTCGGGTTTGTTCATCTCATTGAAGTATCAATAAGAATTTATTTTTATAACGGTTTCCCCCAATTTTTGAACTCCACACTTGTTTTGTTAATTTTAGGCCCGGCATTTGGGTTGGTTAGCAGTTTGCTTGGTTCATGGCGGATCTCGTTAAAATTGTGATTGGGAACTTTTGCCGAATAACGGCTATTTACTATCTTACACATAAAATTTGGGAAAATTATTGCAAATGAAAGTATATCTCTTTTTCATCTTTATATTCGTTTTAGGAATTCAAAATTTTGGTCAATCAAATGATACGAAAATAGGTATCGATTACGGCTCATTAAAAATGAACCCGCAAGGGGCAGTTTATGATTATTCTGATCCTCAATCTGTAAATATTAAAGTTGCCGTTTGGGGAAACGTAAAGTTTCCAGGCAGGTATATCGTACCGGAATACACCAATACAAAAGATCTTCTTTCTTATGCCGGTGGTCCAACAGATGCAGCGCTTTTAGAGGATTTAAGAATTTATCGCACCAAGGAAGATTCTTCTGAAGAATTTATCTCAATTAATTATAATGATCTGCTCTGGTCAAAAGAACCAAAAAAAGTTATACCGGCTCCACAAATAAAAGCCGGTGATGTTCTTTTGGTTCCCGGTGAACCCCGATGGTACTCAAGAGATTATCTTTCGATTTCACTTTCGATTGTTTCCACATTAATTTCGTTGGCAATTTTAATATTAAATATAGTCCGTAAATAGTTAAAGGTTTTTTATTATATGAATAACAATTCTGTAGATGTTCGAGAGCAAGGATTAGCGCATTATTATAATATCATAATAGATAATCTTTTCCCTTTTATTCTAATTTCGGTTGTAGCCATAGTTGTTGCAATAGTTTATGCCATAAGTTCGATAAATATATACAAATCAACAACGGTGCTAAAAATAAGTAAACCGTCCGGCAATATTTTGAACTCACCACTTATGCCGGAGTTTCAAGACTTTGGGAGCGATAGATTTATTGCCAATGAAATTGAAGTGCTGAAAAGCTATAAGGTTCGTGAGATTGCAGCCAATGCACTTAGAGACAGCGTTAAATCGATTGGAGCAATTGATAGTTTTAAAGTTTTGGTTAAGTCTGCCTCAAAGCTAACAAATGATAAACCCAAACTTCTGAATGTTGATGAAATCGCTGCTTTGCTTGCGAATAAAGTTACAATTGAACAAAAACGCGGGTTAGACATCGTAGAAATTTCTTCTGAAAGTCCTTCACCATATGAAGCATCGTTAATTGCCAACCTTTACGCACAGGCATATAAAACATTAAATTTAGAGATCAATCGAAACCAATTGACTCTTGTGAAAAATTTTCTTGTTCAACAAAAAAACGAGAAATTAGCTGAATTAAATAGCTCTGAAGAAATCCTTAAGATTTTTCAGGAAAAAGGGGGAATTATCGCTTTAGATGACCAGGCAAAAGAACTGATCACTCAATTATCGAAATTTGAAGCCGACCAAAATATGGCTAAAATGGAATTAACAATTTCGGAAAAAACACTTAAACAGTATAAAGAAGAATTGCGCAAACAAGATCCGCAATTGACAGCTTATTTGGAAAATTTCTCTTCCGAAGAATACCTAAAAACATTGCAAACTGAGTTGGCTAAACTGGAAGTTAACCGCGATATTGCTCTTTCAGGTGCAAAAGATAAAAATGTTGATAACCAGCTTGTTAGAGACTATGATGCCAAAATAAAAGAGTTGAAAAATAAGCTGAAAAGTAAAATCGAAGGATTTAAAGCAAGCATTTTTGCAAGTAGCCCGGAAGAAGTTAAAGAGTTAACAAAAAATGTAATTGAGGAAGAAATCAAGAGTCAGGCGCTTGAGATAAAAGTAAAAAATTTAAACGAGATTGTTAAAACATATGATTCCAAATTCAACCAACTACCTAAGTCTGCAATAGAATATGCTCGTTTACAGAGAAGCAGAGAGTCGCTTGAAAAATTGTACATATTAGTTGAAGAAAAATATCAAGAAGCTGTTATCAATGAACAATCTCAACCCGGAAATGTAATAATTATTGACGTAGCCAGAAGACCTGACAAGCCGGCAAAACCAAACCGGCTATTAATTGTTTTGGTTGGAACAATTTTAGGTTTAGGATTCGGGCTTGGTTATGCGTTCCTAAGAAATTATTTTGACAATACTGTAAAATCACCTGAAGACCTGAAAGATAGAAACATCAACGTGATCGGGTGGGTGCCGCAAATTCAATCTCTTGATAAATCTATTTCAAAAGATTTAGAATTCATTATTTATAATAAACCTGATTCAGTGCCGAGTGAAGCATTTAGAGCTTTACGTACAAGAGTTCAGTTTTCTAAAGTTGATCAAGGAAACATGAAAGTTATTCATATTACTTCTTCAACTCCCGGCGAAGGAAAAACTCTTATCGCTTCTAATTTAGCCGGAAGTTTTGCCCAGGCGAATCATAAAACTCTTCTTCTAGATTGCGATTTACGTAAACCCAGAGTGCACGCACTTTTTGGCATGACCCGGCAGCCCGGATTGGTAGAACATCTTTTTGATCAAGTTGATTTGGCAACTATTATTAAACCATCCAAATTGGCGAACCTTGATGTAATTACCGTCGGGACAATTCCTCCTAACCCGGCGGAAATGCTTGGTTCTAAAAAGATGCAGGACTTTATAGCTCACATGAAAACGCTTTACGATTATATTATTATTGATTCGCCTCCTATCATTTCTGTTACTGATTCAGAAATAATCGCAGCTTATTGTGACGCTGTTTATCTTGTGGTTTCTGCAAATTACACAGAATTTGATTTGTTGGATAAAGCGCTTGATATTCTTAAGAATAGCAATGTAAATTTTGTCGGTACCATTCTAAATAACTTTGTGTTTAAAAATTCCTACGGTTCGTATTATAAATATTATTATTATTACTACAACCGTGAGAAAGAAGGAACACGTTCCAAATCAACAACTTAATGCCGGTAAAGATATTTTATTTGTTAAAAAGAAATGAGGAATACTTTTCTGAGAAAATTTTTTTTAAGATTAGCAGGAGAAATCATTGGCTCATTTGCTTCCTTGGTTGCATAACATGCTTCATGCTTTTTTCTTTCCAATCATCCGCACAGGAAGAAAATGTAGAATCCACGCTCAGTGTTAAATCCGACGCTGCCGGGTATATCGATCCTGATGCTTATATATTGGGACCTGGGGATAGCCTTCTTATTCTTATTAAAGGAATGGATGAAATTGCATGGAATGTGGCCGTTTCTCAAGAAGGAACAATTTACATTCCTAAAGTTGGCGCTTTAAATCTAAAATCAAATTCCCTTTCGAATGCCAAAAAGAAAATCGAAATCTCCATCAGAAAATTTTACAAAGATGTTGAAATCTTTGTTTCACTGCTCGAAGTTCGTAAAATTAAAGTGGGGGTATATGGCGATGTTAAAAAATCGGTGGTACTTTCTTTACCGGCAAATGCTCATCTTAATGATTTACTATCGAATGCGGACTTATTAAATTCTTCCGCCGACTTGAGAAATATTAAAATCGTTAAGGACGATAATATTTCATCATCTTATGATTTTATATCCTTTATACGAAAAAATGATAAAACGCAAAACCCTCTTCTCAACGAAGGTGATTTTATTTATGTAGATCGCTTTGATAAAAGTTTCCGGATTTTGGGCAGCGTAAAATTTCCAGACGCTTACAATTTTAAAAAAGACGAAACCGTTATTGATGCAATCACACTGGCTGGCGGATTCATGACTAACGCAAAGAAAGATACAATTGAAATCATTCGGTTTGCCAGCGATAATAAAACGCAAATTAGCTTTTTTCTCCCCTTAATTGATTCAAAAAATTTTCTAATCCAAAACAAAGATAAAATAGTAGTGCGAAGCATTCCAGAATTTTTGTTAGATGAGATAGTTACGGTTGAAGGTTTTGTAAAATATCCCGGTGTTTACAAAATAAAAGACGGTGAGACGAAATTGAGTGAAGTCATTGCTCTCTCTGGTGGATTTCTCCCGAAAGCTTCTTTAGATGATGCGACTTTATATCGAAGAACTTTATCCGACACAACCGATGTTGAATTTGAAAGATTAAAAAATCTTATTCGAAAAGATATGACTGATGACGAGTATGATTATCTAAAAGCAAAGGCGCGTCAACCAAAGGGAAAAGTTATTGTTAACTTCCGTGATGTTTTTGAAAACAAGATTGTCAAGGAAGATATTGTGCTTCGTAAAAATGACTTCATCAGTATTCCCGAAAAAAAAGATTACATTAATCTAATTGGGCAAGTAGTTCGGCCCGGTAAAATTCCTTATGCTAAAAATCTCAAAGTGAAAGATTACATTGCTCTTGCAGGTGGATTCGGCTGGCGCGCAATTGAATCGGATGTACGCGTCGTTCGAGCAAATTCCGGCGAATGGATTGATGAGGATGATGCAGAAATATTGTATCCGGGCGATATCATCTGGATCCCTGAAGATCCGCCGCCTCCAAAATTTTGGGATTTTACAAAAGATGCTTTGTTTATAATTGGACAAGTGGCTACTGTTGTAACTGCGGCTGTTGCCATAATTGCAAGTAGAAGGTAGATAATGAAATTCCATGAGTTGTTTCAAATCGCTTTTATCCATAGAAAAAAAATTATTTCTATTACCTTATTGGGAACACTCTTTTACATTTTATTTCTGATAATCATTTATCCTGTTACTTATTCATCCGGGATTTCCATACTTCCGCCTGAAAAAAACAATACCACCGGATTATCAGGTTTGCTGCAAGCTTCAGAACTTTCCGGTTTAACGAACATAAGTATGTCCGGAGCAAATTCACAGTTGTATGCTGAAATAATTAAGAGTCGTTCCGCCGCCGAATATGTGATTTCTAAATTGAACTTATATGATTATTTAGGAGCCAAAACTCGCGAGGAAGCTTCAATTCGTTTAAGAAAACTCCTTTATATAGAAGTTACGAAAGAAGGAATTATCGAATTTTCCGTTCCGGTTTCTACTTCACTTTTCGGAAGAGTTTTGTCTCAAACAGATTCTATTAGAAATCTCTCTGCAAATATTTCCAACGCTTATGCTGAAGCGTTAGATAAAATCAACAGAGAAAAACTTTCCAGCAAAGCGAAAAAAGCACGTATTTATATTGAGGATCAACTCATTCAAATCAAAACTCAGCTCGATACTTCGGAAAATGCTTTGATGGAGTTTCAGAAAAAGAACAAAGCTATCTCGTTGCCTGAGCAAATGAAAGCCGGTATTGAAGCGGCTGCAAGCATCAAAAGTGAAATGATATCAACGGAAATAAATTTAGGTCTTCTCTCGAAAAATTTAAATGAAAACAATCCTTCAATTATTTCATTGCGATCAAAACATCAACAATTAAAAGAGCAACTCCAAAAGTTAGAATCCCTTAACCAGGATATTCTGCTTTCATTCGCGGATGCACCGGGATTAGCAGCGCGGTTATCAAGTCTCTTCCGGGATGTTAAAATTTATAACGAAGTTTATCTTATGCTTCAGCAGCAATACTTTAAAGAAAAAATTCAGGAAAATAGAGATCTACCAACTGTCGAAATTCTTGATGCGGCTATTCCTCCTGAAAAAGCTTCATCACCAAGAATAATTTTTTCAACCTTTCTTGCGGCGATTTTTATTTTTTTAAGTTCTTTGCTTATTTCAGTTTTTCAGACAAAAGAAATGTTTAAATACCTAAAAAGGAGTACTAAAGTATGAACCAAAAGACAGCGGTTGTAACAGGCGGCGCCGGATTTTTAGGTTCGCATCTTTGTGATAGACTACTTGCAGAAGGATTGAAAGTTATTTGTATTGATAATCTTTTAACCGGGAATCTTAATAATATCAGCCATCTTTTCGGCAACGAAAATTTTACTTTTCTAAAACACGATATTACCAATTTTATTTTTGTCCCCGGAAAAGTGGATTACATTTTGCATTTCGCTTCTCCCGCAAGTCCGATTGATTATTTAAAACTTCCAATTCAAACTTTAAAAGTTGGTTCGTTAGGCACGCATAAAGTTTTGGGTTTAGCAAAAGAAAAAAATGCAAGAATACTTTTAGCTTCAACTTCAGAAGTTTATGGCGATCCTGAAATCCATCCGCAGGAAGAAACTTATTGGGGAAATGTAAATCCAATTGGACCACGAGGCGTTTACGACGAAGCAAAACGTTTCGCGGAAGCAATAACGATGGCGTATCATCGTTATCATGGAATTGAGACGCGTATCGTTAGAATTTTTAATACCTATGGACCTCGTATGCGTCTGGACGATGGACGAGCTTTGCCGGCGTTCGTGGGACAAGCTTTGCGAGGACAAGATATAACTGTTTTTGGCGATGGTTCTCAAACGCGCAGTTTCTGCTATGTCTCAGATTTAGTTGATGGAATTTATCGTTTGCTTCTTTCTGATGAAGTTGAACCGGTAAACATTGGCAACCCTGATGAAATCACGATCAAGCAATTTGCTGAAGAAGTATTAAAAATTATGGATTCGAAATGCAAAATAATTTACGAACCGTTACCGCAAGATGATCCCAAAGTTCGTCAACCTAACATTGAAAAAGCGAAAAGAATCTTGGGATGGCAACCTAAAATTGATAGAGCGGAAGGTTTGAAAATTACTATAGAGTACTTTAAGAATCTCGTGATACATTGATTTAAAATGTCAAAAAAATTATTGAACACTATCGCAGGGGCTTCTCTCTTACTAGTCGTTTTTAATATAATGGGTAAGGGGTTGGGATTTGTTCGTGAAATTATTTTTGCGAATAACTTTGGTCTTGAAAATGAATTTGATGTTTATTTAGTTGGAGCTGTAATACCGATTACTATCAATACTATACTGCTTTATTTGGGCCAAAATTATTTTATCCCAATTTACAATCAATTGAAAGAAAATAAATCAGCTTCGTTAAATGATTTCTTACAAACAAATTTTTATGTTTTTATTTTTAGTGGGATTTTAATCTCAATAGTATTGTACATGTTCTCGAGCAAAATTATTGGATTATATATCAACTCGAGTGATCTCGACGAAATGGTGACTGCTGTTTACATTTTTCAGATATATTTATTATCGATCCCCTTAAATTGTGGTATTTCAATTTTAACAGCTCAACTATTTGTAAATTATGAATATAAATTTCCGATTCTCTCTCAACTAATCCTAAATTTAACCGTTGTTGTTGTTTTAATGTTATTCAGTAAGAAATTTAATATTTATATAATTCCAATCAGCTATATTGCAGGATCGTTTATGCAATTCGGATATTTATTAAACAAAGTTGGTTGGATTCAGTTTAAGACTAATTCCATTCTTTCAATTGCAAGAGGCTGTAAAAATTTATTTCCTAAAACTTTGATAGTGATTGTACTGATTGAAACAATAGGGCAGTTTTATTTAATTTCAGATAGATATTTTTATTCAAGGGTTTCTAAAGGAGGAATTGCAGCAATGAATTATGCTCAAAATCTGTTCTTATTACCGATTTCAACTTTTTCCATTGCAATTAGTACAGTTATATTCCCAAAGCTTGCTCAATACTTTAGCAAAAAATTATTGTATGAACTTGAAAATAAATTCAATGAAAGCATTAAGATAACTTTTTTAATATTTGTGCCAGTAACTTTCGTGTTAATATTTTATGGTGATATTATAATAAAGTTGTTTTTCGAACGGGGAAAGTTTAACGGAATAGATACGTTGATGACTTATCAGGTTTTAGTGTTTTATTCTATAAGCTTAATTTTTTATGCTGCTTATAATATATTCAATAAAATGATATATAGTCTTGGGCTTCAGGTGAAGCTTTTAGAAATCACTATTATGGGATTAGTAATAAAAGTAGTTTTAAATATTTTACTTGTAGGCAATTTTCGGCAGAATGGTTTAGCATTAAGCACTTCGGTTAGTTATTTGTTTTTCTTCTTGGCAAGCATCTTATTAATATATAAGCACACATCGTTCAGTGTCAGAAGCATTTTCCCTCACGATTTTATTTTCCATCTATTCAATGGTTTATTCTCTTTTTATTTAGCAAAAAATATTTCCGCTCTGTTTCCTAGGCGAAGTTATATGGAGACATTCGTTGAAATGATACTATTCTTAACAATCTATATTATAAATATTTGTATTGTGCGGCATCCTTCCGTCTTAAGGTTTAAACAAATTTATCGAATAATCACAAGGTAGAATTTAGATATGTCTATTAAATATTCGTCGGGACATGAGGATTTTAGAATGGAATTATACGAGCAATATATTTCAACATTTAAAAAATATATACATAATGAAGATGCTAAAAGTATTCAATCAGAGAATAAGGTTTTTAAAAAAAGATATTTACCTCTGTTGAGAGATTTTAATAAAAATGCTGCCATTATCGATCTTGGATGTGGCGAGGGAAATTTTCTGCAAAGTTTAAAGGATGCAGGGTTCGTTAATCTTTTTGGAATTGATATTTCCGAACAACAGATAGAAAAAGTATCATCAAAAATGGTAAACGCCAGGAAGATAAATATCTTTGATTTTATAGAAACAAATAAAAATAAATATGACATTATTTTTGCTTTAGATTTTGTTGAGCATTTTCAAAAAAAAGAATTATTGAAATTGTTTTCCGGAATTTATAATATGATGAGTGATAATAGTATTTTAATTATCCGCACTCCTAATGGGGAGGGTTTGTTTCCAAATCGAATAATTTACGGTGATCTTACACATTTAACGGTCTTTAGTCAAAATTCACTGATTCAAATTCTAAGAATTGTTGATTTTACGGAAATAAAATTTTATGAAACTGGCCCAGTCTCTAAAAATATTATTGGATTTATAAGATTAGTTTTATGGAAATTGATTACAGCTATTGTAAAAGTTATTAGATTAGTAGAAACGGGGAATTATGAAAATATTTTAACCCAAGAGTTTATTTGTGTTGCCCGAAAGAAAAGAAATGTTTTTTAATCTCGGAGTTTTTATTGTGAGCGAAATAAATATGACTATTGCAAAGAACTTTTAACAAAAATATGGAAGTACCTTTTCAGATGAATCAATTTGAAACCCTCCCTATTCTTGAAAAGTATTATCCAATTAAAATTGTTGTTAAAACATTTATTTGGGGATTTTGTAAAATTGCAAGACTAAAACTATTCTCACAGCAGGTTAATGCAAACAACATTTGTATCATTTCTTTGCATAAAATTGGCGATTCAATATTTACAACTCACGCAATCAAGAAAATTGCTGAATATCATAAGGATAAAAACATTTCTATTGTTTGTTTCCCTGAAACGACAGCAATTTTTCAACTAGTGTTTCCTGAGATTAAAGCAGTTGCCATTTCTCATAATGATTTCTGGCTTCAAAGATTTGCAAACCAAAAAGCAAGAAAAGTTTTAAATGAGTTAAATCCCGAGATAATTTATGATTTAACTGGCGTTATTACTTCTGCTACGTTAATTGCTTTTTCCTCTGCAAAAAAATTAATTGGAATGAATCTTGAATATTTTAAACCACTTTATGATATTTTCTCACCAATTAGAAATACACCGCATCTATGTGATGTTTATATGGATGTTGTTAAAAAAATAATGACGATAAATGAAGAAGGATTATATGAGTTTCCTTTGAGAAGAAGTGAATCCAAAAAAATTCTTATTCATCCACACGCAGGTTGGAAAGCGAAAGAATGGGGAATTGATAATTATATTGAGTTAGCGAGACGGCTTTCATCTCAATATGCAATCGAATTTATCGCAGAAAAAAATATTCTTACTGATAATAAAAAATATGAGATCAAAAAAGAATTCAATTTGCTGGAGACGAATTCTGTTGAAGAATTAATTGAAAATGTAAAAAATTGCTCAGTACTTATCGGGAACGATTCAGGACCTATACATATTGCAAGTTTGTTAGGAAAATCAACATTTGCAATTTATGGTTCGACAAATCCAAAATATTGTAAACCGCATGGCGAACATCATGCAGCTATAAGAAAAGAAATTCATTGTTCTCCGGTTAATCAAAATTACTGTTTTACAGATGCTGGGCGGCGATGTCCATCAATCGATTGCATGAAATTATTAACAGTTGATGAAGTGTATCGCGAAGTTTCTAATTTTCTTAAAAAAAGGATGTCTTCATGAAAGGGTTATGTCCGATATGTGAACAAAAAGAATTTAAAATTATTGGTAAGCCACAAACCAACTCAATATCAGAAAAAATTATTGATCAAGAATATAAAGTTGTCAAATGCAATAATTGTTCCGCATATTTTGTCAATCCGGCGATTTCATTTAGTAACGATGAATGGGCGATGCTCTACAATACAGAATATTTTGCAGATCAGTCAGAATGGTTAAAGCGAAAACGACACAAAGAGTTGATGGCAAGATTTAATAAGGCAAGTGCATTGAGTCAACATAAAAATTTAATTAATTTTTTAGACATTGGATGCGGTGAAGGTAAAGCTTTAATTGAAGCTTATAAAAGTGGATGGAAGGTTACAGCAATTGATATTACTGACAATAGAATTGAAGGAGCAAGAAGTAATGAAATTAATTTTGTTAAAGGTCATTTTTTAGAAATTGGATTGCCGAGCAACTCATTTGATTTTATTTATCTTGATTCAGTTTTGGAGCATGTTTTAGACCCAATAGCATACCTTGTAAAAGTTAGATCGTTGCTAAAAGAAGGAGGTATAGTTTATATTGGAGTTCCAAATGAAGATAGTTTATTTAATTTCATTCGTAAAATTATTTTTATTGTTGTGGGAAGAGTGAATGTTCCGGTGAAAATAAAACCATTTGATGTGCCTTATCATGTTATAGGATTTAATAAAAAGTCTCTCATTTTTGCCGCAAATAAAGTTTATCTTAATATTAAAAAGATAAGAAACTTCGGCAGAAGATTTGAGCTCCTCGGATCATCGCCTAAGCATAAAAGCTTCTGGATAAATTTATTTTTTTTATTCCCGGTTGAATTTCTTGGGAAGATGATTCAAAAAGATGTTTATTCCGAATTCTACCTTTCAAAGTAAAAGAAAATGGAAAGAATGAACATACTTCCCAACTTTATTAAGAATAATCTTCCTGCTGCATTTTTTCTTGCCTTAACGGCATCGATTCTATCTTCCTCAATGATACTGATTATTCCTCTTGTTCTCCTTGGTATGGTTTTTTTTATTGTTGGTGAAAAAATAATTTATCCATTTTTGATAATTATAATGATAGCATTGCCGGGCGATATAGGTGAAGGAATTAGAAATACACTTAACGTAGTCAGTATCTTTTTTCTTATGTTTTTATTCGTGAAGAAGTATCGATTGGATTTTGATAAATATATAAAAATTGATAAAGTTTTTTTTCGATTCATTTTACTTATTATAAGTTCTTTGCTTCTGTCAACTTTGTTCTCAAAAAATATTACCGTTAGTTTAATAGAGGTATTTCGGCAATTTGTGTTCTTTGTGATATTTTATTTTTTATACAGCGAGTTTATAGAAAGAAAGAGAGTATTCCATGTGTTACTACCAATCGTATTAGGAGGTATTTTAGTTTCTCTTGGAATTCTATATAATCTTCTTACGTCTGGAATGAAATTAGTCTTTCTCGAATTAGCTGGACTCGCTAATAGTGGTGGTTTTTATAATAATGTTGCAGCCGCAGGAGGTCTTTTAGCAATTTCTCTTCCACTTACAATTGCATTTCTTTTTTTGGATAATGGGAAAGAGAAAAAAGTAAAAATTTTAATAGTGCTTTTGATTCTTTTTCAGATTATTGCGCTCTTGGCGACAAATTCACGTGGTGCAATTCTAAGCGTCTTTGTCTCTTTAATATTGTTCAGTTATCTATTCTCGCCAATAATATTTAGAAAAATTCTTATTCTGATAGCAATGATTTCAATTATTGTTTTTTTGCTGCCAACAACTTCAGAAGCAGTGAGATTATATTTTCGTACCGGAAGAATTTTGGAAAATACTCGCTACCTTATTTGGCAAATGGCATTTTCAATGATTGGTGACAATTTATTTTTGGGGGTTGGACCAGGTATGTTCAAATATTATATGTATCCTAATCTTCCAGTGATGTTAGGGAGTTGGAATGAAAATTCTATTGCATGGGTTTATAAAAATTCTGGCGGCGGACAAGCGCATAATTTTCTTATTATGCAAACTTCTGAACTTGGTTTAGTTGGGTTGATAATTTCATTATTTTTTCTTGGATATGTTTTGACTACTTCCTTCCAAGTAATGAAGTTTGTTCGTTCAATTTCACATCAGTATTATATTTTAAGCAGTGCTATATTTTCAATTTTTGTGGGTTTAGTATTTCGATCAATGTTTGAAGCAACCGGAATTATCAGCAATGGCTGGCTTTCGCGAGATTTACCGTTTTGGTTATTATTTCTTTCAGTACTTGTTTTGAAGTTTAGTGCAATGGAATTGAAAAATAAATGAACAACATTTTCAAAAAATTGTTTTATATATGAAAGTATTATTATTCTCTGATCCTTCTTCGGCGCATACTATTAAATGGGCAAATGGTCTTGCCGGGCAAGGGATTAAAGTTGTTGTGTTTGGTTTTTCATCATTTAATAAAAAAGAGTATGATCCATCGATTACGGTTTCATCTTCGGTTCATGTTTTCGACAGAACAAAACAAAAAACAGACGGCTCCTTCCAGAAAATATCATACTTAAAACTTTTACCGGAACTAAAGAAAATAATTAAATTTGAAAAACCTGATATTCTTCACGCTCATTATGCTTCAAGTTATGGATTGATTGGAGCTTTAAGTTCTTTTCATCCATATATTATCTCGGTATATGGCGCAGACGTTTACAATTTCCCTCGAAAAAATATTTTTACTAAAAAATTATTAGTTTACAATCTATCTAAAGCGGACAAAATTCTTTCAACAAGCCACGTTATGATGGACGAAACAAAACTTTACACTTCTAAAAAAATTGAAGTAACTCCCTTTGGAATTAATACTAGTATTTTTTCTCCGATGAATACAAAAGAATTAATTTTTAGCAAAGAAGATGTCATTATCGGGACAGTGAAGACGCTTGAAAAAAAATACGGAATCGATTATCTGATAAAGGCATTTAAACTCGTAAAAGATAGAAATCCACAATTCCCTTTGAAGTTACTTATAGTCGGAAAAGGGTCTAAAGAATTTGAATTAAAAAATCTTGTAAATTCTCTACAACTGGATGAAGTTACAAAATTTACCGGATTCGTAAATTACAGTGAATCGCCCAAATACCACAATATGATTGATATTTCAGTGTTTCCCTCGGTTGAAAATAGCGAAAGTTTTGGAGTCTCTGTACTTGAAGCGTCAGCTTGTGAGAAACCGGTGATTGTTTCGAATGTTGGTGGTTTGCCGGAGGTTGTTGAAAACGGAAAGACAGGTTTTATTGTAAATAGTAAAGATGAACAACATACTTCCCGGGTGATTGAACAACTTCTGTTAAATAAAGAATTAAGAATGAAATTGGGTGTTCAGGGTCGTAAAAGAGTTATTGAGAAGTTTCAGCTTGATGAATGTGTGCATCAAATGATTACTATTTATTCTGCGGTTTTGAAGAGGAAGTATTGAAGTACATAGGTAAAAATCTATGATTGAAGAAATAAATAAAATATCAATAATAATTCCATGTAGAAATGAAGAACATTACATTGCCGATTGTTTAAATTCAATTCTCCAAAATGATTATCCTCATAATTCTCTTGAGGTGTTTATTGTCGATGGATTAAGTTCAGACGGTACACAGCAAATTATTCATGAATTTATTTCTAAATATCATTTTATCAAACTTCTTTTAAATGAAAAAAAAACTGTTCCGTTTGCTTTGAATATGGGAATAAAAAAAGCAACAGGTACCTACATTATTCGATTAGATGCTCATGCTAAAATCCCAAATAATTATTTTTCAACTTTAATTCATTGGAGTAAAAAGCTTAATGCAGATAATATAGGATCAGTATGTATAACTGATGTCAAAAACAAAACCACCAAAACGAATTCAATAATAACTGTTTTAAGCAATAAGTTTGGCGTTGGTAATTCGTATTTTAGAATTGGGATAGATAAAGTTAAAGAAGTTGATCATGTACCATTTGGTTGTTTTAGAAGGGAAATATTTAATAAAGTAGGACTTTTCAATGAACTTTTAGATAGAAATCAAGATATCGAATTGAGCCGACGAATTACAAGAAACGGAGGACATATCTTTCTTCTTCCAGACCTCTTCTGCACGTATTTTGCACGAGAAACTTTTTATGGAATTGCTAAAAATAATTTCGGGAACGGATTTTGGAATATCCTAACAGTTTATTTAACTAGAAAGATAGGTTCATTAAGCTGGAGGCACTTTGTCCCCTTTTTATTCCTTTTATCGTTAATGCTTCCGTTACTGGGTATGATTTGGTTTCCGACTACAGGATTGATTACGGTGATAGTGCTTGCAGTTTATTTAGCTTTAATTCTATCCATTACTCTAAAAATTAATAGTAAGAGAACAACATTTTTATATATACTATGGACGTTTATGGTGCTCCATTTTTCATATGGAATTGGTTCACTCGTTGGTTTTCTACGAATAGACTATTTAATGAAGTCTAAAAATGGTTGAAAAGAAATACAAAGAAGCAATCGGTGCAATTTTAAAATGCGATGCTCAACGCATATTCCTTTATTGGAAAGGAAGAGTTGCCCTTTTTGCCATCTTGAAAGCCATGGGAATAAAGAAAGATGATGAAGTGATAATTCCAGCCTTCACTTGTGTTGTTGTACCCAATGCGATATTGTATCTAGATGCAAGACCAGTTTATGTTGATATCTCAACTGAAACTTTGAATATGGAAATTGGTCATATTGAAAATGCAATTACTCCCAAAACAAAAGTTATCATTTGTCAAAATACTTTCGGGTTATCCTCTAATATTGAGGAAATAAACATACTCGCTAAAAAGTATAAGCTATTCACTATTGAAGATTGTACACACGGATTTGGCGGAACCTATAACGGGAATCCAAATGGGTCTTATTGTGATGCTGCATTTTATTCAACACAATGGAATAAACCTTTCTCAACAGGAATCGGTGGATTTGCGGCAATAAATAACTTGGAGTTGATGGATAAAGTGAAGCATCTGGAAAGTGAAAAATTACGACCTTCAATCATCGAACAGTTTACTTTGGCGCTTCTCATAGTTCTAAAAAAATATTTCATTAACAGATTTACATACTGGTCATTGTTAAAGTTATACCGATTCCTAAGTAAGAAAAATTTTATAATTGGCTCAAACCAGGGGGAAGAGTTGTCAGGAATAACGAAACCTAAAAAGTATTTTAAAGATATCTCCTTTATTCAAATTATTATTGGAACAAAAGAGCTGAAGAAAAATGATTCTATTAATAGTCTCAGAAAGAAGAATGCAATTACCTATACTAGTTTCTTAAAGGAAAACGGGAAAACTTATGTTGCAATGAACCTGTTTGAGAATCATTTATTTCTGAGGTATCCTATACTGGTTGAGAATCGGAATTTATTTTTATTACTGGCTGAAAAATCAGAGATCGCCATAGGAGATTGGTTCCTCTCACCGATTCATCCTGTAAAAGAAAAATTTGATTTATGGCTACTAAATAAGAGCAATTTTCCAATCGCTTGCAGTGTATCCCAAAGAATTGTGAATCTACCAACTGAAATTATTAATAGTGGGGAAGTTATTAATTTTTTGAGATGCAATATTGAAATGATTAAATAAATGTACCCAAATGGATGGAGTTCAATTTTATTTTCTCTATGGTCTGCTGTTTTGTTCATCTATTTGATTTTCAACATTGTTTCTGATTCAGGTTCGGAGATAGGTTTTACTAAACGTTTTATTCATTTAACCAAAATTCCATCTTATACATTTATCAACAAACAAGGATATCACAAAGTTATTCTAAAGTGTAGTGCTAATGCGAAAAACAAGAAATTTTGTTTATTTTATTAACATTCTTTTATTTTATTAGAATTAGATTCATTGTATTAGAATGATTTTCACTATTTTTAGATTATAATTTGGAAAAGTCTAGAAAAAATATGGCGAATAAGTTTATTCAATTTCACAGACCCTACATTAATGAAGAAGAGATTAATGAAGTTGTAGAAACCTTGAAATCAGGTTGGCTGAGTATGGGCCCTCGCACTATTCAGTTCGAGGATGATTTTAGAAAATATATTGGTGCTGATTATTCCGTATCAGTAAATTCATGGACAGCGGGGGGACATTTATCCCTTGAAGCTTTTGGGCTTAAAGCTGGAGATGAAGTAATTGTCCCTACCATGACTTTTCCTGCAACTGCCGAAATAGTTTATTATTTCGGTGCAAAACCAGTCATCGTTGATGTTGAAAAAGACACACTAAATATTTCAGTTAATGAAATTGAAAAGGCTATCACTCCTAAAACTAAAGTAATTATTCCCGTTCATTTTGCCGGTCAACCTGCAGATCTTGATGAGATTAATCAAATAGCAAAAACGCATAATTTAAAAATCATCGAAGATGCGGCGCATAGTCTTCCTTCTTATTACAAAGGTAAAAAAGTTGGTTCGATAAGCGACGTTACTGTCTTCAGTTTTTACGCTACAAAAACCTTATGCACCGGCGAAGGAGGTATGATCTGTTCAAACAATGAGGAGTTCTCTGAACGTACAAGATTAATGAGGATGCATGGAATGAATCGCGATGCTTGGAAGCGTTACTCGGATGCTTGTTCCTGGTATTACGAAATAGTGGGTCCAGGTTTTAAGTACAATTTTACGGACTTGCAAGCAGCATTGGGAATTGTACAACTGAGAAAAGTTGATCAGATGCTTGAGATGCGAAAACATATAGCAGCACTTTATACCAAAGAACTTTGCAGTAACGAATATATTTCTCTGCCCATTATAAAGCCAGACCGAGAAACCTCTTGGCATTTGTACCCCATTCGATTGAATCTGGAAGCTCTCAAAATTGGGAGGAATGATTTTATTAATGAGCTAAAAGAATTAGGAGTTGGTACGGGAGTACATTTTATGCCGGTACATCAACATCAATTTTACAAAGATTCGTTATCTCTTAACAATAACGATTTCCCGGTAGCAAACGACGCATTCGAACGACTTATCTCAATTCCAATTTATCCCGGACTTACCGACGCTGAAGTTACAAAAGTGATCGAAGCGATTAATCACTTAACTAAAAAGCATAGTCGTTAATCATTTATGCCATGGGCAAAGAAGGAAGCATCATTAAACGAACATCCGATATAATAATTAGTCTGTTCGTCCTTCTTATTACTTCTCCTGTTATATTACTCGCAATTGCAGCAATTCGGATTGAATCGACGGGTTCAGCAATTTTCGTTCAATTAAGAGCTGGTAAAAATGGGAAACCTTTTAAAATGTTCAAGCTTCGTGGCATGGTAGAAAATGCTTTGGAGATTGGTCCAAACCTTACCCAAGCAAACGATCCTCGATTAACTAAAACGGGTAAATTATTCAGAAGAATGAGTATTGATGAAATTCCTCAGTTTATAAATGTTTTATTTGGATCGATGTCTATCGTGGGACCTAGACCAGAAATTTTGGACATTACAAACAATTATACAGAAGAACAAAAAAAGGTTTTTCAATTTACTCCGGGAATTACGGGTTTCTCCCAAATTAATGGAAGGCAGATGTTAAAACCGGAAGAAAGAACCCGGATGGAAGTTGAATATTATCAGAGTGCTACTTTTGTTTCTGATTTATTAATTTTATTGAAAACACCTCTTATTGTTCTAACGAATGAAGGAAATGTTTAATGGAAACAAAAAACATTTGGCTTTTCTTCCTCATGTTTTCTACATTAACCATTTCTCAAAATCTTTCTGTGAGTCCCAACCACCCCGTCTATGACTTCTTAAATCAACTCCGTGTAAAAAATATTCTTCCAAATTATGAAGATGTTGTGCTTCCTTTAACTCGTGGAGAAATTCTTAATGAATTGGAAAAAGCAAAAAAATTCACTCATTTGCTTTCAGAAAGTGATAAAGAGAAACTAAATCTTTTTTTAACATATTTCCCCTCATTAAAAAAAGTGAATAGCTCCTTTTGGGGTGGAGATTCTTTGAAACTGAACCAGCACTTTTTTTCTGAAGATGAAAATTTTGCATATCTCTATCAGGATACTTTATTAACCTTCACCTTTGCTCCTATTGTTACAACAAAAAATATTTTGCTGGATAATTCAAGTGAGAAAGGACGCGCCTCTTTTTTAATTACCTACGGCGGTTCGTTTTCAGTTGAATATGATGACTGGTTTGCCTGTTATTTAGAAGCTTGGAATGGTTTCCATGCTGGAGATAGGAGCAGTTCCAAAACAGATCAGAGAGTTAATCAAAGCTATTCTTTTAATCACACAGGACTCAATTATTTTGATCTTACATCTGGATATGTAACAATAAAAAAAAATATTTTCAAACTACAAGTTGGGAGGGAAAGAATTTTGTGGGGAATTAACAGGTACGATCAATCAATCTTAAATAACACTCCCCAAATATTCGATTTCATCAAATTCGATATCTCTTATAAAAAATTTTCATATAAATTCTTACACGGCTGGCTTGTTCAACCCACGACACTCTCTTATATAGATTCTCTACGATATGATGTAAAGAACCGAAGTCAGAAATATATTGTAACGAGTAGATTCGGTTTTCAACCTTTTGAAAATCTATCTTTTGGAGTTGGTCAAACAATCATTTATGGAAATCGTCCAGTTGAATTAGCTTATTTAAATCCATTTTTACTCTGGGAATCGGCGCAAAGATCATTGAATGATCTCGACAACTCCTTTTTGCACTTTGACGCGAGGTACCGCCCATGGAATGGATTTGAGATGAATGGAACATTTACGTTTGATGATATTAATTTTAATTTCTTAAAGAAGGATAAATGGAACTCAGCGGGAAATAGAATTGCCTGGCAGCTTGGTTTTGCAGCAGCAGTTCCATTTTTTTCAGAAAGATTAATGGTTTATGGAGATCATGTTCAAATAAGACCCTACACTTATTCGCATCCAAACGGTGGCGAAGCTTTAACTTATACAAATAATGGTTTTCCGCTTGGCTTAGACGTCGAACCTAATACCGCCATGACAAGCCTTAAATTATTCTATGATTTAACCCCTAGATTTTCAGCTTCTTTTTTATTTTTGAATAAAGTACATGGTGATAATTTTTATGATGCGGAAGATGTATTGATTAAGAATGTTGGAGGAGAGATGCTGCTTAGCTATAGAAAATATTTGGATCCACCCATTGCAGAATTTTTAGACGGGGAAATTATAAAACAGACTATTTTTGCACTAAATTTAAAATATTTAGTTTCGTACAATCTGAATATTTTGGTTGGTGGTGAATTTAATGCTCTTGAAAAAATGAACAATAAAAAGAAATCGTTTTTAACTTCGCTGCAAATCAATTATAACTTTTATTAAACTGAATGAGGGGGAAAAGAACCTTTTTTTTGTGTTGATTTTCTCCTACAACTTTAGAAGGTTGAATTAAAAATAATAGGTATTTATGAAATTACTCCTCAGCCTTTTTTTGTCGGGCATTCTCATTGCACAGAGTCATAAAGTTCTTGAATCAACATCTGAATCGATCACCGTTGAATTTTCATTTGGAGGGAAATACCGGGTAATTGATACAACCATTCATGGCAATACTTTTCAGAAAATTACAGGAAAAAGTTACTTTGAGGAACAAGATGGTGAACCGGTCTTACCTCAGGAATTTGTCACTCTTGCAATACAAAAGGGTGCTGCTATTTCCTATAAAATTATTTCTGATCAGAAAAAAATATTCAAGAATAAATTTATTGTTCCGTTCGTTAAGAAAACAGAAGGAACCACCAATTCTTTATTTGAATCTGCAGGAGCTATGTATCAAAGAAATCAGGAATTCCCTCAGTATGCAGTATCGATTAATTCCTCTTACATCTATCGTTTTGCAACTATTTTACCGATCACTATTTCACCGTTTCAATTTAATCCTGTTACCAGAGAATTAACATTCCATGAGAAAATGGTAGTCCAATTTTTTTATAAAAATCCATCAAACCTAATCGAATCAAAAAGTAATCTCGATAAGTTAACGGATGATTTTCTCAAGGAGAATGTCCTTAATTATTCGTTCTCAAAAAATTGGATGATTGGAAAGGGAATTGAGCGAAGCCGTTCAAATAAAGGTGATGAATACTGGTACAATCCCCAACAGAACTGGTTGAAATTGTACTTGAAAGAAGAGGGGGTTTATCGTGTTTCCTATTCAGATTTCGTTAATATAAATTCTCCAGCATTACAAAATATTGACGTTAAAAAAATCCGACTTTTCAATGATGGAGAAGAAATTCCTTTAGAGCTAATTGATGTTGACAAAGATAGTATTTTCAACAATGATGATTATTTTCAGTTTATAGGAAAAGTTGCCACTCCTTCCCCATACTCAAAGCTAAATATTTATAGCAATTCCAATGTTTACTGGTTAACAGTTAACAGCGATGTGGATGGGAAAAGATACAAGGAGATTGATGGTTATGAACAAGGTTGGCAGAGAACTTTCTACGGAAGTGTAAAAACTCTGCATTATGAAAAAGATTTACTTTATGAACGATTAGGTTAT
Organism: Ignavibacteriaceae bacterium; assembly: GCA_036170205.1. Taxonomy (GTDB): domain Bacteria; phylum Bacteroidota; class Ignavibacteria; order Ignavibacteriales; family Ignavibacteriaceae; genus UBA1563. Next base: position 8,555 of record JAVHOS010000339.1, on the reverse strand, counting down.
GCTGCAGACCTTGCTAGAGATTTTTGGTATTGGGGAAAAGCAAGCGGTATAAATGGTAAAGAATCGGAAGCTTTTTCGGCTCCCTTCGCTGCTTTTCCAGAGTATTTGCTTGATTCCAATATTGTTACTATCAGGGCAAATTTTCATGGTTTAACTACTTATTCCTCATTCAATCCGGATCATAGAGCAAAAATATTTCTTACAAGTCAATTTGTTGATTCAGTTGAATGGGATGGACAGAATTCTTATAATTTTGAAAAAAAAATAGATACGAGAAAAATCGGAATTTTTCCCGACAATAATTTTCAGGTTGTAGCTGATGGTTTTATTTTGAAAAACACATATGACCCGACACAATCTCAATCCGATGAAATTAGGATTAATTGGTTTGAATTTGACTATTGGAAAGAAAATAGGGTTAGTGGAAGTTATTTTCATTTTGCTTCTACTAATGAAATGTTGGGGAAAAGTAGATTTTGTTTGTGGCAATGGGCAGAAAAGGATATGGAAATATTTATCCCACAGAGAGGTGAAATTGTTAAAAATCCATTTTTTGCTAACAACTTAGATAGAGAAGTATTTTTTGTAGATAGTACCAACTCAAAAACAGATTATTTTTGTACAAGCAGTATTAATATTTCATCAGTTGATTCAATAAAAGCTGATTCTCCTTCCGATTTACGAAATAAAAATCAAGGCGTTGACTATCTGATTATTACTCATAAAAACTTCCTTCCGGCTGCCGAAAGATTGAAACAATATAGAGAAACCCATTTCCCGGATTCATCCATCGCTTCACCAAGAATACAAATTACCCAAGTAGATGATATCTATGATGAGTTTTCGTTCGGGTTACTTGATCCTTACGCAATACAATCTTACATAAAATATGCTTTTGAGAATTACTTGGGAACACCGGTTTCTTATGTAGTTCTTCTGGGTGATATGAGTTATGATTATAGAGAACTCTTTCCACAGAATAGGAAAAATTTTATTCCTTCTATGCCTTATCATTCCCACGAGTATGGATTGGCTGCAAGTGATAATATGTTTGTTGCAGTGCGTGGAGATGACGTAGCGCCGGATGTAGCAATTGGTCGCTTATCCTGCGAATCCTTATCTGAAGCGAATATTCTTATCGATAAAATAATTGCCTACCCTGGTGATGCAGGAAAAATTTGGAGACAAAACACACTTTTGGTTGCCTCCGGTCAGGATTTGAATGATGAAATATTTTTTGGGTTTAATAATGCCAGCCTCGAATTAGAGAAAAACTATATAGCTCCAAACGGGTTTAGTACAAAAAAAGTTTTCCGATATCCAAGTAAAACTGAACATATACAATTCCAAGGCGGGGGTGTAGAGATTCGAAAAGGAATTGATAGTGGAGCTGTTATTGTTAATTATTATGGACATGGAGGTGGATATCAATGGGATTTGGTTTTTCTAAATGACGATATTTATATGTTAAATAATGGAGGGAGACTTCCTTTTATTTCCAGTGTAACTTGCTATACCGGACATTTTGACAATCAAGATGTTTTCGGCGAACAGTTTGTTAAGGTTCCCGGTAAAGGAGCGATCGCTTTCTGGGGAAGTTCCGGATTGACAAGTTTTGGCGTAGGAACAGATCTCAACACTAGATTTTTTAACGAAGTTTTCAGCAAGAAAAATTACATTCTCGGGAAAGCGATTTTAAACACTAAAAACTTTAATGTTTCCGTAGGTCCATTTGCAGATATGATTGCATTAGCAACCTTGCTTGGTGATCCATTGCTTGAATTGGCTTTACCAAAAAATCCAGATTATTCTGTTTCAGAAGATTTAATAAACATTTCTCCAGAGTTCCCGATTGTTGGAAGTCCTGTTCAAGTTAAAATTAATGTGAAAAATTTTGGAGCGTTAAAGCAAGGTGACTCCATAGCCATTGATCTTTCCGTCATGAGTAAAAATGTTAAAACTTTGGTTACAACACAAAAAATAAAATCTTTTGCGTTGACTGATTCATTGACATTAGAATGGATACCCACCGATGAAGGTGAAAACACTCTTATTATAAATATTAATGAAAACAGAGGTGCTGTTGAAGATGACTTCTCTGATAATGAAACAACTAAGTTGGTTTACGTTTATAAGACAAACGAACCAAATATCTTAAATCCTCTTAATGGTTTTACTTCGAACTCAAAGAGTATAGAGTTTCTTTTTGCTGATATCGGTGAATACATTGGGAAGAATTTAACTTATCAAATCCAAATTGATACGTCTCTTTCCTTTGAAAAACCAATTCTTGACTCGAAAAATATTCTTTCTGTTGATGGAAAAGTTAAATGGACATATACACTTCAAGATAGCGGAATATATTTTTGGAGAACCCGAAGCTGGGAAGGATTTGATTCAAGTAACTGGACGAAGATATACACGCTAAGAATTACTTCTGATCATTCAAATTCAATTTCATTTTCTGGTCAGCAACTTAAACTTTTTGGATTAGAGAATTTGAAATATTCCGAGTTGTTAAATAGTTTAACGCTTGATGCTTCTTTTTTACCTGCTAAACCTACAAACAGCAAATATTTAGGAAAATTTTCTGCTCCACTTCCTGATAGCATTACTGGTTGGACTGCAATAACAACTGATGGGAAATATTTATATGCTGGCGCTATGGCTTATTATAATGGGAAAAATTCTAAGGTATATAGAATCGGAACTGGAAATTACGGAACCAACCCAGGTTCTAATTATGGTGAAATATCAACTGCAAGTTTTTCAATTTTTCATACAATCTTTTATTTTAATGATAAAGTTTATATTGCCACCCGTTCCTCAAAATATTTAACGCAAGTTGATCTTCAAACAGGTGACACATCATCAGTATTTATTCCAGGAGGTTTAATAAATCAAGATGCTTTTGAAAAAGATGGAGGCTTTTTTCTTAACTCTGATGGAAGGTATGTGTACAATTTATCAGTGAATGATTCAACCGGTTCAAAAAAATATCATTTGAGAATTCTTGATCCTCAAAATAATTGGGCAAAAGTTGGTGAGGATAGAGAACTGAGTGGAACTAGTTATAACTATTTCAGCAGCTTCTTTGTTATAGATAATTACCTTTATGCTTTTGAATATGCTGATGCAAACTATATGCGAAGGTTTGATCTAAACACGAATCGTTTTGAGGAAGAGTGGATGGCATTTACCCCGTATCAAAGTTATTTTGCATGGACGTATGACCGCATAGAAAATGTTTTTTACGCGAGTGTTTTCGGAAAAGGTTTTCAACCAAGGATTGGAAAATTCGTAGGCAAATACAAAAGTACAGAGGGAAATGTGACAACTTCTGCTTTCGGACCGGCAAAGAAATGGAATTCTGTCTCTTATGATATTAGTAAATATCATACTGAAGCATCGATGAATGTTCGGCTTGAAAAGTACAATAATAATTTGCAACAATGGGATTCATTAAAAGAAAATATTCCATCTCCGTATTCACTTGATACGATGAACCTTCCGATGAACTCGCGTCTCAGATTATCCATCAATTTAAAAGATACCTCCACTACTTCTGGGGATGCATTTAAAATATCGAAAATCGGTTGGAGTTTTACGCCGCCGACTGAACTTTCCATTGCTAAAAATGGATTGGAGTTTAGTGCCGATACTCTTCTGCAAGGGTTTCCATTGGAGTTCAGGTTAACTCCGCAGAATATTGGTGCTACTGCCTCGGATACTTTTCAAGTCGCATGTTATCTTGATGATGCAAAGCTGCCATTTTACAGCAATAAAACTAAACTCAAAGCTGATTCTTCTATAACATTCAGTTCAATGTTGGAGACTGCCAAGATTGGTGATCAACACAAGATTAAAGTTGAATTAAAACCAAACGAATCAGAAACATACTCGTTCAATAACTTTATCGAAAAAAAATTCTTTATCAATTATGATACCCTGCGGCCTAAACTTAAAGTTTTGATTGATGGTAGGGAAATTATTGACGGTGATATCGTATCGAAAGAACCGGAGATTGAGGTATCCTTAAAAGATAATTCACCGCTGCCGATCAATAAAAATAATTTTTCGATTTCGATTGACAATGCGCCTCTTGATGTATCAAATATTCGTGACTCTATAATTCCCTATCCCGACAATCAAACGATCCTTAAATGGAAACAACAGACCCTTAAACAAGGGGAACACTCTCTCGATGTTTTTGCTAAAGACTCCAGCGGAAATTATTTTGATGCTTCGGTTAAGAGAACGGTCTTCTATACTTACACCGATAACGATCTGGCTTATGTTTATAATTATCCCAATCCATTTGCTTCACAAACGCATTTCACTTTTGAACTGCGCGGACTTCTAAAACCGGATGAAATCACCATCCGGATATTTACCATTGCAGGAAGGTTGATCAAAGAAATTAAACCGCCAGTAGCAGACTATTCTGTCGGCTTTAACAAAATTTTGTGGGATGGAAAAGATCAAGACGGCGATCCGATTGCGAACGGAGTATATCTTTATAAAGTGATTGCAAAATTTAACGATAAGACAATTACTGCAACCTCCAAGTTTGTGAAAATGGAGTAAAATGCCGTTTCTTCCTAACCTAGAAAATCCTTAATTTTAGATCATTAATTATGAGGATAAAATGTGCGGCATAGTTGGCTATATCGGTAACAGAAATGCAATTCCGATATTAATTGAAGGACTTAAACGGTTAGAGTATAGGGGATATGATTCCGCCGGATTGGGCTTTTTCTCCGATGGAAAATTGAACATCGTAAAGAATAAGGGAAAAGTTGCGCTGCTTGAAGAAAAAATTAATGGGAATAACCACGACTCAAACATTGGGATTGGTCATACTCGCTGGGCAACGCACGGGATACCCAATGAAACCAACGCTCATCCTCATTTCAATAAAGAAAAAACTCTTCTTGTAATCCACAACGGAATTATTGAAAATTATCAACCGCTAAAAAAAATTCTCATCGGTAATGGTTATCAGTTCAATAGTGAAACCGATACGGAAGTTTTAGTTCATTTAATAGACAGCTTTTTGAAAAAAGGTTCTCCGCTGTTCAGCGCTGTTCGCCGTGCCTTAAATGAAGTTGAAGGAACTTATGGGCTGGCGGTTTTATCAAGTAATGAGCCGGATAAAATTGTCGTTGCAAGAAAAGGTTCTCCGCTTGTACTTGGTATTGGTGAAAATGAAAACTTTGTTGCATCTGATGTTTCCGCGTTGATTGCACACACTAAACAAGTTGTTTATCTGGAAGATGGGGAAATAGCTGAAGTTTATAAAGATCATTTCCGTACAAAAAATATTGAAGACGAAGAAATCCAAAAAGAAATAATTGAAGTCACCATGTCGATTGAACAAATCGATAAAGGCGGTTATTCTACTTTCATGCTAAAAGAAATTATGGAACAGCCTGAATCAGTTCTTAATTCAATGCGTGGAAGACTTGTTCATGATGACGGCACTTCAAAACTTGGCGGACTCGAATCGGTTTTAAATAGAATCGCAAATTCTAAACGCTTCATCATTTGTGCATGTGGAACTTCCTGGCATTCGGGAATGGTGGGCGAGTACATGTTCGAGCAGTATTTACGCATTCCAACGGAAGTTGAATATGCATCCGAGTTCAGATACCGCAATCCGATTATTCATCCTGATGACACAATCTTTTTTATTTCTCAATCCGGTGAAACTGCCGATACACTTGCAGCAATGAAAGAAGCTAAACGTAAAGGTGCGCTCGTTGTTGGAATTTGTAATGCCGTCGGTAGTTCAATTGCAAGAGATAGTGATGCCGGGGTTTATATTCATGCCGGACCGGAAATTGGTGTCGCATCAACAAAAGCTTTTACCGCACAGCTTTCTGTATTTGCGTTAATCACTTTACTGCTTGCGCGTAGAAAAGATATGAGTTTGATTGATGGGAAAAAAATGGTTGAAGAATTTCAAACTATTCCCGGAAAAATTAAAAAGATCCTTCAACTTGAAAAACAAATTGAAGTGATCGCCGAAGAATTTAAAAATGCCAAAAACTTTTTATATCTTGGTCGAGGTTACAACTTTCCGGTAGCGCTGGAAGGCGCTCTAAAACTAAAAGAGATTTCCTACATTCATGCTGAAGGTTATCCCGCAGCAGAAATGAAACATGGTCCAATTGCTTTAGTTGATGAGAATATGCCCGTTGTATTTATTGCGCCGAAAGATTCAACGTACGACAAAATTATTTCCAACATTGAGGAAATAAAAGCGCGCAAAGGAAAAGTTATTGCCATCGCTACGGAAGGTGATGATGACATTGACCGCTTAGCCGATTATGTAATTAAAATTCCTGAAACCATCAGGATGTTAATGCCTATTCTGTCCGTTATTCCTCTTCAATTATTAGCTTACCACATAGCTATGAAAAAAGGTCTAAACGTTGACCAACCAAGGAATTTAGCCAAAAGCGTAACAGTAGAATAACAAAAAAAAGGACCCTCTATGGAAAAGAAAAATGTCCTCATCATGGGTGCCGCAGGACGTGATTTCCACAACTTCAATGTCTTTTACAGAGACAACGAAGACTATAATGTGGTTGCATTTACAGCAACACAAATACCCAACATTAATGATCGCATGTATCCCGCAGAACTTGCCGGAAAATTATATCCAAAAGGTATAAAGATATATGACGAATCCGAACTCGAGAATCTGATTAAAAAGTTCAATGTGCATGAAGTTGTTTTTGCTTACTCGGATGTTCCATTCGAATATGTCATGACGAAAGCTTCCATCGTAAACGCAGCCGGAGTTTCGTTCAGGTTGCTCGGCGCAGAAGAAACAATGGTCAAAAGTACGAAGCCGATTATTTCAATTATTGCAGTGCGTACCGGAAGCGGTAAATCGCAAACATCAAGAAAAATTGTAACGATGTTAAGAGAAGCCGGAAAGAAAGTTGTCGCCATCCGCCATCCAATGCCTTACGGTGATCTGGTGAAACAAAAGGTTCAACGCTTCGGATCAATTGAAGATTTGAAATTACATAAATGTACGATTGAAGAAATTGAGGAATACGAACCGCATATCGTTAGTGGCGGAGTTATTTATTCCGGAGTTGATTATGAGGCGATCGTTCGTCAAGCCGAAAAAGAAGCCGACATCATCGTTTGGGATGGCGGGAATAATGATTTCCCGTTCTATCATTCCGATTTAACATTCACCGTTGT
>JAVHOS010000339.1:0-1231 GCA_036170205.1 Ignavibacteriaceae bacterium | reverse complement strand
TGGAATTACGGCGCTAAAGAGTTAGTTGATCCGCGTCCCTACACGGTAAACTCAATTACTGCAACATTCAAAAAATACCCAAAGATTGGAATATTGCTACCGGCGATGGGTTACAGCGATGAACAAATAAAAGATTTGGAAGAAACGATTAACGCAACGGATTGCGATTCGGTAATCATCGGAACGCCAATTGATCTTGGCCGATTATTGAAAATAAATAAACCGTCAACGCGCGTTCAATATGATCTGCAGGAAATTGGGGACATCACCATAGAAAAAATTCTGAAGCAAAAAGGATTCTTATGAAAAAAATTGCCGTAGTAGCTCTCGGCGGAAATGCTTTGTTAAAAGGAAGTCAGATTGGAACGATTAACGAGCAGGAAGATAATACTTACAGAACATGCAACTTCTTAACTGAATTGCTGAAACAATATAACCTTGTTATTACACACGGCAACGGTCCTCAAGTAGGAAATATTCTTTTGCGGAACGAAGCGGGATACGATTCATACAAAATTCCGAAAATGCCGCTTGATATTTGTGTAGCCGATTCCCAGGGAGGAATCGGTTACATGATTGAACGGCAGATACTAAATATTCTTAACGAGAAAAAAGTTAAACGAAATGTCGTTACGCTTGTTACTCAAGTTTTAGTTGATAAAGATGATCCGGCATTTCAGAATCCAACAAAACCGGTTGGAAAATTCTTTTTAAAAGAAGAAGCTGAACTCCTTTCGAAAGCAAATAATTGGGTCTTCAAGGAAGATGCGCGTAAGAGAGGCTGGAGAAGAGTTGTCGCTTCGCCTCAACCGAAAAGAATTGTTAATAAAGAAATTGTTGAAGCGTTGGCGAGGAAGGGAAATATTGTAATTGCTGCAGGTGGCGGCGGAATTCCCGTTGTTGGGAATAACGGCAGTCTTCACGGCGTTGATGCAGTGATCGATAAAGATTTAGCTTCTGCCTTGCTGGCAAACCAAATTGGCGCTGACGCTTTCTTCATTTTAACTGATGTGGCAAAAGTATCAATCAATTTTCAAAAACCGAATGCAAAAGAACTTGATAAACTTTCTGTGCGTCAAGCAACGAAATATTTAAAAGCCGGTGAGTTTGGTTCGGGTAGTATGGGACCGAAAATTCAAGCTGCAATTTCTTTTATCAAGAATGGCGGCAAGGAAGCAATCATTACTGAATCTACCCAATTGCTTAATCCTTCTGCCGGAACGAGAATTGT
>JAVHOS010000338.1:0-1517 GCA_036170205.1 Ignavibacteriaceae bacterium | reverse complement strand
CGCGATCATAAATTTTATACGCCGGAAGACATTCAAAATATCCGGAAACAGTTTTACGCTGCGAATGTTCACTCGGTAGTTACCACGCAGAAAGACGCGGTAAAACTGATGCAGTACAAAAAAGAACTTGACGACATCGACATCTTTTATCTTAAAATAGAATTACAATTTGATGACGAAAAAGAATTTACAAATGAAATTTTCAAAAAACTTAGTGAACCAAAAAAGAAATAATCAATTGATACTTAACGGTTCAAAGTATCTAAAAAAGAATAACAAATAAACATAGGAGATTTCCTACTTATGGCTAAATCAAAAAAAAACCAGTACGTCTATTTCTTCGGCGGAAAGAAAGCCGATGGAAAAGCAGAAATGAAAGCGTTGCTCGGCGGTAAAGGCGCTAACCTTGCGGAAATGGTGAACATCGGTTTGCCGGTTCCCGCAGGCTTTACAATTACCACAGAAGTTTGTACTCAGTACTACGAAAACAAAAATTCTTATCCGAAAGAATTAAAAGAGCAAGTTAAAAAAGCTCTTTCAAAAGTTGAACAAGAAATGAAAGCGACTTTCGGATCATCAACAAATCCGCTGCTCGTTTCAGTTCGCTCCGGCGCTCGCGCTTCTATGCCGGGAATGATGGACACGATCCTCAATCTTGGTTTGAACGACACAACCGTTGCCGCGTTAATCAAGAAAACAAATAATCCTCGCTTCGTTTACGACTCTTACAGAAGATTCGTTCAAATGTACGGCGATGTTGTACTTGGATTAAAACCGGTTGACAAACACGAACACGATCCGTTTGAAGTAATTCTCGATGCCAAAAAAGAAAGTCGTGGAGTTAAGCTTGATACCGAATTAACAGCCGATGATTTAAAAGAATTGGTTGCTGAATTCAAAGCGGAGATCAAAAAGAAAACCGGACATACCTTCCCGGAAAATCCTGAAGAACAACTCTGGGGCGCGGTTGGCGCGGTGTTCAGCTCATGGATGAACGACAGAGCGATTGTTTACAGAAAACTAAATGCAATTCCTGAATCATGGGGAACGGCAGTAAATGTACAATCAATGGTATTCGGAAATATGGGTGAAGATTCCGGTACAGGTGTTGCTTTTACACGCGATCCTGCCGCTGGAACAAATCTTTTCTATGGTGAATATCTTTTTAACGCTCAAGGCGAAGACGTAGTAGCCGGAATCAGAACTCCTCTTCCCATTGCTGAATTAAAAAAAGATAACGCAAGACTCTATCGCGAGCTTGACGCCATCAGATTAACGCTTGAAAAACATTACAAAGATATGATGGATATCGAGTTCACCATTCAACAAGGTAAATTGTGGATGCTTCAATGCCGCGTTGGTAAGAGAACCGGATTTGCCGCCGTTAAAATGGCGGTTGATATGGTTAAAGAAAAATTGATCGATAAAGAAGAAGCTCTTCTCCGCATCGAACCAAATCAGTTAAACCAATTGCTCAGACCAATTTTCGATTTAACAGAAAAGAAAAAAGCAATTGA
>JAVHOS010000337.1:0-1523 GCA_036170205.1 Ignavibacteriaceae bacterium | reverse complement strand
AAAATTGAAATGAATTTTTTACCTGATGTTTATGTTACTTGCGAAGTTTGTCACGGCAAGAGATACAACCGGGAAACGCTGGAAGTTCTGTACAAAACCAAATCTATCGCTGATGTGCTTGAAATGACGGTTGACGACGCGCTTGATCTTTTTGAAGATTTACCGCGCATCAACAGAAAAATTAAAGCGCTGCACGATGTTGGTTTGGGCTATATAAAACTTGGGCAGCAAGCCACTACACTTTCCGGCGGAGAAGCGCAGCGCGTAAAACTTGCAGCGGAATTAAGCAAAGTAAGTACCGGCAAAACCTTGTATATTTTAGACGAACCAACAACCGGTTTGCATTTTGAAGACGTGCGCGTTTTGTTGCATGTTTTAAACAAACTTGTTGATAAAGGAAATACGGTTATCATCATTGAACACAATCTTGATGTTATTAAAACAGCAGATTGGATAATTGATCTTGGTCCCGGCGGCGGGGAATTTGGCGGTGAAATAATAGCCGAAGGAACTCCGGAGCAGATTGTTAAAGTGAAGAAAAGTTTAACGGGAAATCATTTAAAGAAAGAATTAAAAACAGCATGAGGTTTAAATGAAAAATAAATCAGTGTCAGAGACCAGAGCTTATCGCCTGGAAATGAATGAGAAAATTCTGAATTCCGGTTTCCGGGATTACAACAAATTTTTTGCTCTCGACAACAAAGCGTATGTGAAAGGCGCGTTGCCTTCAAAAACAAAAGAATTGATGGGACTTGTAGCGTCAATGGTTTTGCGATGCAATGACTGTATCTTTTATCATATCGACCGTTCGATTTACGAGGGAGCGACAAGAGATGAACTGATGGAATCATTCAATATTGCGCTGGTGGTTGGCGGTTCAATTGTAATTCCGCATCTTCGCTATGCGTTTGATGTTATGGATGAATTGTTTGATTTGAAAAAAAATGAAAAAGCAGAGACTGAAGAAAAAGATAAATGAAATTACTTTTTGCAACTACAAACAAAGGTAAATTAAAAGAAGTACGAAAAGTTTTTTCAGAAACGACTTTTACGATTTTATCCCTTGCCGATTTTCCCAATATTCCTGAAATAGTTGAAGACGGTGCTACCTTTGCGGAGAATGCGAAAATAAAGGCTGAAACGGTTTATAAGCTTTTCAAAATTCCGACGATTGCGGACGACTCCGGACTTTCCGTCGATCAATTAAATGGTGAGCCTGGAGTTTTTTCCGCAAGATATGCATGCGAAAATGCGACCGATGAAGCGAACAATAAATTACTTTTAGAAAAACTTTCTCATGTTACCGAACCACATTTGGCAAAGTTCGTCTGCTCCGCGGTTTTTTATGATGGAGAAACTTATATTTCTTCGGAAGATGTGATGGAAGGAAAGATAATTCACGAACCGCGCGGAATAAATGGATTTGGATACGATCCATTATTTATCGCCGAAGGTTTTTCCGTTACAAATGGAGAATTGTCAATAGAAGAGAAGAATAAAATCAGTCACCGTGCAAAAGCATT
>JAVHOS010000336.1:26001-27892 GCA_036170205.1 Ignavibacteriaceae bacterium | reverse complement strand
AAGTGAACACGAAAGAACAAAAACTGAAAAGAGCACAAATAAAGTTTTCATAGGATCTCCACATTGAAATTTACAATCTTGGATTTTTAGCAACCCAATTTTTAATGTAATCTATCGTTGCGGTTGTAGTCGCGCCCGGCGTGAACAACTCACCAACGCCGAGTTCTTTTAATTTTTTAATATCTTCTTCGGGAATAATTCCGCCGCCGGTTAAAAGGACATCATCCATCCCTTTTTCTTTCATCATCGTGAGAATTTTGGGAAAGATCGTCATGTGCGCGCCAGAGAGGATTGAGATGCCGATAGCGTCAACATCTTCTTGCAAAGCGGCTTCAACTATCATTTCAGGCGTTTGCCGCAAACCGGTGTAAATAACTTCCATTCCGGCATCGCGTAATGCAGCGGCAATAACTTTTGCTCCGCGGTCGTGACCGTCAAGTCCCGCTTTTGCAATTAACACTCTGATCTTTCTTTCCATAAAATAAACTCCGATTAAAAAGGTATAGCTGATTTAATTTTTTCCGCGATCATATTCATTTCGCCGTTGCCATATTTTTTCAAATCCATTTTAAACTTGTAACCATCAGTTGCAAAACGGGGAATAATATGAAAATGACAATGAAAAACCGATTGCCCCGCAGCCCTTCCGTTGTTTGATAAAATGTTGTATCCATCGGATCGAAGCCCGTTAACCACTCCGTTTGTAACAAGTTTTACAACAGAAAACATTCCCTCATAAAGTTCGTCGGGAACTTCAAGAAAATTTTCGTAATGGGTTTTGGGAATTACAAGTGAGTGCCCAACATTAAAAGGATTAATATCAAGGAAGGAAATTATTTTTTCATCTTCAAACAGAATTTCTGCTTTTTCTTTTCTTTCCACGATATCACAAAAGATACACTTCATAAAGACTAAATTTTTTCTTCAAAATTTAACAAATATTTCTTCCTTTTAGAAAAAACTCCGTACAAACCGCCGGTATGGATGAATAAGGTTTTTGAAGTTTTACCGGATAGAAAATTATCGTGGTACCCTTTAAAAGCTTTTCCCGTGTAAGTTGGGTCAAAAATAATTCCGGTTGAACGAGTAAACTTTTTGATGAGAGAAAGTTTATCATCGCTAATGTGTTTATATCCTTCTTGCGAATAGCCGTCCAGAATCTCCAATCGCTTCTCGTCAAGTTTTATCGGCAATCGATAATCCTTGATCGCTTGTTCTGCAAGAGTGATAATTTTATTTCTGATTTCTTCTTTCGGGTAAAGCACATTTACGGCGAAAATTTTCAGATTCTGTTTAAATAAAAGTGAGCCTACCAGCAACCCGGCAGTAGTTCCACCGGAACCTGATGCAGTTAAGATTGAATTGCAATATTTAAAAATATTTTGATTTTGCATTTCTTCAATAGCGTGAATGTAGCCCCAGATACCAAGCGAAGAAGAACCTCCCTCAGGAATAAGAAAAACCTTTCCCCCTTTTTTCTCCGATACAATTTTTTCTTCTTCCATAATTTTATTTGAATCAGCAAATTCTTTTTTAGAAAGAAAACGAAGCTCGCTTCTCACCATTTTATCAAGGAATAAATTCCCGTCAGCGCTGGAAGAATTTTTTCCCCAGAGAAATAATTTACTTTTCATTCCAATTGAAGCCGCCGCAAAAGCTGTTGCACGAGCGTGGTTTGACTGTTCCCCGCCGCAGGTAAAAACGTAATCGGCTTTTTCTCTTTTCGCTTGATAAAGGAGATACTCGAGTTTGCGGATCTTATTCCCTGATGTTTCCATTCCCGTAAAATCATCCCGCTTCAAATAAAATGATTTTCCTTCAAAAGATATTTTTTGAATTGGCGTTGGAATATTCGCCAACGAAATTCTTTGGGGAATGATCTGCGTTTTCA
>JAVHOS010000336.1:20183-25901 GCA_036170205.1 Ignavibacteriaceae bacterium | reverse complement strand
TGCGGTAAACATACAACCCGACGTGTTTAAACATCTCCACCATCTTCAAACCTTCTGCTAAATTTGCAGCATCACGTACAAAGGGAATTGGCGAACGGGAAAAGTATAAAGCAAAACTTTGATAATCGAAAACAACTTTAACCACCGAAGAAGATTTTAATTCGGCGAGAGATGTAATTCTTTTTGCCAGAGTTGAGACCATAATATCATGATCAAATAACAATGGTTCTATTGCTTCGTCTATCATTCTTCCGGGAATAAATGGTTCGTCTCCCTGGATGTTCACAATTATTTCCGCAGATGGAATTTTTTTTGCAACAAACGCGATGCGGTCGGAACCGGTTGCAATTTCTTTTGGAGTCATCATTACATCAGCGCCGAAAGATTTTGCAGCGTCGGCTACTCTTTCATCATCAACAGCAATAATAATTTTATGAAGCAGATTTGATTTTGAAGCAGACTCAAAAGTGTGTTGAATCATCGGTTTATCGCCTATCATCGCGAGCGGTTTGCCGTAGAGCCTTGTTGAAGAAAACCGCGCCGGAATAATTCCTACTATCATATTACCCGATTACTTTCGGGACTTTGAAAAATTCGTCATCTTTATCAGGAGCGTTTTTCAAAGCGTCTTCTCTTTTAGTTGAAGACTTTAACTCATCTTCGCGAAAAACATTTTTAACTTCAATGGGATGTGAAAGCGGTTCAACGTTTAAAGTATCAAGTTCGTTCAGCTTATCCATATGATGAAGGATTTGATTCATATCTTTGGTTAAATGCTCAATTTCACTTTCGTTAAATTCAAGTCGAGCTAACTCGGCAATTTTTTCAACTTCCTGTTTAGTAACTGCCATCGGTTAATCCTTTTTATTTTCAATAATAATTTGTCTCACTTTTTCCATTAAATCTTTTTCGTCCTGTCTGCCGTTCATATTTCCTGTCTCAATCGCTTTATCATAATGCACATGAATCGTTCCCGGATTTATCCGAAGTTTTCCCTTCGGCATAATCGCCGCGGTTCCACTGATCGAAACCGGCACGATCGGATAACCAACTCGCGAAGCCAAATAGAACGCGCCGCGTTTAAAAGGTTGAACATCACCGGTTTTGCTTCTCGTTCCTTCGGCAAAAACGAGTACCGATATTCCTCTATCAACGATAGTTTTTTTTGCGCGATCCAAACTCTCCATCGCCTTGTCGGCTTTCTGTCTATTAATAACAATGTAAGGACCCAGTTGCAGCGCCCAGCCAAAGATGGGAATTCTCGCAAGTTCTTTTTTGAAGATCATTACTGCATCGTCGGGGAATGATGCCTGCATAGCTAAAATATCGTACATGCTCGAATGATTTGAAACGTAAACATGCGGTTTCGATTTATCAAAATTTTCTAATCCGCTCGTCGTAAGTTTTATTCCACTTAAAAAAAGACCTCCGTAGGACAAAAGGCGTGAAATCCAAAAATATGTTCGGCTACTTCTATCCAAAATCGCACTGATCATTGCAAGCGTTGAACAAATGATAAGAAGTATCGTAACCAGGAAAAGCTTAATGTATGTAATCATATTTTCTCATCGTTATTATTTACAAATGAAAGGATAGCGCCTCGTCTTTTTTTGATAGAGGGATGACTATAAAAAAACCACTCGACAAAGGGATGCGGTTCTTTATCACCTAAATTTTGCTCGGTCAGTTTATCAAGCGTTTGCAGAAACGCTTCGTGTTTACCGGTTGTGGCAATTGCAAATTCGTCGGCTTCGTATTCAAACTTGCGTGAGATGATATTTGAGAGAGGTTGAATCAACAATGAAATCAACATTCCCCAAAGCGCCAGAACGGGTAACGCGTAAATCTGAGTTGGCTTTTCTGCATTGAAGAAAGGTAGTGAAAATGTATAGAGTTTTGCGATCAAAAATAAAGTTAGAAAGCTGAAGAAAGCGCCGAGCAAAAGATTTTTTATAATGTGTTTCTTTTTGTAATGACCGAATTCATGCGCCAATACGGTCTCAACTTCATCGAAGGAATAATTTTCAAGCAGCGTATCGGCAAGCAGAACACGCTTTGATTTTCCAAGTCCGGTAAAAGCAGCATTCGCTTTTTTAGTTGTTTTGCTCATGTTGAACGAATAGACATTTTCGATTTTCATTTTGGCTATGTCTGCAAGCCGAACAATCCTCTCTTTCAATTCTTCATTTTCAAGCGGATCAATCTTGTAAAAAATAGGAAGAATAAAAACCGGGACGATCCGCGCCAAAACAACCGAAACGATAAAAAGAAAAACCGCGAACGGCAGCCACCAGTTTTCGCCAAATTGCCGCAGTACATAAAAAAAGAAAAACATAATCGGCAGCCCAATTACAAGTGAAACCAAAATTCCTTTTGTTCCTTCCCAAATCCATTGAATGAATGATTGATTTGAAAGTTTGTATTTGTGCTCTAAAATAAATCCGCTGTAAAAGGAAAAAGGAGAAAAAAGGAGTGCAAAACAAATTCCGGAAAAACCTATATAAAGGAAGAAAAGGAAATAATCGTTCTGAGTAAAACCGGCTAAATAATTTTCCAATGATAAGCTCAATCCGGTTTTAACAAAAATGAAGAGTAAAAGAAAGGTTAAAACGGTTTCACCGATGTTCAACGCCAATTTTGTATTGTTATATTTTTTTGAATTCATAGTTGAAAGATAAAGAGAGGTGGAAAGGATTGCAAAAAGAAAAAAGAATGGTTCCACCCGCAACGGTGGAACCAAATTTGAATTTATTTTTTATCGGCACAACCGGCTTCAGCATCGCCGCAGCAGCCTTTTTCTTTTGCATCGGTGCAAGATTTTTTTGCTGATTTTTTTCCCATTTTAACTTTTTCTGTTTTTGATTTTTCAGTACCGGTAACGGTGGTTGCAGGTTTTTCTTTCTTCTGAGGAGTTGATTGCGCCTGAACACCTAACGAAACCACGAATAAAAACACAAGACTTAATACAATACTTTTCACAGTAACACCTTTCTTTTGTACATAATAAATAAAACTTTAATTGATTATTTTGGGCAAACCAATTTAAGGAACAAATTTTAAAAAACAAGAACAAAAATTGGGCGCTAAATTATCCCAATCGTTGAAGTCTCAAGCCAGCCGATCTTTCCATCCGAAAGCCGAATCTTGTTCCATCCTTCTAATTTATCTTCAACTTTAACTTTAATTCCTTCGTGCAGAATAAATGCGTCGGAACTTTTTGTATCCGGAGAAGATTTTACATTTACAATTTGATCAAGGACTATTCCGTATTTATAATATTCTAATTGATGCTGCTTGGTTTGAAATAACACCACACTAAGAATAAAAATAAAGAGGATCGAAACCCCGCCGAAAAAAGAATATTTTTTAACCGAAGCTTTCTTGGCGGTAAAAAATATTCCGATGGTAAAAATTAAGAGCAAGTAAACCGCGAACATAAATCTCTTCCAGCCTTGCGGATGAAAAAGATTTTCAAACGCTTCCCACCAACTGAATAAAAAGAATTTTGGCACAACGTCAACTTTATCAACAATCTTCGAATTGGCAATTGCCAAATTATGCTGAACATCTTCGTCTCCCGGAGTGATCTGCGAGGCTTTTTCGTAACACAATATTGCCATTCCGAATTGACCCGATCGGTAGTAAGCATTTCCTAAATTATAATAAAGTGAAGCGCCATGATAACCTTGATGAATCACCGTTTCGTACACAGTTATAGCTTCTTTATAATTCCCCGATTTATACAATTGATTTGCTCCGATCAATTCTTTTTGAAAAGTTTGAGAAAAACCAACAGAGGTAAAAATTACAAGAAGGAGATAAATATATTTTTTCATTTTGTAACTCCCCTAACAGAAATTTTTTCTTCAAGTAATGCGATGAGTGTAGCAGTGCGCTTGAAAAGTAGATTCATATCTTCCAAAATATTTTGTGATGGAGCGAAACGGATGAACTCGCATTTATCAAGAATTTGTTTCAGTTCGCTTATTAAATTTTCATCAGCTCCGTTTGCATGTAGTTTGGTAATTGCGGATTCGACTGTAAAATCAGCTTTATTAATTGAGAGTTTATCTTCAAGGTAACCAAAAATTGCTTGAGATATTTCGGTAAAGAAGAGTGAGTCGTTTTTCTCTTTCAAATATTTTGCGGCAGTTTTCAACCGCGCTTTGGCTATTTTTTCAGCGCGTAAATTCTTCAGCAGCATAATATTCCCGGAAAGTTTTTCTTTTTTTTGTTTCCAAAAGAGGAAACCGATAAGTCCAAGCAACGGTAATGAATAAAGGCTGAAATCTAAAATCGTTGAGTCTTCGCTTTCATTATTTTTGGGTGTTAAATCAGTGAAATTATTTTTAATAAACCGGATATCCTGCCCGAGCAATTTAATTTCTTCTTTTGATAAACCGCTCCCGCCGCCCGTGTATTCGGCGCTTCCCTGCTCAACCGTAATGTTGTATGATGGCGAAGAAGCTGTTTGATATGTTTTCTTTTTCGGATTAAAAAAAGTAAAGTGCATGGGGGGAATTTCAAACGATCCCGAAACCCGGGGAATGATCAACATCTCAAAACTTTTTTTCCCGTTGATCAATCCGCCCCTTGAAACATTGGCTGAAATCTTTGGTTCGTATTTTTCAAAACCATTTGGGATTTGCAATTCCGGCATATCAAGCAAGTTGATATTTCCTTCACCGCTCAACATCACTTTAAGGGTTATAGGTTCATTCTGTTTTACATTTTTTTTATCGATTGAGGTTTGCAGCGAATAATCACCAACCGCACCGGTAAATGAAGGCAGCGAAGTTTGAGGAAGCGGTAAAACTTTTATTTTCACTGTGTTTGATTTCGCGGTGTACTCAACAGATTCAGTTCTGCCGAAAAACGGGTCATCAAAAAAATCATCAAACGGATTGTTTGATTTTCGTTTCCGCTGGATAAGCACCGGAATTTTTAACTCAAATGGAGTTACAGATAATTCTCCCGTCTGCGTAGGAAATAGTGCCGCTTTTTTCAAAACAGCAACACTAAACAATTTCCCTTCGTAATTTTCTCTTGAAAAAGAAATTTGATTTGAGGTTTCAATTTCTTCAGACCAAAAACCTTGATACGACGGAAGCTTAGAAATTTGAGGCGATTGAATATTTAATCGGGTATATAATTTATAAGTAACTGTTACCTGTTCACCTTGATAAACGGAGTTTCGATCAACAATTGCACGAATAAAAACATTATCTCCTATTTCTTTTGTGGAAACATTTTGCCCGCTTGATTGTTTTGCTGCTTGTTGCTTGCCGCTTCCTTTTACAACTTCAATTGTAAGAGGAGCAGATTTTAGACTCTGCCCTTTAACAGAAATTGCAGCGCTGCCAACGGTAAATTTACCGATAGAACGAGGCTGCAAATAATAAGTGAATGAGCGTGAACCTGAAACCGCGCCGTTAATTATCTGCATGTTTGATGATTGATTCGGTCCGGAAAGTACAAGAAAATCTTTGAAGTTCGGAGCCTGGAAATTTCCTACTGCATTAATATCTGCTCCTGAATAGGTAAATGAAACTTCAAACTGTTCTCCTTCCCCTACTTTTGTGCTGCCGGCGGCAGCCGTAAAAGATTGACCGAAACTTTTTGCGGAAAAGAGTAATAGGGCAAAAAATATTGCCGCTAAAGCTATATTCTTACTAACTGCTTTTATTTTTCTACTTTCTACTTTCAACTTTCTACTTT
>JAVHOS010000336.1:0-20083 GCA_036170205.1 Ignavibacteriaceae bacterium | reverse complement strand
ACTTTCAACTTGTAACTTCTTCATCACCAATCTTTTTCAACTTTAACATGCTCACCGACTTTCTTTCGTAATTTCTTCTGCATGTTTTTTTCATTGTCTTTAAGCGCGTTCAAGATTTGTTCAGCCTGCTCCTTGGAGATTTTCGGTTTCTGATTCTGCTGCTGTTGCTGCTGTTTTTTATCTTGATCTTTTTTATCATCTTTATTTTGATTTTGCTGATCTTTTTTATCTTTATTCTTGTCGTCTTTGTTCTTCTGATCGTCCTTCTTGTTCTTATCCTGATCTTTTTTATTCTTGTCGTCTTTCTTATCGTCTTTCTTATCCCGCTTCTTCTGATTTTCTTCTTCTCTCAATTTTTTCAGCGCGTAGGATAAATTGTACTTCGCCTCTTCGTCTTTGGGATTCATCTTAAGCGAATTTTTATAAGCTTCAATACTTTCTTTTAATTTATTGTCATCAAGTAAACTATTCCCGATGTTATACAGCGCCTTCCCTTTCAACTCTTTATCTTTTGTTTTTGAGAGAGCGGTCTGATAAGCTTTCATCGCTTCGTCATATTTCTTCTGTTTGTAATAAGCGTCTCCCAAATTAAAATAGGGAATCGATGCTGAAGAATCCTTTTCAATTCCTTTCCGGAAATTTATTTCAGAATCACCAAACTTTTTCTGATTAAACTGCTCTACACCATCGTTATTTAAAGAACGAAGCGATTGGGTTAATCCGTTTCCGGCTAATAAGACCAAAAGCACAACTACAAAATAATATTTTAAGGGAGCAACGTTCATTTATACATTTCGTTTTAATATTTGCATTAATAATTTCGATTTCCGTTCCGTAAGGAATAATTCAATTACCAAAAACAACAACGCCGGAATCAGGAAATAAAAATACTTATCATCATAATCTGTTATTCTCTTTGAGCCGTATTCAGATTTTTCAAGCGATGATAAGTCTTTATAAATTAAATCCAGCTCATTCTGGTAACTTGAAGACAAATAATATTTACCGCCGCCTTTAGACGCAATTTGCTGAAGTGTTGTCTCATTAAGTTTGGTCAAAACGGTTGAACCGTTCGCATCTTGTTTAAATCCAACCCGGTTATTATTACTGTCGTAAACCGGAATCGGTGCGCCGGATGGAGAACCCATTCCGATTGTGTAAACTAAAATTTCTTTATCGGCTGCATCTTTTACAGCGCTGTCAATATCTCCTTCATGGTCTTCACCATCAGTGATGATAACCATAACTTTTTTCGTCGCCGCTTTGGGATCAAAAGATTTTGCGGCAAGATTAATCGCCGACGCAATCGCTGTTCCCTGCTGTGGAATTGAGTTCACATCAACCGTTGAGAGAAAAAGATTTGCGGCTGAATAATCTGTTGTGAGCGGAAACTGCACATAGGCGTCGCCGGCAAAAATGATTAAGCCGATTCTGTCGCCCTGCAGTTTTCTAATTAACGTGGCGATTTCATTTTTAGCTTTTTCCAATCTGCTCGGTTTCAAATCTTCGGCTTTCATGCTTGCGGAAACATCGAGAAGAATAAAAACATCGATACCGATTTGTTTCACTTCTTCTACACGGTTCCCTATTTGCGGACGAGCTAAAGAAAGTATTAGTAATGCAATTGTAAAAAGTATAAATCCAAATTTGATCGATTCCTTGTAAAAACTTTTTATCCCGAATAAAACTTCATGGATTCGCTCATCGGCAAATTTCTTTAATTGTGATTTCTTCTTCTTTAAATAAAAGAAATAGAATACCACTAATACCGGTAAAAGGTAGAGCATCTGTAAATATTCCGGATGAGCAAATCGAAACATAAAAGTTTTCTTTTTCTTTAAGGCAGTTTTCTAAAAATTGTTTTTGATAAACTTAACTCAACCAACAGCAAGATTAGCCCGCTCCAAAGCCAGGGAAGATAGAGCTCTTTCTTGTTCTTGTATGAAGTTACTTCAAATTTTGTTTTTTCAAGTTTGTCGATTGCTTGATAAATTTCTTCAAGTTTTTTATTCCCGGTCGCGCGGAAATATTTACCGTCCGTGGTTTGCGCAATTGTACGAAGCACCGCTTCATCAATTTCAACCGGAACCATTTGATATCGAATACCGAATGGCGTTTGAAACGGATAAGGCGCTTGTCCCATGGTTCCAATACCGATTGTGTAAACTCTTATTCCATAATTTTTTGCAAGATCCGCAGCGGTTAACGGATCAACTTCTCCCGCATTGCTTACGCCGTCTGTAAGAAGAATCATTACTTTACTTTTTGCTTTGGAATCTTTCAATCGGTTTACGCCGTTGGCAATAGCGTTACCAATTGCTGTACCATCTTCAATCATTCCGCTCTTCACTTCTTGAAGGAGATTTTTTAACACAGCATAATCAATTGTTAAGGGACATTGTGTGAACGCATCGCGTGAAAAAATCACCAGACCAATTTGATCCGAAGTTCTTCCGGAGATAAACTCCTGTGTAATTTTTTTTGCGGCTTCCATTCTGTTTGGTCTAAAATCTTCGGCGAGCATACTGCCGGAAATATCAAGCACAAGCACAACATCAATTCCTTCGGTGTAAACATTTTCTCCGCTTGAAAAACTTTGCGGACGAGCAAGGGCGATAATCAATACTACGAAAACGATCAATCGTAAAAAGAGCGGTGTATCGGAAAATTTCTCTTTCCAACTTCTCCTTCTCTTTTCAAAAAGATTTACATTTGAATAGACGATTGACGGTTCAACATTTTTAAACTTCTTATAGTAAAGAAACACAAACAGCGGCAGCAGCAGTAAAAGCCAAAGCACAACGGGATATGCGAAAGTAATTCCGCTATTAAACATGCTGTTCTTCCCTATTTTGTTCCGGTTTCGAAATAGGAATTGTTACAGTAACAATTTGTCTTGCTTGTTTTATCATCGCTTCATTAATTTCATTCAGCGGAACAAACTTTGCGAATTTCACCATATCTGCATTTTGCAAAAATTCTTTTGTTAGCGGGATTATCTCAGCAGTTTCACTTTTCCTCTTTAAAACCTCAAGTGTTTCATCGGTTGTTAATTCCAAAGCCGGAAGAGAAAATCGCTTTTCAAAATACGAGCGGATGATCTCTGTAATTTCAGTATGATATTCTTTCACTTTTCCGCTCTGCCAAAGTTTTTTCGTCTCCAATTCACCGAGTGCGTTTAACGCAATTTCGTATGGCGGAACTTGAACTTCACTGATCTGTTCATCGTGTTCTTTTCGTTTGAAATATTTTTTGTAAACGAAATAAAGCAGCGCCACAACAAGAGCGATGCCCAATATCCATAATAACAATTGCAGCCAATTGAACGGAATAACTATCGGCTCCTTAATATCCCGCGCTTCTTTGGTGGTATCAACCGGAAGCGTGTGGATTACAAGATTTATTGAGTCGGTCGTTATAGTTGAAAACGCAGTATCATTTTTAGTTTTGTAGGGAATTAAATACGAAGGAATCGTTGCAGCGCCTGAATCGAAACCGGTTAAAATAAAATGATAAAGGAATATGTTCTTTCCATTTTCTTCTTTCTTCTGAAGCGGTAGTTGTTCAACAAAGTCAAGTTTGTTCAATGAATCTTTAATTGAAGGGAAAAAGAATTCCACATTCTTCGGTGCTGAAAGTTCAACTAAATAGTTGATGTAGTCGCCGACCAAATAATTTGTTGAATCTACCGAGACTTTGCTTTTCACTTGTGAAAAAGTAAATGAAGCAAAAAAGAGAAAGATAAAAATTAAACCGACACGCTTTACCATCGTTTCTCGCGCATTCTGAAAAAATTTACCAATGGTTTGATATATGATTCTTTTGTGTTAATTGTGATGCCGTCAAGTTTACTTGAAACAAAAAGAGCATTCTGCTCCGCCCGGAATTTATCTCTTTGATGATGCAGCCAGAATTGAAACGACGCATCGCTTGTGTCCAATGTTTTTTCTTTCCCGGTTTCAGGATCGACGAAACGAACTAATCCCATGGGCGGAATTTTTTGTTCCCGCTCGTCAATCAATGTTATGCCGATAAAATCATGCTTCTTTCCAACCATGCGTAAAATCTTATCGAAACCGGTGTCTTGAAAATCCGAAATGAGAAATGCGATGCTCCTTTTCTTTATTGCTTTATTAAAATACTCAAGCGCAGCGCGAATATTTGTTCCCTTGCCGGAAGGTGAAAAAGAAAGAAGCTCGCTTATAATTCTCAGCGTGTGCGACTTTGATTTTTTCGGCGGAATAAATTTTTCAATTTTATCGGTGAACAAAATTAGTCCGACTTTATCATTATTCTTCAAAGCAGAGAAAGCCAGGATGGCGCTTATCTCAGCGGCTATTTGCTGTTTGGTTGAAGCAGAGCTTCCGAAGTATTGAGAACCGCTTAAATCAACAATCAGCATCACCGTAAGTTCGCGTTCTTCTTCAAATATTTTTATAAACGGATGTCCGAACCGCGCCGAAACGTTCCAATCAATATTACGAACATCATCGCCAATTTGGTATTCGCGAACTTCCGAAAATTCCATTCCCATTCCTTTAAATACCGAATGGTACTCACCGGAAAAAACCTGGTTCACCAATCCTCTGGTGCGGATTTCTATTTGTCTAACTTTTTTTAGAAGTTCTTTTGTTAACATGTTTGTTATTTGATCGTTGTTGGTTGTAAGTTGATTATCTTCAACGCTTTCATTAAATACTACTAAGGCACTTCAACCTTGTTTAAGATTTCACTAATAATATTTTCAGAAGTAATTTCTTCAGCTTCGGCTTCGTATGTTACTGCAATTCTGTGGCGTAAAACATCGTAAGCAATTGTTCTAACGTCTTCCGGAATAACGTAACCGCGTCTCTTGATAAAAGCCATCGCGCGGCTTGCAATCGCTAAATTTATTGAAGCTCTTGGAGAGGCGCCGTAACTTATCAAATCTGTTAGTTTATCAAGATTAAAATCTTTTGGAGTTCGAGTCGCAAAAACAATATCAAGAATATATTTCTCAATTTTCTCGTCCATGTAAATTTGCTGCAAAAGATCTCTTCCTTTTAAAATGTCTTGGGACGAAACGACCGGATTAATTTTATTCTCAACGGCAGAAACATTTTGCCGCATGATCTTAATTTCTTCGTCTCTCTGCGGATAAGTTATTTTCACTTTCAGCATAAATCTATCAACTTGCGCTTCCGGTAGAGGATACGTTCCTTCCTGCTCAATTGGATTTTGAGTTGCAAGAACTAAAAACGGTTCTTCAAGTTTAAATGTTGTTTCGCCAATCGTTACTTGTCGTTCCTGCATCGCTTCAAGCAGAGCGCTTTGAACTTTGGCGGGAGCGCGGTTAATTTCATCAGCTAAAATAAAATTTGAGAAGATAGGACCTTTGCGAATGAAAAAATTCCCATCTTTCTGATTATAGATTTGCGTACCGATAATATCAGCCGGAAGCAGATCAGGCGTAAACTGAATGCGTTGAAATTTTGCCTTCATCGCGGAAGCAAGTGATTTGATAGCGAGCGTTTTAGCCAATCCGGGAACACCTTCGAGCAGAATATGCCCATTACCGAGCAATCCGATTACCAATCGTTCGACCATCGCTTTTTGACCAACGATGACCTTACCGATCTCCACCATTAACAAATCAACAAAAGCGCTCTCTTCTTTAATTTTTTCGTTTAAAACCGTTATATCCAATTCGACACCTCATTAGTTGAAATTCTGATTTATTTTAAGATTAGACGAACACTAAATTAAAAATGTTGCAAAAAATATTAAAAAATTTTTTTACCCAATTACTCTAAAAACAGCAAATTTTAAATAAGACGTTTCTTCCATCGAAGGAAGTTTCGGATGATCTAGCGAAGCTTCGCTAAAGTGAATAAGCTGAATTGTTTTATTCGCCTTTAACGCTGCTCTTGTAATCACCGAAATAAAATCACTCTTCTTTAGATGAAATGAACATGAAGAAGTTACAAGATAACCGCCATCGTCAATTAATTGAAGAGCTAATCTGTTCAGTTTTTCATATCCCTTTTCCGCTGTTTTCAGAGTCTTTTTGTTTTTGGCAAACGCGGGAGGATCAACACAAACCACGTCAAATCGCTTTTTGTTGGTGACTTCTTTTTCTAAAAAATCAAAAACATCGAAAGTGACATATTCGATTTTTCCGTTTAAATTATTCAAGTTGTAATTTCTTTTTACTTTTTCAATTTCGCCGGCAGAGGAATCAACAAACGTAACCTCGTTTGCACCCGCTTGTAAAGCGTGTAAACCGAATCCGCCGGAATTGCAAAAAGCGTCTAAAACCGTTTTGCCCGAAGTGATTTTTTCGATAAAAAATCTATTATCAGATTGATCGAAGTAAAAACCGGTTTTTTGCCCTTGCGAAAAATCAATTTCATATTGAAGCGAACCATCGGAAATTATCTGATTTTCTGCTTTTCCAAAAAGAATGCTGTTCTCTTCACTTAAGCCTTCTAATTTCCTGAAGTAAGGTTCGTGTTTTGTTAAAATGTTTTCGGCTGCAAAATCTTCCTTCAAAATTTTGGTGATAAGTTCAAGATTTTTCTCCATACCGGCAGAATAAATTTGCAGAACAAATGTTTTGTTGTATTTATCAATTATCAAACCGGGCAGAAAATCGCTTTCGCTGAAAACCATTCTGAATGAGTCGCGATTCAGATAGAAAGTTTTTCTTAAATCATACGCTGATTTAATTTTGCTGCGGAGAAACATTTCCAAATCACCAATAATTCCACGCGAAAGTAATCTGATGGCAATAAGTGAATTTTTGTTAAAAAATCCGGAGCCGAGCAAATTATTCTTGGCATCGTAAACCTCAACAATATCACCGGTTTCCAGTTCTTCTTCAATTTTAAAAATTTCGTTGCTAAAAACCCACAGATGCCCATTTACAATTCTACGTTCTTCGTTTTTCTTTAGAAATATTTTTTTCACTCGTTTTAACCGATCAAATAATTTAAATTAAAAATGCCGTAGCAAACCTATAAAGATTTTTTGCTACGGCAAAGAAATAAACCTGATTCTTAAAGATTTTCAATCACTTTAGCAATACGTTCAGCAATTTCTCCGGCAATTGATCCGAGTGCATCGTTATCAACTGCTTTCATCGATTCGCGCGGATTTACGGCGGAGACTTGCACTCCTCCATTTATCTTTTCCTGAACGATAAAATTGCATGGCAGTAAAACACCAATATTTTCTTCAGCTTGTAAAGCTTTGTACGCAAAAGGCGGATTGCATGCGCCAAGAATTTTGTATTTGCGGAAATCAACGTCCAATTTTTTCTTTAAAGTCGCTTGCACATCAATCTCGGTTAGAATTCCAAATCCTTCTTTCTTCAATTCCTCGGTAACTTTTTCAATCGCTTGTTCAAAAGAAAGATCAACTGATTTTGAATTATAGTACGCCATATTTTTCTCCTATTGTTTAATCGATAAGATGAAAAAAACAATTTTACGATTCATAACCTTCGAGTACTTCCAACAGTTTACCTTCGCGTATGGAATACTCCGATAAGTGAAGCTGCGAAAGTTTCAGTTCACGGAAAATGATTTGCAAGATTAACGCGCCAGCCGGCAAAACATCAGCCCTATCTAATTCAATTCCCGGTAAAGATTTTCTCTCTTCGATACTCTTTTTTGTTAGCAGCAGTTCAACAACTTTATCAAGTTCCTCTCTCGTTAATAGTGTTGTGTCTTCATTTTTTATCGCTAACAAAACAGCATTGGTTATCGCAAGATTTTTAACCGCATGGATTGTTCCCGAATTGCCTGTAACCAGGTCAAGTCTGTGTAAACTAAGTTTTTCACCGGCAGCGTGCACCTCTTGTGTTATAGCATCGCGGCACTTATTAATTTTGATTTCATCCAATTTTCCGTTTGAGAAAAAATTAGATGATAAGCGGACCGCCCCAAGTTTAAGACTTTCTATAAAAACAATCTCTCCTTTACTTCCGAGAATGAATTCGGTGCTTCCTCCTCCAATATCGAGACAAAGAATATTTTTGAAAAGAGCATCGGTTTCGGAATACAAAATCGCTTTATAAATCAGCGCTGCTTCACGCTCTCCCGAAATAATTTCGATTTGAATGCCGGTATTTTGCCTGATGTGCAACAAAAATTCTTTTGCATTGGCTGCTTCGCGAACCGCACTGGTGGCTGTCGCCGTTATCGTACACGAAAAAGATTTTGCAATTTCTTTTAATTCAAGAATGATCTTCTCTGCTTGAGCAAAATCTTCATCTGATAAAAAAGATTTTCCATTTTGCTTTTGAAGAGCCAACCGATAGACAATTCTTTTTCTAAGTAGAACTGAAAACGATTTATCTTTTTCTATTCGATAAACTACAAAGTGAAAAGAATTCGATCCGATATCGAGAATAGCCTGGTGGTGCGTGGAATTATTTTCCCGGCTCATTATTCTTTTGCCAGCAGTGTTTTGCACAAAGAAAAAACTTCATCGACGGTGACATCGTTAATAAGATCCGAATGCCGGATGAAATGTTTTTGCTTTCCGATCGGCGCCCAGTTAAACGGATTGGTTGGTCCAAAAATTGAAATTTGCGGAATGTTTGTGGTTCCGGCAACGTGCATAATTCCGGTATCGTTCGTAATAAAGAGATCACTTTGGGCGATGAGCGCTGCAACTGCAGGAATTTCTTTATTTAAAAACAGTTTTGTTTCGGGGATAATTCCGCGCATGATTGCATCTATCAACTCAACGTCATCCGAGCTGCCGGTAAGATAAATGAGCGGTTGATACCCGGCTTCAAGCAGATTTATTAACGAAATAAAATTTTCGTACGACCACCGATTTGGCGATTTACCCGCACCAACATGCAGACCGATTACTCTTCCTGTTTTCCGTTCGAATGATTGAATAAATTCTTTTGCTCCCAATTCATCTTTTTCATCATAACTTATTTCCGAACTGAAATTTTCTGTTGAGATTCCGAATGGACGTAGAATATCAAGACTAAAATCAGAAACATTGGCATCCGGATGTTTTCTCCAATCTAAATTTATTCTTCTATCAAATAAAAATGCCGAAGCGTTCTTCTTTCCATTTAATGAGTTGGGACCAATTCTGATTTTAGCATTCGCAATTCTGCAAAGTAAATTACTTGTGAAAGAGATTGAAACGGTTACAGGAACAACGGCAAGGTCATAATTTATTTTCAGAAAACGAATCAAACTTTTCAGGTAGTCAAAAGAAAGTAATTTATTTTTGTCGAACACAAATAGTTCGTCGATAAATTTATTTTTGTGCAAAGCATTTTTGTTCGCGGGACTGACGATTACCGATACTTTCGAAGATGGATATTTTTCTTTTATCGCACGGAATATTGAAACACATGCAAGCAAATCACCCAATTGATTATGCTGCCGAACCACGAGAATCCTCTTCGGCTTACCTATTTCACGGTCGGAACTTTCTTCCAATCCCCAAAACAGATTTATTAAAGGGTAAAGTAAATTTTTCATGTTTTGTACTGCTGATCTTTTCCGGCAGTATTTTCATTGCTCTTAATTTCTTTAAAATCAACGTCAATAATATCTCGTTCGTTATAAGATTTAGGCGGAGGAGTTTGCTCTCTTCTTTTTGCAACGTTTGATGCCGAAACCGCTCGAACAAAACGAATAACCTTGAGTGCGAAATAAATAAGAAAAAAATAAATGATAAGTTTAATGAACATTATAATATCCTTTTAGCTTCAGGCTGAAAATACTCGGTGAATCCTCTGTCGGTTCTGAATATCGCCTGAAATAATTCTTCAAAATCTTTTTGATTATTTACAAAATCCATCTCGGTGGTGTTTACAATTAGCAGCGGAGTTGTAGCGTACCGGAAAAAGAAATCGTTGTAAGCTTCGCTCAACTCCTCAATATAACTTCTGGTAAGATTACGCTCTATCTGCCGGCTGCGCTTTTTGATATTGTACACCAACCTATCAACGCTTGATTGCAAGTAAACGACTAAATCCGGTTGACGGAGATTTTTAAACAAAAGCGGGAAAACCGATTCATACAATTTTAATTCTTCTCCGGTAAGATTGAGGTAGGCAAAAATTTTATCTTTCTCAAAAATGTAGTCGGCAACAATATATTCTGAAAATAAATTTTCTTGATGCAGCGCCTGCTGTTGTTTGTAGCGGTTCACTAAAAAAAACATCTGAGTCTGAAATGCGTACCGGTTTCTTTCGTTGTAAAATTTTTCAAGAAACGGATTTACTTCAAATTGTTCAACGATAAGCTGCGCGTTAAGCCGTTCTTTTAATTTTACCGCAAGAGAAGTTTTACCCGCGCCAATAGCGCCTTCAACCGCGATGTACCGAATATCGTTTTCACTCTGCAATGCCATAAGATTCCTTTAAACTAATTGGGGAACAAAAAACATTAATAACATAATGCTCGTTTTCAGGTAACAGAATATCACAAATACTTCTCCGCAATGCCGGGTGGAAAAATCCCGGAACAATTTCGCAAAGCGGAACGAGCACAAAATCTCTTACCGGAATATAGGGATGCGGAACCGTTACTCGTTGATCTGAAAAAACGAGATCATCAAAAAACAAAATATCGAGATCAATTTCGCGGCACTCCCATTTTTTCCGTTTTCTTCTTCCGAGCTGCTGTTCAATCCCTTTAAGAAAATCCAACAACGGATGCAGTTCAAGTTCGGTTTCAACTGCCATTACTCCGTTTAGGAAATTTCCTTGGTCTTTTACTCCGTAAGGTTTTGATTCATAAATCGAAGAAATTTTTAACACTCTGCAAAAAGGAGAATCTTCAACAAGTTCGACAGCTTTTTTAATGTAAGAAAACCGGTCATCGAGATTGGAGCCTAACCCGATGTAACTTATATGTTTTTTCAGTTCAGCCACTACAATTTCTCGAACATTTCATTCCATTCATCGCGTGTTTTTACAACTTCCACTTCAACCGAATCTACCACGCCGCCAATCGGAGGATTATTTTTTCTTACACGCAGACCAATTTTATGAACCGCGGGAAACTTCCGGAACAATTCATCAACCATTGCGTTGGTGAGCGCCTCGATCAAATAAAATTTTTTGCGCAGAGTAAGATCGCTCATAACGTTATAGACTTGTTCATAGTTTATTGTTTCATGCAATTTATCTGTTGTTGCGGCATGAGCAAAATTGGTGTAGAGATCAACATCGGCTTCAAATTTACCGCCGATATTTTGTTCTTGTTGGAAAACTCCGTGATACCCGTAAAACGAAGCTTTTTTAATTCTGATGATGTTTAACATAATTTAAGTATTTCTCACAATTTTTTGTTTCAAATTCGACAGGTTCGCGATCAACAATCCGCTTAGAACAAAAATGCTACCATAAACTTGATTCGGCAGAAGCGTTTCGTCTAAAAAAATCCAACCGATTAACAGCGCAATGATCGGAGTAATAAAAGCTGTAAGTGAAAGTAAAATAATATTTATTTTTTTCAACAGCCAATAATAAGCTGTGAATGTTACTACACTTCCGATAATTCCAAGATACAACACCGATGAAACCGCTTTCACATCAAACTTCAAATGAGTTGTGTCTTCCAAAAGAATTCCCAACAAAAGCATTCCGATTCCGGCAATTGCCATAGGAATCAAGTTCATCGAAAGAGGATGCAAGTGCTGACCATATTTTTTTATCGAAACTGCAATAGTTGATTGTAACAACCCGCTCAGCAAAACCGCACTCATTCCCAGAGCATAATTCATTCCGATGGTTAAAAGGTTTTGGGAGAAAATAACTACAATACCGGTAAAACCGAAAATCATTCCTATAATTTTTACCATTCCAATTTTCTCTTCGGGAATAAAAATCCGTGTAAAGAGAGCCACGAAAAAAGGATAAACTGCAAACAAAACTGCCGCTAATCCCGAAGGAATATATTGTTCTCCCCAATAAACCAATCCAAAAGGAAGAATGAACGAAAAGATTCCCATGAAGTAGTACAGTCTCATGGAAATTTTATCTTTCTGGATCGAGATGGAACGAATGCGCATAATGATATAAATCACCGTTGCCGCCACCGAGAACCGTAAGCCCGCCGATACTAAAGGGGTAAGGGAGTCTAAACCAAGTCTAATTGCAAACCAGGTTGAGCCCCAGATCAAACAAATTAAAATGTAGTTTGAAGCTACTTTAAAATTAGAATTCAAGAATTTCCTTTCATGGCAAGCAGACCGAGTGATCGACCGGATAAGTTACCGTCTCTTCTGTAAGAATGGAATAACGACTTCCAGTCAAAACTGCATAACGAGGAAATCTGAATACTTTCTTTCCTCACCTCAAATTTACGCAAAATGTCATAATTAATTTTAGCTACATCAAGCAGGAATTTTTCTCCTTTAGGTTCCAAATACTTTTGGTTAAAGTGGTGAGCAACGTCTCCACTTACTTCATAATTTTTTTGACTTATTGAAGGGCCTATATAGCTTAAAACTTCTTTTGGATTCACGTTAAATTCATCTACAAGTTTGGTCATCGTTTTCTCCAAAATTTGAAGCGCGGTTCCCTTCCACCCCGAATGCACCCCGGCAATAATTTTTCTATTGGGTTCGTAGAGAAAAATCGAAACGCAATCGGCAGTACTGATTGCCAAACCAATTCCCGGTTTGTCGGTAATCATGGCGTCGCTTTCCCCTTGAGCGCCCGGTTTATCGACAAAAATAATTTTATCGCTATGAACTTGAGTTTGAGTTGCAACATTCTGGTCAAGCCCAAGCGTGCAGAAGAAACGCCGGCGATCTTCTTCTACTCGTTTATTGTCATCACCAACGGTTAAAGAAAGATTAAAACCAAATGAAGATTTGGTTTCTTCATCGATTTTTGTCGCAAGCCCAAAAACAAGGTTCGGCATAGTGTTAAATAAGAGAGATCGCAGTATTACCATAAAAGTTAGTTAGTATAAAAGAAATACTTTATTTTAGCGTAGAAAATTTAAGACGGTTTATATTTTCTTTTCCAAAGATATTAAAATATTTCCATGTCACTCATGTTAATTAAAGAAAAGGATAGTTTTTTTGAAGATTCTCATTTCAAACGATGACGGAATTGATTCTCTCGGAATTTTTCATTTATATAATGCTCTAAAAGAGGTTGGCGAAGTTACGGTTGTTGCTCCGTTAAGTGAACAAAGCGCAGTTGGACATGCAATAACGATGATGCATCCGCTGCGCGTAATAAAATTTTATAAAGATGGAAATTTTTTCGGCTACGCCGTTGACGGAACTCCCGCCGACTGTGTAAAAATGGGAGTGCGAAACATTCTCGGTTTTCTTCCCGACATTGTTGTTTCAGGCATTAACCACGGTTCAAATACCGCAACAAGCGTAATTTACTCGGGAACGGTTTCAGCCGCAAGGGAAGCGGCGATAATGGATATTCCCGCTATTGCTATTTCTGTAACAAGTCACAGTGTTTCTAATTTCGATACGGCAGGTGAAACCGCAAAAAAACTTGTGCTATTGATCGAGAGAAAAGGTTTGAAAAAAGGCACACTTCTTAATGTGAATGTTCCCGATTTACCGGCAGGAGAAATTAAAGGGATGCAGTTAACCAAACAGGGGAAATCTAAATGGGATGATGTGTATGAAAAACGAATTGATCCTTACGGGAAAGAATATTTTTGGTTGACCGGCGATTTTGTTGAAACTGACGACAATCTCTCGTTAGATCAATTTGCTGTGAAGCAAAAATATGTCTCGGTTACGCCTATTCATTTTGATTTAACAGATTACGAAACCTATCACCAAATGAGCGGGTGGAAAATTGATTCGCTGCTTTAATACACTTTCTTATTTTACATGTTGACCGCCTGATGAGTATATCATTTCAGATCGATTGGGTATTATTAATAACTGCATCCCTCTTACTTGGCGGGTATGTAATATTTGTGTACCGAACAACCATTCCGGAACTTTCTTTACCGAAAAAAGTCTTTCTTTCTGTATTACGAATAACGGCGCTGGTTCTCCTCTTTCTATTGATCTTTGAGCCGCTCTTAAAAATTGAGAAAAAAAAATTTTTCCAACCGGTGCATTATATTTTTGTTGATGATTCCAAATCTTTAAAACAATTCGAAGAAAAATCACCATTCATTTCGGATAATCTTTTAGCTGAAATAAAGAAACTTCCCGACAACTCTTACAAATTATTTTCTTTTGGAAGTAATGTTTCTAACGAGTTGAAATCCAATTCAGCTAAATTTTTGTTTAATGAACCGGCTACCAATTTTTCAAAACTATTCCCGGCGTTACAAAAAGAAGAAAATATAGCTTCGCTCACCATCATTAGCGACGGCATATTTACAGAAGGGACAAGCCCGTTATATCAGGCTGAAAAGCGGAATGTTCCGGTTTTTACTGTTGGCGTTGGCGATTCTACCACAAAGAAAGATATTGCAATCCAAAATATTCTTCACAACGAATATCTTTACGCCGGAACGAACACACCGTTAATAGTTTCGGCGCTTCAACATGGATTCACCGGTTCCAAAGCGACGCTTTCCCTGTTTGAAGATAATTCACTTCTTCAAGCGAAAGAGATTTCATTTTCTGAAAGTGAGCAGCAAAATATTGAGTTTTCTTATAAACCGAATTCTCCCGGTGAAAAAAAAATATCATTCGTTCTTTCGCCATTGCCAAATGAATATTCAAAAGAGAACAATAGACAATCGCTATTTGTGAAGGTAATGGACAGCAAACTTTCCGTGGTACTGTTAGCCGGTGCTCCTTCGGCAGATGTAACATTTATTAAAAATTCGTTGCAAGCTGATACGAATAATTTCGTGCAAGCTTTTACACAAATAACGCAAACGCAATTTCTCGAAAAGAGCTCACCCGACAAAGTTCTTGATAAAGTCGACATTCTTTACTTGATAAATTTTCCGTCTACGCAAACATCAAATCAATTAGTAGATAAAGTTGCAAAACTTATCCGCGACAAAAATCTTCCCTATTTTTTCTTATTAACTTCATCGGTTGATCCGGTTAAGCTGCGCATCTTGCAGAATGAATTGCCCTTCAACTTTAATCGAACTGATAAATCGGTGGTTGAGGTTCAGCCGGTTGTTGCGGACGAGTATTTGCGAAATCCTTTGTTACAGTTCGGCGGGAAAAATATTCTTGAGCAGTGGAATAATCTTCCGCCGGTTTTCAAACCAAATTGGGACGTTGCGGCGAAGCCGGAAAGCGAAGTTCTTGCGAAAACAAAAATCAACAATATTACTTTGAACTCGCCGTTAATAATATCAAAACGGTTAGGCAGCAAGCGTTCAATTGCGGTGTTAGCAAGCGATGTGTGGAAATGGAAACTTCAAAAAGCGACTTCGCAGCTCGATCTTTTTGATCGTTTTATCTCGAATGGAACAAAGTGGCTTCATGCCGTTGAACAAAAGAAGCAGGTTACTCTTTCAACAAATAAAAAGTTTTATTCCATAGGAGAAAAAATTTATTTCACCGCGGAAGTTTACGATGAAGCGTTTAACGCTGTGAATGACGCGGAGGTTAAAGCATTAATTAAAAATAACCAAAGTGAATTTCCGATTACATTTTCAAGTCTGGGGAACGGTTTATACGAAACCGCGATTGATAATCTTGGTAAAGGAGATTTCACATTTGCGGGAGAGGCTAAACTCGGAAACCAATCACTTGGCAAAGACAACGGACGATTTTCCGTTGGTGAAATTGATTATGAACTCCAAAACACAACGATGAACAGCGATCTTTTAAAATTATTAGCCAAAGAAACCAAAGGAAAATTTTATTATAATTCGTATGATAATCTTTTTGACAAACTTAAAGAGATCACTAAAAATACAAGTAAAAATAAAATTGAAGTAAGTGAGTATCGAATTTGGTCGAATGAATTTGTGTTGGCATTCATCATTCTATTATTTGCGGTTGAATGGTTTCTCCGGAAAAGAGAAGGTCTTTTGTAAGAAGTGATGAAACCGTTTATTGCCCTATTTGATTTTATCCTTCCCCGATTCTGTCCCTCTTGTAAAAACAAGCTCTCCGTTGACGAAAAATTTATCTGCGAATGCTGCAGAAACACTTTTATCTACTCCGATGAAAAACTGCTCAACGCAGAGTACGAAAGAAAGTTTTCCGATTCAAAAATTATAACTGATTTCTTCCCGCTATTAATATTCGAAAAAGATTCACCGTTGCAAAGCATAATTCATCAAATAAAGTATCAGAAAAAATTCTTGTTAGCCCTTGAACTTGGAAGAATGGTAGGGGTTTCACTAAAAGAAAAGAAAACAGATTGGAAGATCGATTTGATTCTTCCGGTGCCGCTCCATTCGCTTAAGAAAGCTGAAAGAGGATTCAATCAATCATTTTACATCGCAAAAGGAATGAGTAAGGTAACGGGATATTCGGTATCTCAATCAATTTTAAAAAGGAATAGATATACTGAATCTCAGACAAAGAAAAATATGATCGAACGTGCAGAAAATATGGCGCACGCGTTTTCCGTTAGAAACCAAGAGAAAATAAAAGGGAAAAATATTTTGCTGGTTGATGACGTTCTAACAACCGGAGCTACAATCCGTGAATGCGGAAAAGTTCTTAAAGCAGGTGGAGCAGCCAATATTTATGCGGCTTCGGTAGCTCTTGCCGAATAATTTACATTCTTTCCGGAGAAGAAACACCGAGAATACTCAATCCGTTTTTTATGACAATTTTTGTTGCTAATGCAAGTGCTAAACGCGCTTCGGCAAGATTTTTTTCCGTCCCCAATATTCTACAAAACGTATAAAATTTATGAAAAGATGCCGCTAACTCTTCCAGATAAGTTGCGATCCTGTTGGGTTCATAATATTCTGCCGCGAGCAAAACTTCCTCTTCAAACTGATGCAGTTTGCGTATCAATTTTTGTTCTTCATCAGCCGTGAGAAGATTAAGATGATCTGTGGACGCTGTCAAATTTTCATTTTCAATTGTTCTAATAATAGAACAAATTCTTGCATGTGCGTACTGCAGATAGAAAACAGGATTTTCATCAGAATGTTTTTTTGCCAGCGCTAAATCAAAATTCATATGGGTAGAAATGTTCCGCATATTAAAAAAGTAGCGCACCACATCAGCGCCAACTTCATCAGTAAGTTCATCAAGCGTAACGTAATTTGCTTTGCGGGTAGACATTTTTACGATCTCGCCGTTTTGCGTAATGGTTACAAACTGATGGATGAGCACCTTAATTTTGCTCGAATCATATCCCAACGCTTGCAAAGCCGCCATTACATCAGGGTAAGTTGCATTATGATCCGAACCAAATAAATCAACCATCAAATCATAGTTTCTCTCAAACTTAGTAATATGATATGCAACATCAGGCAAACGATACGTCGGTTCCCCGGTAGATTTCACAATCACTTTGTCTTGTTGATTTCCAAGTTCAGAAAGCTTTAACCAGATTGCTCCTTCTTTTTCGTAAGAAAGATTTTTATCGGCAAAAGTATTTAAAAGGCTTTCAATCTTTTTTTCTTCGTATAGACTATTTTCGTTAAAGAAATTTTTATGTCTGATGTTTAGCCGGTGTAATGTTTTTTCAATATCCAGAAATATTTCTTTTTCAGCCCGCTCTTTAAATTTTCCTTCAGCATTTTCGTCTCGCAGTGAATCGCCAAATTCATTTAAAAGACTTTGCGCAATATCTTTTATGTAATCACCTTGATAGTAATCTTCGGGGAATTCGATTGTATCGCCGAGCAGTTGTAAATAGCGGAGACGAACAGAATCGCCGAGAACGCGCATTTGTCTACCGGCGTTGTTAAAATAATATTCACGGTCAACTTCGTAGCCTGTCCATTCCAAAAGATTCGCAATGGTATCTCCGCAAACGGCATTTCTTCCATGTCCAACAGTTAAAGGACCGGTGGGATTAGCCGAAACAAATTCAACATTCGCCCGTTCACCCACATGTTTTTTCGATTTACCGAATGAATCTTGCTCATCCAAAATATCTTTTATTTTTTCGGCAAGAAAGTTGGGCTGAAAAAAGAAGTTGATAAATCCAGATCCCGCAATTTCAACCTTACTTATTTTTTCCGAATCGATGTTTAATACGGTAATAATTTCATTTGCAATTTCGCGCGGATTTTTCTTCAAAATTTTTGTAAGAAGCATTGCAGCATTCGAAGAAACATCACCGTGAGTCTCAACTTTCGGGCGATCGAACGTAATTTGAATTTCTTTTAAGTATGCTAATTGTTGAGCTGTTTCAGCAAAAAGCGAAGTTAAATAGTTCTTCAACCGTTCTCTCCTTCACCTGCAGCTTTTTTTAATCTTGGTTTAGTTGCACGAACCTTTTTAGGTTTGTCTTCGGTTTTTTCTGCTTTCGGCTTTACTTCACGAACTTTTTTAGGTTTGGCTTCAGTTTTTTCCGCTTTTGGTTTCACTGCGCGAACTTTCTTCGGTGTTGTTTCAGCTTTTTCCGTTTTTGGTTTTACTGTCCGAACTTTTTTGGGTTTGTCTTCAACCACAACAATCGGCGCATCGCCCCAAAGTTTTTCTAAATTATAAAATGCGCGAATATCTTTTTGAAAAACGTGAACAACAACATCAACATAATCAAGAAGAACCCACTGGAGAGCGGTCGTTCCTTCTTTGTGCCATAATCTTACTCCATTCTCACGCAACGATTTATCGATATTATCGGCTATCGCTTGTACTTGCGAGTCGGAATCAGCCGAACACAAAATAAAATAATCTGCAACAGCAGAAACGGTTTTTAATTCGATTACTTTTACATCGCTCCCCTTTTTTTCAAAAATAAGTTCAGCGATTCTTTCTACTAGTTTGTTTGTTGTCAACGTTTCTCCTTTGAATATTTTAAATTTGTATAATCTTTTCCGGTTAACACGGTAACATCTAAAAACAAAGCCGGATTAAGCTGCCTGATTATTTGTTCTTGTGGAATACCCAGAACATCAGCAATCTTCTTTGCTTTTTCAGAATTCCCGGATCTATCAATGATTAGTGTGTTATCAACATTGAATTGATAATAATTGCCCGATTGAATAACATCAATTTTATTTTCACGCAAAGTATCTGTCACCCGATCTCCCAAGCCTTCAATTCCGCAGGCGTTTATTATTTCCGCTTTGATGGGATTAATAACGACTTTACTTTTTTGAGACGAGTCCGCCGGAAATATTTTTTTTAATTTTACGTAAGCAGAATAACCGAGGTACCCGTTGATTGAAAAAAGAAGGAAAGTAACAAGGGAAACAACCAGAAACGAGGCGGTAACAGTTTGGCTCTTATATTTTTTTTGTGTTGTGTCTCTCAAAAGCGAAGTTCTTAATTATCTACCAAATAAAAAGTTTTCGGAAAAACCACCACTGAACCGGTTGAATCCGTAAAAATCATTATAAAATCCACCCGGAATATTTCGGTACTGCAAACTAATATTAACATCTTTCCATGGTTGATAATTCAACGCTGCGCCGCTTAGATAAATCCCGTTAATTTGATTTTGATAATTTTTGCCGAATGAACTGTAAGGGGAATGAACGAGACTTGCATCAACTTCCATGTTAAAATTTTCTGCAAATTTATATCGCATCGTGTTCGTGTACACGCCAAGCGCAAGCCCGTTGCTGCCGGAAGTTGTGTAAGACATACTGTAGGAATGCGTCATGGAAAAATTCTCCGGATTAATAAATCCTAACATCAAAGCTGGAGTATTATCGTTTACCATTCCTTCTTTAACCGAAGGTTTGAAAATATTTTTATCCTTAAACTGAGAAAAACAGTTTACCGAAGCGAATATTAGTACGAATAAGAGAATTTTTTTCATAATCATCCTGAGTCTAAGTAAAAAAATGATCACTAAACCTAAAAGGTAAGAGTTCCGTCATTCTTCTCTGCAAATATAACCAGAAAAGAAGCGGTTATGCAACACTAATTAGTCGCTTTTTGCAGAAGAAAGTTTCTTTTCGAGGGATACCTTTAAAATAAGAAAAGCCGCATTTCGGCGGCTTTTCTTAAAAGAACAGCGTGTGAGAATTACTTCATCAAGATCATTTTCTTGGTT
>JAVHOS010000335.1:0-1542 GCA_036170205.1 Ignavibacteriaceae bacterium | reverse complement strand
TTATTTTATAATGGCTTATTTTGCAGGAATTCTATTGAATTATGATCCGCCTAAGCGGAAGAAATAGTAATGGCATTCATTTCGAAATTCATTATTCCCCGACTGAGCCGGGCATGCTTGTGCTTTATTCGGTTTTAAAGTTACGGCAAGTCTGTAATTTATTCTGTGGTAAGCGGAGCGGCAGTAGTAGGTAGTTAAATGGATTTTACTGCTAACTAATTAATCCCTAATTTTAACCGCTAAATTTTAGGAGTTAAGAATGAAGTTCATAAGATCAGTTTTTGTTCCGCTGTTAATCAACATTTTTGTAATAAGTTTTTTCACAGGGTGTGTAAAGAAGGAAGATATGACGGAAGAATTTAAAAGATTTGTAAAAGAATATGAAGCAAAAGCAGTCCCGCTTTTTACCGAAGCCAACACCGCTTACTTTAACGCAACCATTTCCGGCAAAGAGGAAGATTATAAAAAAGCCGCCGATTTACAAGTTCAGCTAAGTAAAATCTATGCAAACAAAACTGATTTTGCGAAGCTGAAAAGATTCAAAGATTCAAACACTATTCAAGATGAATTGCTCAACCGCCAGTTAATTAAAATTTATAACGCTTATGCCTCAAGTCAAATTGAAGAAAAGAAACTTGAAGAAATGATCCGGCTGCAGAATGAAACGGAGAAAAAATTCTCAACATTCAGAGCCGAAGTAAACGGTAAAAAGATAACCGATAACGAAGTTGAGAACACCTTAAAAACTTCGACCGATAGCAAGTTGCTTGAGGCGAGCTGGTCGGCAAGTAAAGAAGTCGGCGGAGTGATAAACGATAATCTCATTAAATTAGTTAAACTAAGAAATGAAGCCGCGCGTGAACTTGGTTATAAAAATTATCACGAAATGAGTTTGAAGTTAAGCGAACAACACCCGCAGGAAATTGAAAATCTTTTAAACGAACTTGATAACTTGACAAGAGATACTTTCGCTAAACTTAAAAATGATATTGACGAACATCTTGCAAAAAAATATAATCTTCCAAAAGATAAACTGATGCCCTGGCATTACGAAAACCGCTTCTTCCAGGAAGCGCCGAAAATTTATAATGTAAATTTAGACAGCTATTACAAGGGAAAAGATATCGTTGCGCTTACAAAAAAATATTACACTGGGCTCGGTTTACCGATCGACAATCTGGTTGCGAAGAGCGATCTCTTTGAAAAAGAAGGGAAGTATCAACACGCTTATTGCACCAATATCAATAAGGGGAAAGACGTCCGCGTAGTTTGTAACATAAAACCAAATTATAGTTGGATGGGAACGATGCTGCACGAGTTCGGGCATGCCGTTTATGATTATAATATTGATAGCGCTTTACCCTGGACTTTACGCGAGCCGGCTCATACCTTTACCACAGAAGCAATCGCGATGATGTTCGGAAGAATGGCGAGCAACGGGCAATGGCTTGTTGATATGGTTGGAATTTCAAAAGAGGAAAAAGATAAAATTGCCGACGAAAGTTTTAAATCGCTCCGGTTGGAACAATTAACCTTCAGCCG
>JAVHOS010000334.1:0-1553 GCA_036170205.1 Ignavibacteriaceae bacterium | reverse complement strand
AGGGAACGGCGATCCTAATTTCTATAAATATTTTTTTGAACGTGATTTGGAAATTCTTCAAAAGGACGGAATGCTTAGCATTCTTATTCCGTCGGGTATTCAAACAGACCAGGGAAGTTCCCAATTGCGGAAATTATTAACAACAGAATATCTTCTGCAAGAAATTTCCTCCTTTGAAAATAAAGGATATGAAAAAATAATTGATGGAAAGGCAATTAGAATGAAACTTTTTCCAGAAGTTCATCCACAGTTTAAATTCACAATCGTAAATGCTCTCAAAACTCCGTCGCATCCTTTTTCAACCTTTGATGCAAAGTTTTATTTGCATCATCCGAAAGAATTGTATGAAAAAGCGCCGATTGAATTTAACGTTGAAATGATTGAGCAATTTTCGCCGGAAAATCTTTCTATTATGGAATTTAGAAGCCCTGAAGATTATACCTTATGTTCAAAACTTAGAAGCGGACACAAATTATTCGGAGAGCTTCCGTATAAGCTAAATTCAGAGTTTCACATGACAAACGACAGCAGCTTATTTCATAAAAAAGATGAAATTGAAGAATTAAGCGAAAAGGAAAGAGAGAAGTTTTTATCTCTGTTTGAAGGGAAGATGATCCATCAATTCAGTTCATCTTTTGATGAACCACGATATTTTATCCGCGAAAGTGAAGCCAAAACATCTCTGCTAACTACCGAGAAAAACAGAGTAAAAAGATTATACGGTTTGGAGCAGTCTGCCGTTGATAAATTAAAGATCAATCTCGATTATCAAGATTACCGTTTGGTTTACCGTACCATTGGAAGATCTACAGATGAACGCACAATAATTGCTTCTCTTGTTCCGCAGAAAGTATTTCTCGGGCACTCTCTAAACTACTTAGCCAATTACCGTTGGGACGATGAGAAGGATTTGCAAGTAGAAACGCCCAAAGAAGATGCGGTTTTTCTCATGTCATTATTTAACTCTCTTACGCTTAACTATTATATCCGGAATAAAATATCAGCCAACTTAACGATGAATTTTATGAATGAACTTCCGATTCCGGAAGCGACGCAAAAACAAAAGGAATATATTGTAAAAGCCGGGTTAACGCTTCTTTACCTTAGCAGTGATGAAGAAGATTACGAAAAACTCTTGAAGCAGTTAAAAATAAAGATTGATAAGAAGGCGGACGTAATTAGACTAAGAGCTGAATTGGAATCTTTTATTGCCAAAGAACTTTTCAAACTAACAAAAGAAGAATGGGAATACCTTACGGCAACATTTGTGTATGGCGCAAAGTCTGAAACTAAGAAAGAATTGGACCAAATTATTCATTACTCAAAAGAATTTTTTGCAGATTAAATTGAATACGGATAAGAGTGAAGGATTTCAATTCAACTTTTAACTTTCTACTTTTTACTTTCAACTTATGTACTATGTGGTTTCAAAAAGAAATACGGCTTCAGCAAAAGAAACGAGGATTTCATTTAGTAACGAATGAAATTCTAAAACTAATTCCGGAGATAAAAAAAATATCTGTTGGACTGCTGCACATTTTCATTCAACATAC
>JAVHOS010000333.1:0-7699 GCA_036170205.1 Ignavibacteriaceae bacterium | reverse complement strand
GCAGTTGAGAATATTTTTGAAAAAATAGTTATCGATGAAGACCAAAAGTTTTTGGGTTGGAGAGATGTTCCGGTTAATCCTTCTGTGCCGGGAAAAGGAGCTCAAGCTACACAACCTTTTATCAGGCATTGTTTCATCGGTGCGAATAAAAAAATAGTTGATCAAGATGGATTTGAAAGAAAGCTTTATTTA
Organism: Ignavibacteriaceae bacterium; assembly: GCA_036170205.1. Lineage (GTDB taxonomy): Bacteria > Bacteroidota > Ignavibacteria > Ignavibacteriales > Ignavibacteriaceae > UBA1563. The sequence continues at coordinate 7,507 of JAVHOS010000333.1, read as the reverse complement.
ATCCGGAGGATAATCGATCAGCGGGTTCGGGCTGAACTGAAATTGGACAGAAGTAAATATTACGTTCCTTCGTTTTCAAGTAAGATTCTTATTTATAAAGGAATGTTACTCGCGCCCCAAATTTTAGCGTTTTACAAGGACCTCAACAATCCCGATATGAAATCTGCAATGGCGATGATCCATATGAGATTTTCAACCAATACTTTCCCAACCTGGGATTTAGCCCATCCGTTTAGAATGATCGCTCATAATGGCGAAATAAATACTTTAAGAGGAAATAAAAACTGGATGGCTGCTCGCCAACACGTTATGGAGTCTCCTTATTACGGTAAAGATTTAAGGAGAATGCTCCCGATTATTATGGACGGGCAAAGTGATTCAGCGACATTTGATTCAGTCTTAGAACTTCTTGTAATGAGCGGGCGTAGTCTTCCTCATGCAATGATGATGATGATCCCGGAAGCCTGGTCGAAAAACGATTTGATGGATCCCGACAGAAGAGCCTTTTATGAATACCACGCTACAATGATGGAACCTTGGGATGGACCGGCAGCAGTTGTCTTTACTGATGGCAGCATAATTGGCGCTACTTTAGACCGAAATGGTTTGAGACCATCGCGCTATGTTGTTACAAAAGATGATCTTGTGGTACTTACTTCAGAGGCGGGGACATTTAGTGTAGATGCAGAAAATGTTGCAGTAAAAGGAAAACTTCAACCTGGAAGGATGTTTATTCTCGATCTTAAACAAGGAAGAATTATTACTGATGAAGAGATAAAAAAAGATATTGTTACACGTCAGCCATATAAAAAATGGGTGAAAGAAAATATGATAAAACTCGATTATCTTCCAACACCTGATGATGTTTATAAAGTGCACTATGACACTCTCTTGATCCGGCAAAGGATTTTTGGTTACACAAAAGAAGATTTAATGAAGGTCATGCTTCCGATGGCAGCCTCCGGGCAAGAAGCGATTGGATCAATGGGAAATGATTCTGCTCTTGCAGTTCTTTCTGATAAACCACAAATGCTGTTTAGATATTTTAAACAGTTGTTCGCTCAAGTTACCAATCCGCCAATTGATCCGCTACGGGAAGAATTAGTAATGGAGTTAACAACATATGTGGGACCTGAACAAAATCTATTAGATGAAACTCCGCAGCATTGTCATCGGCTCGAATTAGAACATCCGTTACTTTCAAATTCGCAAATGGAGAAAATTAGATTTATAGCTAAAGGACATTTTAAATCTATCACAATTCCCCTTTTGTTTGATCCATTTGTTCGGCATGATATGCGTGAAAGATTGGATCAAATTTGCCAGGAAGCAGTAGAAGCAGTTAAGGCTGGGATTTCGCTTATAATCCTTTCTGATAAAGGAACCGACAGAAGTCACGCGGCAATTCCATGTTTGCTTGCTACCTCGGGCGTTCACCATGCTTTGTTACGAGCAGGCTTACGAACAAAAACGGGAATAGTTGTTGAAAGCGGTGAACCTCGTGAGGTGCATCATTTTGCTTTACTTTGCGGATACGGAGCAAATGCTATTAACCCTTACGTAGCGTATGAAACTCTTGCTTATTTAACCGAATACAAATTCCTTCCGGAAGGGATGGATTATAAAACCGTGACGAAGAATTTTGTAAAAGCGGTAAGTAAAGGGCTTTTCAAAATTTTCAGCAAGATGGGAATTAGCACCCTTCAATCATATTGCGGCGCTCAAATATTTGAAGCCGATGGTTTGGATAGCGAGATTGTTGAAAAATATTTTACCGGAACACCTACAAAGATTGAAGGATTAAGTCTCGAAATGCTTGAAGAAGAAACAATCCGCCGGCACATGCACGCGCTTGATCCCCAAATCGATCAAAGTTCTCTTGATGTTGGAGGTTTGTATCATTACCGGGGAGATGGCGAGCATCATCTTTGGAACACTCTGACAATTTCTAAACTTCAGTTGAGTACACAAAGAAGCGATTACAAAACGTTTAAAGAATATACTGAGTTGATCAACAATCAAAACAAAAAAAGAGTCACGCTCAGAAGTTTATTTGATTTGGATACTTCCGGAACATGCATTCCGATTGAGGAAGTAGAATCCGCAAGTGAAATTGTAAAAAGATTTTCAACCGGTGCGATGAGTTTTGGTTCGATCTCACGCGAAGCACACACATCGCTTGCGATTGCGATGAATCGTATCGGAGCTAAATCCAACACAGGCGAAGGTGGCGAAGAGCCGGAAAGATTTGTAAAACTGCCTAATGGTGACAGTTTAAGATCGGCAATCAAACAAGTTGCTTCGGCAAGATTTGGCGTTACAGCAAATTATCTTGTTAATGCAGATGAACTTCAAATTAAAATGGCGCAAGGCGCTAAACCGGGAGAAGGCGGGCAGCTTCCGGGACATAAAGTTGATAAGGTTATTGCGAAAGTTCGATACAGTATTCCCGGAGTTACTTTAATCAGTCCACCGCCGCATCACGATATTTATTCGATTGAAGATTTGAAACAACTTATTTTCGATCTGAAAAATATAAACCCTAAAGCCCGGATCAGTGTAAAACTTGTTTCAGAAGTTGGTGTTGGAACAATCGCTGCAGGAGTAGCAAAAGCTCACGCAGACCATATTCTTATAAGTGGACATGATGGCGGAACCGGCGCAAGTCCGATTTCATCTATTCACTATGCAGGCTCTCCCTGGGAATTAGGTTTGAGTGAAGCGCATCAAACATTGGTGTTAAACGGCTTACGAGACAGAGTCACTCTTGCAACTGACGGACAATTGAAAACAGGGCGTGATGTTGTAATTGCCGCTCTTCTTGGAGCTGAAGAATTTGGTTTTGCAACCGCTCCTCTCGTAACGCAAGGCTGCATCATGATGCGTAAATGTCATCTTAATACTTGTCCGGTTGGGGTTGCAACTCAAGACCCTGTATTGAGGAAGAAATTCAACGGTAAGCCGGAGTACATCGTTAATTTTATGTTTTACATTGCTGAAGAAGTTCGCGAATTAATGGCAAAACTCGGCTTCAGAACGATTACCGAAATGGTTGGTCAAACCCAAAAAATAATTCCGGTTCGTATGAATGACCACTGGAAAGCGCGCGGAATTGATCTTTCCAAACCTTTGTTCAAGCCAACACCGTTATATGATACGAACTTATTTAAAACACGAGAACAAGACCATGAACTTGAAAAACAACTTGACCTGGAATTAATAAAAGAAGCCAGACCGGCGCTTGAGAATAAAACTCCGGTATTAATTAAAACAAGAATACGTAATATTAACCGGAGTGTTGGTACAATGCTTTCAAGCGAGATCGCTAAAAGATATGGAGACGATGGACTTCCGGATGGAACAATTAAAATTCAACTTCGCGGAACTGCCGGACAAAGCTTCGGAACATTTCTTGCGAAAGGGATTGAACTTGACTTAACCGGGGAATCAAATGATTATACCGGCAAAGGACTTTCAGGCGGAAGATTAATTGTAAAAATTCCCGCCACGGTTACATTTAACGCCGCTGAAAATATTATCGCCGGAAACACTTGTCTCTACGGCGCAACCAGTGGAGAAGCCTATATCAACGGTGTTGTTGGTGAACGATTTGCCGTTCGTAATTCCGGAGCAGTTGCTGTTGTCGAAGGGGTCGGTGATCATGGGTGTGAATATATGACCGGCGGACGAGTTGTGGTTATCGGTAAAACCGGAAGAAATTTTGCTGCCGGTATGTCCGGCGGTATCGCTTACATCTGGGATCGTTCAAAGGATGCGAATAAGTACATTAATCATGAAATGGTGGATGTAGAATATTTGATCAAAGAAGAAGATGTAACAGAAGTTCATGACCTTATACAAAAACATTTTGAATATACAGGGTCCAAAAGAGCCGAACATATTTTAGAAAGATGGGAAAAGGAGAAGGAACATTTCTGGAAGATTATTCCGGGAGAATATAAAAAAGCTTTAGCGAGAATGGAAAAAGAAGCAATCGCTAAAAAAGTTTTAAATAATGATACAGTTTTAGATGAGGTACACCATGGGTAAACCAACCGGTTTTATGGAATACGAAAGAGCGATTCTAAAAAAAGAAAAACCTGAACAACGCGTCAAACATTTCAAGGAATTTGATTCCGTTTTTACAAGAGAGGAAACCAAAATTCAAGGTGCAAGATGTATGGATTGCGGTATTCCGTTTTGCCACGGTGATACCGGTTGTCCGGTAAAAAATTATATTCCGGAATGGAACGATTTGATTTATCACGGACACTGGAAAGAAGCGCTTGATAATTTGCATACAACGAATAATTTTCCAGAATTTACCGGAAGACTTTGCCCTGCGCCTTGCGAGTCTGCTTGCACACTCGGCATAAATGAAAAACCGGTTTCTATTAAAGCGATTGAGCGGACTATCATTGAAAAAGGTTTTAAAGATGAGAACGTAAAACCAAGAATGCCGCATGTTCTTAGTGGAAAAAATGTTGCTATTGTTGGTTCAGGACCAGCAGGATTGGCAGCGGCACAGCAACTCACACGAGCCGGACATACAGTTACGGTATTTGAAAAGAATGCCCGTCCGGGAGGCTTGCTTCGTTATGGAATTCCTGACTTTAAAATGGAGAAAAGTATTCTTGACAGAAGATTGCAACAAATGGAAACCGAGGGAGTTCAATTTAAAACAAAAGTTAATGTTGGTGTTGATCTTAAAGCAAAAGAATTGATTGCAAAGTATGATGCAGTTGTACTCGCAGGTGGCTCGGAAAGACCGCGAGATATTCAACTTCCCGGCAGAGACTTGAACGGAGTTCACTTTGCGATGGAGTTTTTAACTCTTCAAAATAAAATTAACGCCGAAGAAAAAGTTGAAAAAGTTATCAGCGCAATTGGGAAAAATGTTGTTGTGCTTGGCGGCGGAGATACCGGTTCAGATTGCGTTGGTACGGCAAATCGGCAAGGCGCAAAATCCGTTACCCAACTTGAAATAATGCCGATGCCTCCGGAAGAACGTCCATACAATACTCCTTGGCCTTATTGGCCTTTGATAATGCGAACTTCAACGAGTCACGAAGAGGGCGTGGTAAGAAGATGGAGCGTTAATACCAAAGAGTTTAAAGGAAATGAAAAAGGGGAGTTGACCGCCTTGGTTTGTACAGAAGTAAATTTTGAGAATGGAAAATTTGTTGATGTTCCGGGAACTGAATTTGAACTGCCTGCTGAGTTGGTTTTAATCGCAGCCGGATTTGTTCATCCGGAGAAAAAAGGAATGATCGACGAACTTGTTTCTTTAGGAATGGAATTAGATCAACGGGGAAATGTTAAAGCCGAATTTGGTGATGAGAATCCTTACGGTTATTCGCGTGGAAATGTGAGACGAGTTCATTCAACTTCGCTTGATAAAGTTTTTGCTTGCGGAGATATGAGACGTGGACAATCACTTGTGGTTTGGGCAATTGCCGAAGGAAGAAAATGTGCCGCTTCCGTACATAAATATTTAACTGAAGTTTATTCCGAAGAGACGAAGCCTTAGATCAAATCTGTTGAAGAAAGAATTTTGCGAGTTACGACTCCGCAAACATTTTGTATTGTTCATACATTGAGATTGCCGTTTCAAGATCAAATCTAGTGCGGATGAGAAAAGCTTCGTCTCGTTTAGAAGAAATTGGTTCGGGTTCCCACTCCATATTTGAATTGAGGACGGAATTTGTTTTTGTATCTTCGATGACCCAAACTCCCTGCCCATTTTTTCGTTGTTTCATTTCAAGGAAAACTAAACCGCTAAGTTGAAATTTTACAACTCTATCGAACCATTTCACTTTTTCTGCATCTGTCATAAATTATTCCGGAGTGTTTTTATTATTATCGAGTAAAATTAGATAAAGTTGAGGGCAGGTAATTTGGAATTAATAATCTTCAAAAATTATCACGTGTACTTATTGTTGTGCCCTTCTGATTTTATTTTCACTTCAGACCATTCTGACCTTAACACACTGTAATAGATCGTATCCCGGCGGCGGTTATGAGTCATCAACGTTTTCGGCTCCGTAAATACCTTCTTCTTTGGCGCCAATCCGAAGGAAGGTGCGTAAGAAAACTTGTAAAAGCGCTAACAAATTGGTCTTCAAAATAGAATTCGATATTATACTCTTTGTCATCAACAATTATGAATGAACGGAGAAGTCCTTTTATTACAAAGCCCAACTCATTGCATCTATTGTGAGGAATAAAAAAGTAGTCGTCTTTTTTTACCGTTTTAGTTGAAAGAGTTGATTTGACATATTCAACTTCTTCTTGCGGAAAATTTATATCAAACTGATTTAGTATTCTGCCAACGTCTATCATAAAAATATTTTTCTGCGTCTAATGTTTTTAAAGAATGCAATTGCAACCTACATTTTTTTATCAAGAATTTTGTTTTTCCAGATCAAGCAGCCATTTCTTTCTCCAGATTCCACCGCCATATCCGGTTGGACTCCCGTCTTCACCAATTACTCTGTGGCAAGGAATGATGATCGCAATTCTGTTCAATCCGTTTGCATTTGCCACCGCGCGCACTGAAGTTGATTTGCCCATTGCCGTTGCTTGTTCTAAATAGGAACGAGTTATGCCGTACGGAATGTGTTGCAATTCTTTCCAGACAGACTGTTGAAATTCAGTTCCTACGGTAACCAACGGAACGGTGAACTCTTTTCGCTTTCCTTCAAAATATTCTTCAAGCTGTTTCTTCAATAAATCAGAATGGTGATTAGTGCCTTGAATTACATTTGCATTTAACTTTTTTGATAATGATTTTAATTCCGTTTCCAACATTTTGCGGTTGGCAAATTCTAAAAGACAAATTCCTTGTTCAACGGCGCCGGCAAACATTGTTCCCAGCGGAGTTTCGAGTCGAGTAATGTTGATGATTTGTTTATCTTTGCTCTTGGAAGGAGAAACTCCGAAGATAGATTTAAACGAATCGTTGAAACCGCTTAACGATTCGTAACCCGCATCAAAAGCGGCTGAAGTGACCGGTTCGCCGTTCTGTATTTTTTTGAAAGCGGAATTGATACGGAACATTCTCTGGTATGCGTGAAAAGTTATTCCGTGATTTTTCAAGAACCATCTTCTCACTTTATTTGGTTCAATTCCTCTTTGCGTTAAATCCCAATCTTTTATTTTGACTGAAGGATTTGCATTTAGTTTTTCCAGAATATTTTTTATATAACCGGGAGTTTCACCGGGCTTTTCCAACGGATTACAAACTTTACACGGTCTGTATCCTTCCAGAATTGCTTCTTTCGTTGTCTTAAAGAATTCCACATTCTCTTCTTTCGGTTTTCTTGCGTTGCAAGTCGGTCGGCAGAAAATACCGGTGGTTCTAATTGCGGCGATGAATATTCCTTCATAAGAAACATCCTTGTTTACCAGCGCTTTGTACAGAATTGAATTTGTAAGCATAATTTTTTTTAGTTCAAAATTAATCTTATCCGAAAGCGATAGCAACCGAAAAATTGACAAGGAATTT
>JAVHOS010000332.1:0-1560 GCA_036170205.1 Ignavibacteriaceae bacterium | reverse complement strand
TATTTATATGAAGAGCAAAGTAAATGGAATTTGTTGAAGGTCGCACGCTCAAAAAAATTATTGGTAAAGAGATTGGTCCTCTCCCTTACAAAGAAGCACTTGCCATCTTTCAAAAAATTTTGAATGAAGTTAGTTCAGCTCATAAACTGGATGTAATTTTTACTCCCCTTAATCCAAGTTATATCTATGTAACTCCCGATAATAAAGTTGGAGTAAACGAGATCACTGATCCGGCGATTAAGAAAAAGATAAAAAAAGAAGGAATAATTTATCGATCACCGGAAGAACTTAGCGCGAAAAATGTCGATCTTCAATCTGATATATACAGTCTCGGAATTATTCTTTATGAAATGCTCGCCGGTAACCTGCCCTTTGCCAATTTAAGTCCAATGAGTGATTTCACTCTTATGAATAAAATCGTCAGCGAAAAATTGAATGATCCGCGTGAATTTTACACCGACATTCCTGACTGGCTGGTTGATATCATTTATAAAGCTACCGCAAAAGAAAAATCTGCCCGAATTAAAACTGCTGACGAGTTTATTTATCTTCTTAAAACCGGTAATGAAGAATACGAAAAAAAAATTCAAATTGAAATTGAACGAGAGGAAGAGTTACAAAGGGAAGGAGAAGTAGATGTAAAAAAAGCTCAAGATAAGATAGTGCATTTGAACCAATTGAAGAACGAAACTGAATCAGTTGAACCGGATGCACCAACAGTCTCATCTCCAACGCAGCAACAACGCACCGCCTCTTCCGGGCAAAAAAAAAGGAAAATATCGTTAGGACTTAAATTAGTTTTATGGACGCTTTTAACTTTAGTTATTTTTATTTTTTTTTATGACGATAAATCCCTTGAAACAGTATGGATGATCCAAAACCTGAATGTAGAGCAATACAAAAATGGAGATTCAATTCCAGAGGTAAAAGATCCGAAAGTTTGGGCAACTCTAAAAACCGGTGCATGGTGCTATTATAATAATGATGCTGAATATGGAAAGAAATTTGGGAAACTGTATAATTGGTACGCTGTAACCGATCCGAGAGGCTTAACTTGTGAAGGATGGCATATTCCATCTAAAAAAGATTTTGAAGCGTTAATAAATATTTTACGTGAAGACGAAACGGCAAGAAAGACTTTACAAAGTAGAGACAATAAAAATAGAAACGGTTTCTCGGTTTTATTCGCCGGAGGTAGAGACACAACAGGCGATTTTTTTGATCTGGGGTACGTTCCTTATTACTGGAGCAGTACAGAAAATGATTCTCTTTTAGCTTACAATTTGGCGCTTCCATATCGTGAAAATAACGTCTCCCTATTATCAAAACCAAAGAATTATGGTTTTTCGGTTAAGGGGTTGAAGCTGAAACAGAAAAAGGGATTACTGCAAAAATTATTTATGATAGATTAGTAATCTTTATGATTTTTTTACAGATTCTTGCGCGGAATTGATTTTATTAATTTAAGAAAGTTGGAAGAAATTGTTCAAAACTTACATCGCAGGGTAAATAAGCTTTGTAAATTTTATCTAATTTAATATATTTCAGCAGTAAAAAATG
>JAVHOS010000331.1:0-7732 GCA_036170205.1 Ignavibacteriaceae bacterium | reverse complement strand
TAAACCGCAATATCTTTAATTCTTCCGGCTTGATATAAATTTTGTACTTCCATACCGGAAATCTCATGTGATTTTGGTGTTTGAACGCCAAATGCGTGGCAATAAAAATCAAGATTAAACTTTCGTGTAGCGCTATAAAAAGTAAATTGTTCAAGAAGATCAACATGCGTTTTGGTATCGAACCGGTAACCCATAAAATTTTTAGACGGCATTACTTTCAGCATCGCGGAACGCATCATTAAGAATGGAATGTCAAAATTTCTTCCGTTAAACGTAACAACTTGATCGGTTTTTTCCATTACACCCCAAAATTTTTCGAGCATCACCTTTTCCGAGAACGATTTATAAACTACTTTCCCATCCTCTGAATGCCACTCCTCTTCAGTACCATCGAATGATTCATAATAAACGAAAGATTTTTCATTTTGCACGTCAAACATTCCGATTGCAACAACTTTTGCAGTGTAAGGATAGAGACTTAAAAATCTTTCCGCGTCATCAGTTTTTTGTTGGCGGATGGTCTCATCCGTTTCTTTCAGAGCTTCACGAAGAATGTACTCCTGTTGACTCTCGGCGAGTTCCGTCAGTTTGCAACCGCTTGTTTCAATATCAAAAACAATTTGTCTTTTAGTTTTTTGTGCCATAGAATTCCTCCTAAGTTTGATTGTTTCCTTCTCTTAAAATTTTAACGCTTGGTTCATAATTTTTCACAAGATCAATCATAGGTTGTTTTATACTTAACGGTTTTTTTGTTTTTGCATCAACATGAACAAAAATCCCGGCGCCATTAGCAACTAACTCACCCGAAGTATCTTTTATAATGATATGCTCAAAGCCGTATGACGAATTTTTTATAAAAGAGATACGGCTATAGATGATTAATTTTTCATCGTAAAAAGCGTGCGATTTATAATTCACTTCATTCCTCACCATAAAGTAAACGTCGCCGCCGGTAAAAATTCCGGCTTCCGGAAGCAGCCCTATATCTTTTATATATTGTAGCCGGGCGTATTCAAAATAATTTAGATAAACGGCATTGTTGCATACTCCCAACATGTCAACTTCATGAAAGCGCACCGTAACGGAAGTGCGATGTTTATAATCTTTAATATTCATATTTGAAAGTTATCTCCAAAATTTATTTTATAAAACCGCAAAACAGCAATAGAAAATTACAAATAAATATGGATCAACTGAAGTTGAAAATGAATCTTCATGATTATAATTCTCTCATTTTAATTTTTTAGTTTGTTGCGCCGCCAGTTGTTTTGCTGTTAACCGAGAAACCACTTTCCTTCCCGTTTTTTCTTCAATTTCTTTCCGAGCATTTCCGGCAATTGTTCCCCCTTGCTTTGCAATTTTCTTATTCTCTTCAAAAGTTTCCGGATTCTTCTCTTTTGAAATTTCAGTTGTTGTTGCCTCCGCAAGCATGTTAAGCACTAACTCCAAATTAGTCATGTGGTCGCGAAGGTTTTCTTTTTTTAAATTTTTGTATTGTTTGTACTGTTTAGTTGTAAAACCGCTCCACGCATGAGTAATTTCATCCGTAAGAATTGCAAATTCTCCTCCTTTTTTCACACCGCGATTTTCCCATTCATCAGTCAATTCTTTTCGAACTTCAATACTTTTTAGTCTTTGGTTTATCCACTCCTTTGAATATCCTTTTTTGAAATAGGTTTCCATAGCCCGGTCAAAAGTTAATTCGGGATTTTCTGTTTCTTCAATTCTTTCATAACCAACTTTTGCTAACCATTGCTTCAATGGTTCTGCTTTTGGAGATGGAATGGATTGAATTAATCGCAATAGCTGTTCGGTATCCGCAACATCTGTTCGATAATATTTCCCGTCGACTGATTGCATTTTCAGTTGTCCCATATTTTGGGACAACTGGCTTCCCTCATCTTTTAGTTTGGTTTTTAGCGCATTCCAATATTTTCTTGGACGGGGACTTTGGGTGAGAATTTGTATAACATCAATTACAGAGAAATACCATTTCTCTTCTTCGCTATTCCATGAAGAACGAATTTTTTTGTTTTCAAATAATTTAACATTGCTCATGCTGCCACCTTTAATTTATTCCATCAAAATATTTTCCCTAAACCCAACCGCCTTTATTTCAATACTGGATGAAAGTTTCAGTGTTACTACTCAAAGACTTCATCTAAAATTTGTTTTGCTTTTTCCATTTCTCTAAAACTTACATCAAGATGAGTTACCGCTCGTAATGCTGTTGCTGTTCCCACAGAAAGAAGCAAACCTTTTTCTTTGCATTTTGCTTGAGCCTCTTCAACGCTCATCGTTAACGGTTCAAAAATAATAATGTTCGTTTGCACTGCCTCCATATTCACTTTTAATTTTGGATTTGCAGAAATAGCTTTTGCAAGCATCCTGGCTTTTTCGTGATCTTCTTTTAATCGTTCTCTATTATTTTTTAGGGCGAATAATCCTGCGGCAGCAAGAATTCCAACTTGACGCATTCCTCCGCCCCAGGCTTTGCGAACACGAAATGCTTTTTCAATAAACTCTTTTGACCCGGCGATGATCGAACCAACCGGAGCACCCAACCCCTTTGATAAGCAGCACGAAACAGTATCGAAATGTGAAGCATATTCTGCAACTGAAATTCCGGTTGCGGCGGAAGCGTTCCAAATTCTCGCTCCGTCAAGATGGAAGAAAAGATTGTGCTTCTTTGCGACATGTTTTAAAGCTATAATATTTTCGAGCGGATGGATAGCGCCGCTTGCGCGGTTGTGTGTGTTTTCAACTTCAATTACTTTTGTACGCGGCATATAATAAGCGCTTATCGGGCGGATTGCTTCTTCTGCTTGTTCCGGAGTAAATACTCCTAATTTGCCTTCAACCGGATAAATTTGTATCCCGCTTAATGCCGAAGGCGAACCTGATTCATAATTAAAAATGTGCGCATTTTTTTCGCAAATAACTTCATCGCCGGGATTTGTTAACACATTTAAACACAGTTGGTTTCCCATCACACCGGAAGAAACGAACAAAGCCTCTTCTTTTCCAAGAAGTTCCGCCGCAAAGCGTTGAAGTTCATTTACGGTTGGGTCTTCCTTAAAAACATCATCTCCAACTTCAGCTTCATACATTGCTTTGCGCATTGCTGCGGAAGGTTTGGTTACGGTATCGCTGCGAAGGTCAATTAATTTGTTCACTATTTAAATTCCACTTTATGGTAAATTTCTTTCAGATCAATTTCACATTCAATTGAAGAAAATTGTACTACCGAATCAATTCCGTTTACTTCCGAATAGAGCCATTTGCCATCCGGTTGTTTTAGGAATTGTTCAACTTTTGGTTTTTCCTGACTGACAAGTACATACTCTTGCAGCGATTCCAAATTACGGTAATGTTCAAACTTTTTTCCGCGGTCGTAACTTTCAGTTGAGTCCGAAAGGATCTCGATAATGAGTGTTGGATTCAACAATGTGTCCAGTTCCTCGTCTTCAAGTTTAGTTTCTCCGCAAGCAATAACAAGATCAGGATACGTGTATAAACCTGTTGGCGAAATTTTAACTCTCAAATCATTTGAAAATACTTTGCATGGTTTATCTTTTAATTTATTTCCAATTTCTCTATTAATATTACCATTGATGAGGATGTGATTAACTTTAGCTCCTGCCAACGCAAACATTTCACCATTAAAATATTCGCTTTTGAATTCAGCTTTTCTTTCTAACGCCAAATATTCTTCGGGAGTTATAAATGCTTTCTTTTTCGGTATCATAAAAACCTCTTCTCATTTTACTTTCAGCAAAAATAACAACATTAAAAAAGGGAAACAACATTACTTTTGTTATCCTTAAATTTTTCTTTCAACTTGAACAAAATAAAGATTCCGAAAATCCATAATGATAATACACTACTTACAATTGGAACAATAAAAGGATGAAGTGTGTAAAAAGTTTTATCGTGATTCAAACTCACGTTGCCCACAAGAACATCTTTTGTGTACATTTTTGTTCCCGCGACTGTAACACCAAGCGGACTGATGATGCAACTTATTCCGCCATTAGCTGCACGAACAACTGTTCTTCTATTTTCTACTGCGCGCAAAACAGAAATTTCTTTATGTTGATATGGACCGCTTGTGTTGCCATACCAGCTATCGTTTGTAACTACTGCGATCATCTCGGAACCACGCTGTGCAAAGGCGGCGATCAATTCCGGGAAAATCGATTCATAACACACAACTGCGTTGATGTTGGTTGATGGTTGATCGTTGATTGTTGATGAGTTTTCTCCTAATTCGTAATTCCTAATTCCTAATTTGAAATTGGAAGTATCTCGCCCGATATTCCATCCACCGATACCAACTCCCCATTTTATTAAATCGCCAAGAAACGGCAATTGATCCGCGAAGGGTGTATGCTCGCCAAAGGGAACGAGTTTCATTTTACCGTAGGTTTGTATCCGCGTGCTATCCGGATTGAAAAGAAGAATCGCGTTGTAGTTAGTGTAATAAAATTTTCCTGCTTCGCTATATTTTGCATCGGCAGGAGCTTTCATATTTTCAAAATAAGCGACAAAGTTCGGCATACCGGTTAACAAAGAAACATGTAAAGAATTCACAAAATTTCTGATCGAATCTCTGGTTTGAAAATATTCGCCGGAAAGCAGATAAACAGGAAGCGCGGTTTCAGGCCATATCACTACTTCTGCTTTTTGGGCAACGGCTTTGCGAGATAAGGTAAGATACATGTTCGTAATCTCATCCAAATTTCCGCCGGACCATTTTTCATACGGGTCTAAGTTTGGTTGGATCAATCCCACACGAATTTTTTTCCCACTTTCTTTAAATGAATTTACTTTTATCACACCATATATAATAGGAAGTATAACCAGCAGCAAAGCAATGGTCAATGGAATCTTGTAGTTGCTTTTTTTAAGATAATGGCGGTAACTGATAAAGAAAAAAAGATTGATAAAAAGAATTAACAGCGAAAGCCCGTAAACACCGGCAACATCAGCTATTTGAATAAAATGTAAAAATTTCGATTGTGAATTCCCTAAGGTAAGCCAGGGAAATTGAAAATCGGTAAGCGAATAACAATACTCATAACATACCCAAAAGAAGGGAAAGAGAAGCATTGCAACTTTTCTTGAAAGGGATTTTAAAGCGAAATAGAAAAGTGTTGAACCGATTAAAAAAAGCAACGGATTGAAGAACAACAGCACAAATCCGGAAAGCATCAAAAAATAATCTTTCCCCACCGTAAAACCGCCTACCCAATAAACGGTAAACAAAGAAAATACGAATGCCATGAAATAAGTTGCGCGGTTTATCTCCACAAGTGTTTCTCTTTTTTCAAGCACAATGAAGTATGGGATTAACCCGACAAAAGCAAAGTAGTGAAACGGTAAAGGTGGAAAGGCTAATGCAAGAAGAATACCACTCAGAGAAAGGAGTGCAATATCTTTTCTCTTCTTAGTTAGTTCTTCAACAGTAAGTTTTTTTTTTTGAAATAAACGCAAATTAACCCTTCCGTTTTAAAAGATATTTTACTAAAAAATAAATTGCAATGACTGCGGTGATTATTAATATTCCCTTTGTGTAAGTAGAAAGAAAATGATCGATGGTTGATAAATTATATCCGAAAAGAATTCCGAGCCCCAACAGAATCGCATTCCATACAACAGAACCAAGCGAAGAAAAAAGAATTGTTCGCTTTACATTTAATTCAGCTAGACCGGCAAAAAAAGAGATAACCGCTCTGATGCCGGAGAGAAAACGATTGAATAGGATGAGCATGAATCCATACTTTATAAACCATTCTTCGGCTTTAATTACAGCTTCAGGCGAAATAAATTTTAGCTTCCCGGTATGAATTAATTTTTGATCTGTTTGGAATCCAATATAATAGAGCGCCATAAACCCGATTTCGCTTCCTAGACTTGAAAGCACAAGCGCCGCAAAAAAATTAATTGTTCCGTGAATAATTAACGAACCGGCAAGAACCACAACCACATCACTTGGAGATGGCGGGAAAAGATTCTCAAGAAACGGAATCAATATGATCAAACTATAAATTAAAAGAGGATCGTAAGAAGAAAGTGAAGTGAAAATATGTTCAAACATTTAGGAATTTCTTTTTGTAAGTAAAATTGTGGCGAATGCCGCGGCGCCTTCTTCTCTTCCCGTAAAGCCCAACTTTTCTGTTGTTGTTGCTTTTATTGAAACTTGATCCATCTCAACATTTAGAATGTCTGCGATTACTAAAGTCATCTTTTCAACAAACGGAAGTATTTTCGGTTTTTCAAGCAAAAGCGTTGCATCAAGATTTGAGACTTCATAATCATGTTGATTTATCAACTCGTTTACATGTTTCAGTAATATCTTAGAATCAATATCTTTAAATCGAACATCGTCATTCGGGAAATGTTTTCCAATATCTCCAAGCGCAAGAGCGCCAAGCATAGCATCACAAATTGCATGCAACAATACATCTGCATCTGAATGCCCAAGCAATCCCTTATGAAATGGAATTTCAACTCCGCCGAGAAAAAGTTTTCTTCCTTCAATGAATTGATGAACATCGAACCCATTTCCAATTCTAATTTGTTGTTTCACTATCTAATCTCAAATGATGAAAATTCAGCGTTATAAGTGGTCCACATGATTGAAAAAGATTTTACGTAAGAATGAGACGGACCGAGTTTCATTTGCTCAAAAAGCTCCATGATATTTATTTTTTCTCCTTCAACAACTGCAAGCACTTCACCGGAATAAAGATTTTTCACATATCCTTTAACATTTAACTTCAGTGCTGTCCGCAAAACAAAATAACGGAAGCCGACGCCCTGGACGAGTCCGCCAACAATAATTTCTGCGCGTGATAAATCACTTTTTATTTTTTCGGCCATAACTCTGAAGTAAGTATTCCAATAAATATAAATGCAGCGCCTGCTATTCCAAAGTTAGATAATTTTTCATTTATGAAGAAATACGCCGTGAGTGCGGCAAAAATCGGTTCCATGGAAAATATGATGCTCGCTCGTGTTGGCGTTACCGCCTGCTGAAATTTTGTTTGCATGCTGGTTGTTAAAATAGTTGCGAACAAAGTTGTATAAAGAATGGCGATCACAACCTCGTTATTTAAAACAATTCTTATCGGTTCAATTTGCAAAAATGAAAACACGATAACGGAAAGAATGCTTAACAATCCCGTAACCGAAATTTGTGCAAATGTTAAAAACCTGTGATTGTGGTTTGCGCTAATTTTATCAAGATAAACGATATACACCGCGTAAAATACGGCGCAAATGAGTGTAAGGAAATCACCAAAATTAAATCCTTCACTAAGTTCAGAAAAAATACTGAACAACGAATTTTCTTTGCTTGAGAGAAAAATAATCCCGATTGTTACTAAAAGGACACCAAGAATATTACCAGGTGTTGGAATTCGTCTTTCAATTATCGTTTGAAGGATCGGTGTGAACAGAACAAACGTTCCGGTAATAAATGCTGATTTCGTCGCGGTGGTATATTGCAGTCCAATCGTCTGCACTGCAAATCCGATGTACAAAAAAACTCCGAGAATAAAACCTTCACTTAACTGTTTTTTAGTAATTGATTTGAACAAAGGAAACACGAACGGCAACAAAATAAATGAAGCGATAAAAAAACGGATGGAAACAAACATCATCGGTGAGATAAATGCCAGCGCAGATTTTATCATCACGAATGTTCCGCCCCAAATTAACGTGTTGC
>JAVHOS010000330.1:0-1563 GCA_036170205.1 Ignavibacteriaceae bacterium | reverse complement strand
GTATTTCCCCAATTCTTTTTATTTTTGTTTTGCAAATAATTCAGGGAACGTATGTATCATTCAATAGTTCTGGTAAAGCAAGTGCCCGATACTGCTAATATTTCGGGCAAAGTAATGAAGGAAGACGGAACGGTCAACCGCTCAAAACTGCCGGCGATATTTAATCACGAAGATAAAGTCGCGCTTGAGTTGGCGCTTCAAGTAAAAGAAAAGTACGGCGGCAAAGTTACCGCAATTACCATGGGACCGCCGAGAGCTTCGGATATTTTACGCGAATGTTTATATATGGGAGCCGATGAAGTTTTTCTCATCAGCGATAGAAAATTTGCCGGCGCGGATACACTCGCAACTTCTTACGTTTTAAGTGAAGCGATAAACAAAATAGGAAATTATCATTTCATTTTCGGCGGCAGACAGGCAATTGACGGCGACACGGCTCAAGTCGGTCCGCAAACAGCCGACAAACTCAACATTCCGCAAGTTACCTACGCAGAACAAATCTTAGATATTAAAAAAAATAAAGTGACCATAAAAAGAAAAATAGACGGCGGACATGAGATCGTTCAAGCAACTTTGCCGGTTTTGGTTACCGTGGTTAAAGAAGCCGCCGAGCCGCGTCCGTTCAGCGCAAAAAAAGTTATGGCGTACAAAGGGGCAAAATCTTTAACCGATCTTGAAAAATTAACCGAAGGAAATTCTCTTCTTTATACCGATACGCTCATCCACGAATATCAAGAAAGAAATCTCTTCATCTCAACCTTAACGATGGACGATCTTCAACTTGATGTTGACCGCTGCGGTGTAAAAGGCTCGCCGACAAAAGTACATAAAGTTGAATCAGTTGTGCTTGCAGGGGGAAATCAAACAAGAGTAGAACCGACAAAAGACGGCATCGGAATATTGATCGATAAACTTTTGGAAGATCACATACTCGGATAACTAAGTGGAAATAATGTCACAGTGAAAGTATTTATATTTGGTAAAAAGATTTTTTGATTAATGGTAGAGAAAATTTATGACGATGCAAAAAACAATTAAAGTTGACAAACAACATGTAGTGAAAAGAGTTGGTGATTGGAAAAAACGTGTTTCAGACCTTTATTCAACAATAGAATTGTGGCTAGAGAGCAGCGATTATTACATTAAGCGCGGTTCAAAATTGAAAATGTATGAGGAATTAATGTCTGAATTCAATGTCCGTGCGACTGACATAGAAACTTCCGACATCTACAAAGACAATAAAATAGTATTAACACTAAAGCCAAAAGGACTCTGGATAGTAGGAGTAAATGGAAGAATTGATCTGTTATCGACCAAAGGCAATTATATGCTTGTTGATTTTGCAGAGCAGTTTGAGCCCCCACATTGGAAATTATTTAATGGCGATAAAAAAAATGGAGTTGAATTTACTAAACAATCATTTTTTCAACTGCTAAATAAATAATCACCTATGAATATTTTTGACGAACTCGGAAAAATTTACAACGAGATTGATAATAAATATGCAAGTATAGAAGTTCAAGCTCGTTTAAGAGGACATCATAAAAAAGAGACAGAATATTC
>JAVHOS010000329.1:0-1573 GCA_036170205.1 Ignavibacteriaceae bacterium | reverse complement strand
AAATCAATTCCTCTTATAAAAGCATTTACAAAAAATCGGCGCAAAATAAATTGGAATTTAAATTCAGTTTAAATGGATGGGATAACGAGCGGGGCTTTGCGCAGAATCATCAGCTTATGTTAAAACCGGTAAATGGTAAAATGATCTCACCAATTTTTGTTTTTAGTCAAGCCGATACATCAACCGAGAATGAGAAAACGGAATATTTAAATGAAGATATTGAGCTGACGCTCCGCGTTGATATGAGGCATGTTCTAAAAGAGTTTACGGATAAAAATTATTTTGAGTTATTCAACAGCGAAAAGTTTTATAAAAAAGATTTCACCGGAGTATTTGTCGCCGGAAACATTGAACCTCTTTCATGGGATTTTCAAACGCTCGGAACAAAAAAACAATTTCAATTAACTGATGAAAACAACGACGGTATTTACGAAATAAAACTTCTCATTAAAAAAGATATTGTTGCTTCAGATGAAGATAAACTCACCACTCAATGGAAATTAACTAAAGATATTTCAGCTTATCCGCACTTACAATCTACATCGGTTCTGCTTGATGCGCTTTATAATCAAGCGATGGAAGAAATGCTTTTGGATATTCGTGATGACGGCGCTTTTATGGCTGGTGAAAAATGGCCCGGCGTATGGACGCGCGATATCAGCTATTCAATTCATCTTGCGTTCGCTATCGTCAATCCCGATGCGGCTAAAATAAGTCTGCTCGCAAAAGTTAAAAACGGAAAAATTATTCAAGATACCGGAACCGGCGGCGCTTGGCCTGTTTCTTCAGATAGAATGACGTGGGCTTTGGCTGCATGGGAAATATACAAAGTTACCGGCGACAAAGATTGGCTGCAGCAAAGTTTTTCGATCATTAAAAATTCTGCTCTTGCGGATTTAGAAACCGTGCGCGATAAACAAACGGGTTTGTTCAACGGCGAATCGTCTTTCTTAGATTGGCGGGAACAAACGTATCCACTCTGGATGGACCCGAAAGATATTTATGCTTCAAAAAATCTTGGAACAAACGCCGTTCATTTTCAAACGTATAAAATTTTAACGGCAATGGCTTCTGAATTGCATGACGATGCTTCCGAATTGAATGAAGACGTTTCTGAATTTGATGAGGACATTTCCGAATTTGATGAGGACGCTCCTAAACTGAATGAAGACGCTTCCAGATTTATTTCTACTGCTAAAGGAATTCAAGACGGAATGAATAAACTTATGTGGATGCCGGAGAAAAAATATTTCGGACAATATTTGTATGGGAGGAATTATCAATCGCTTTCACCAAAGTCGGAGGCGCTTGGTGAAGCGTTGAGCGTGCTGTTTGGAATTCCCGATGCAAAACGGCAAAAAGAAATTGTTGAAAATACTCCCGTTACAAAATTCGGTATCCCCTGCGTTTATCCTCAGACGCCAAATATCCCGCCATATCACAACGATGCCGTTTGGGCTTTTGTTCAAGCCTATTGGACGATGGCATCGGCAAAAGCTAAAAATGAAACTTCGGTTAAGCATGGACTCGCTTCTCTTTACCGTGCGGCGGCTTTATTCTTGACCAACAAAGA
>JAVHOS010000328.1:0-7792 GCA_036170205.1 Ignavibacteriaceae bacterium | reverse complement strand
CTTCATTCTTTATAATATTTATTTTTCTCATTATCGGATATTATTGTCTGATTATAACATAAAAATTTTTATCGCAGCGAAATGAACAAAGCAAAAAAAAGTGAATATCCCAGCAGTATCAAGCCTACTCGCTTAAAATCTGTAAGAATTCTCCCTGAAAAATAAATTGCAAAAGCATGGATGATCATCGGAAGAAAAGCAATCGCTTTTAAATACTGATTAAGGGAAACTACAATAAATAAAATAAGAAAAAAGCTTAACGACAGATGATAGACAAAATGAATATTTTTTGCTGAAAAGATTCCCGTTATAAGCTTCTTCCCATTTGCTTTAGAAATTTTTGCTATTAAAAAATTCACATAACATGTGCCGGAGAAAAAGAATAAAATGTTCAAAAACCAAAGCGCAACAGCATCATCAGTAACTTGGTTCGCCAGCAAATAAACAGCAACCGGCGCGGTGGATGTTAAGATCACTACTCCAAGAAACTCTCTTAAAAAAGCAAATTTTCCTAAGGATTTAATATTAACGCTAACAATAAAAACGATTAAAGCGCCAGCACCAAAACCTAAAAGCAAATCTTTTTGTAAGAAAAAAAATTCATAAACGAAAAAACCGGCAGCGAAGATTCCGTAAATTAAAAATGAAACGAAAGCATTTCTAAATTTTTGACTTTTTCTTCTGCCGCTTTGCCATTCGTGATAAAGTATTTCAGAGGGTTTGTAAAGCATGAACGAAAAAAACACAAGAAAGAAAAGAGGAATTATTTCTACTGAAATGAGTTTGGTCGAAACTATTCCCGTAACCAGCGGAATTAGCAAAACCGCCCAAGCCCCGTGTTCGTTTGTTACAATTAATGTTTGATCGCTTATTTTCATTCTATTTCAATGATTCTATTTTTCTTAGCACTTTGTTCTTGTAGGTATTGATCGTTTCTTCGTTTAACATTTTAAATGTTTCATCAATAAGCTGCGACCATGTTGAGTGCATCGGGCAAGGAGTTTCGGACGAACACTGCGAAAAACCCAATACACATTTTGAAAAAATATCCGACCCGTCGAGTGCAAGAACAATATCAAGCAGATGGATTTTATTCGGATTTTTAGCCAAAGAAAATCCTCCCTTCTTCCCCTTTTTAGAAGCGATGATTCCACTTGCAGTTAGTTCCTGAAGGATTTTTGAAATAAACTCTTTTGGAATTTTTAATTCACTTGCAATTTCTTCAGAGGAGATTACATCTCTTCCTTCAGCCGAAGCTAAGTAAAGAACCGCCTGGATTCCGAGTTCACATTTTCTTGAAAATATTATTGCCATATAAATCAGATGTTTTTGTCTGATTAAAAATAAGGCTAATTTTTGAAGAAGTCAAGATTATTTAAAAATATTTTTCTATTTTGCTTCAGAATTTTTTAAAAAACCAATCGGAGTATCTATGAAAAGGGCGACACGATTTTTGATCCTTTTATTCATAGCCGGGATCGGTTCTACTTTAGGACAAAAAGTTAACGTTACAGATTATCAAGTTCCCGTCAGCAGGGCAACTGTTCTCCGCTTTGATGGTACATGGAGTTGGTCTCAGAACGGTTCCACGGTAACTTCTAATGACGCCCGCGGTAAAGTATTGTATAAGACTTTTTATTCCTCACTCCCGCTCGCTTGGTTCTTAAACGTTGACGCTGTGGGCGGAAAAAATCTCTCGGTTTATAACCATAACATAAAAGTTGATGTCAGTTTTCTAAAATATTTTTTAGAAAGCGCTGATTTCTTTGGTTCAGCTCAAGTGGTTGCCCAACATATTGGAGCATCTAAAAGTTTAGCTTTAAATAACGATAACTACCGGCAGATTAAATCTGATATTACTATTGGTTTTGGTTACGGAAGATATATTAACGCAACCGCACTTGCTAAGGCTGTGCGTATTGAAGGACATCTGTTGCGCGATAATGTTATAAAAGATAATTTACCAAAAGAAACGATGATCGCCATTGCAAATATCATCGACCGGCAGCAAGAATATCAAGAGGTTTATCAAACCACTTACGAAACATTCTGGTTTGATGATATCGAAAAAGAAATTCAAAAAAGCGGGTTGATAGATGAATTCGGCGGCGTCGGTTCTATCGGATTTCAAAGAATGCGCCAGGTGTTGTTTAATATTAATGAGAAGGTTAATGATCGTTATTACGGTTGGCTAACCTCGGTTGGCGTTTCAATTCCTACTTCTACAAGTGACCGCTCACCGGTTGGTTCACCGGAAGCAAGTCTAAGCGGAAGATATTCGTTCCCGATAAGTTGGGATACGCAAATCAATTTCAAGATTGATGTTCTTTCCCCTTTGGACAGTTTATACTTTAAAAAATATACCGTGCGTGCGAACCTTGATTTTATTTATGAATTAAGCAACCGCATTAATTTTGTTTCAGGTTATAAGTTTGATTTTGTTAAACAACCCGGAATTGTTGCCGAACCGGTTCACAATCTTGACGCAGCTTTTCTCTATTATGTAGAAAATAACATTTACTTAACCATAAATTCAAACCTTACTAAACAAGGAACAAACCCGATGGTATTGGGGACATCCTTAGGATTGAATTATAATATATTTTAATCGCGGCAAACTATCGCAAGATGGCAAGAATATTTGTGTGCTGATGTTACAAAAGAAATTGGTAATTCGTCAGAGGTCACCATTAAAAACATGCTGATGATTTGGTAATTACAATGATAACAAGTTAGTCCACTTTTACCAGATTATGATATTAGCGTGAAATATTATTTTGAAAAGAGAGAGAATTGAGATCTGCCTGCTTTTTCCCCGAGTGATCGTTTGTCGTCATAAAGTTTTCCCATTTCCGCTCCAACAATAAACACCACGGCTGTGTAATATATCCAAAACGCAATTACAACAACAACAACATACGTTCCGTAAATCTTTCCCAACGTTGCAAAATTGTAAATGTAAAAACCAAATATCTGTTTTGCTATTTCCCACAATATCGCAGCCCAAAACGCTCCAAACCGTACTCCCCTCCTGGAAATTTTTTTTGTCGGGACAAACTTATACAACCATGAGAATAGCGCAAAAATTAAAACAACGGCAAGCAGCGAGGTGAATATTTTTTGGAAAATTCCGTACTGAAGAAATTCAAAAACGCCATATTGTTCTGAAGCCTGCCGGAGAATGTCAATCATTGGTAAGATTATAGTAGCGATAAGAAAAACAAAAATTACAATGATGATCGTTAGAAAATCTCTTAAATATCCGAGCAGAAAATTTATATCCTCGGAAGCGCCGAAGATTTTATTTAGAACAGTTCTTAAACTACTTAGGAACCCGCTTGCCGCTATAAAAAGTCCGGTAACGCCGATAAACCCTACAATATTGCGGTATTCAATCACTTCATTTATTCTTTTATAAAGAACATTTTTTGCAAAATCAGCATAAACGGCATAAGGAATAATCGTATCAATGAGATGATTAATTTGAATCTCTACCGCCGATGACTCCAAAAAATATCCAAGCATCCAAAAAAGAATAAGATTGAACGGAATGATACAAACGAAAAGAGAGAACGCAAGTCCACCGGCAAATAAAAAAAGATGATGTTGATCAGTGTTGCGGTACAATCCTATTATATAGTATTTGGGAATATCAACAATTCTTTTAAAACCGGGAGAGATTTTGTAAAGCAGTGATAATTTTTTAAAATAACCTATCATCAAATTGAGCCCGCCATTATTGAGGATCCATCAATTTGCTTATCGTATTGAAATAAATATTCGACAGTAGTTGAAGATTCATCTTGTAGTCATTGATATGAAAAGATTTCCCGCCAACTTTTCCGATGTACGAAACCGGGAAATTCTTGCCGGGAAGTAATGCGTCAAATTCATCTTGCTTTTCCGGTGAAACCGAAACGATTACGCGCGATTGTGATTCGGAAAAAAAAGTAAAATCTTCTCGAGTGGCAACATCAAGCGAAATTTCCGCACCTAACGGTTTTGCCTCATTCAGCACGCAGCATTCTGCAAGCGCGGTGATTATTCCACCGTCTGAAACATCGTGGGCGGAATTGATAAGTTTCTTGTTGATTAATTCCAGAACGATCTTGTGTAATTGTTTTTCTTTTTCCAGATCGATTTTTGGCGGTTCACCCGCAACTACTTTATGAATTACTTTTAAGTACTCACTTCCACCGATTTCTTCAAAATCCTCACCGATGAGATAGATCAAATCATCTTCGTTCTTAAAATAAGAAGTCATGATATTCTCGTGATCTTCAATTAAGCCCACCATCCCGATTACAGGAGTTGGATAGACGGAAGCATCAGGAGACTCATTATAAAAGCTAACATTGCCGCCGGTAACAGGAGTATCGAAGTAACGGCAAGCTTCTCCCATTCCTTCAATTGCTTTGCTGAATTGCCAATAAATTTCAGGTTTGTATGGATTGCCGAAATTTAAACAATTGGTAATTGCAAGAGGAACTCCGCCGCTGCAAACAACGTTGCGCGCTGATTCAGCAACTGCTATCTTCGTCCCTTCTTTCGGATTGAGATAAACATATCTTCCATTGCAATCTGTTTTAACCGCTAAAGCTTTTTCCGTTCCTTTAATTCTGATCACCGCCGCATCGCATCCGGGACCAACAACGGTATTTGTCCGCACCATCGAATCGTACTGCTCGTAAACCCATTTTTTAGAAACGATGTTCGGAGAAGAAAATACTTTTAAGAATGTTTCGGAAAGATTTCCCGGCTGAGGAAGTTCATTCAACTGATAATTTCTTGTTTCAAAAAGATATTCAGGTTCGGCTGTTTCTCTAAAATAAACCGGAGCGCCGCCGCCAAGGACTAATTCATACGCGGGCAATTCCGCTTTTTTTTCTCCGAGATATTCAATATCTAATTTTCCGTCTGTCGTTACCGTTCCAATTATTTCGCAGTGCAAATCCCATTTTTCAAAAATTTCTTTTACTCTATCTTCCCATCCTTTTTTAGCAACTACGAGCATCCGCTCCTGGCTTTCGGAAAGCATAATTTCGTACGCCGACATTCCCGCTTCACGCAGCGGTACTTTTGTAAGATCGATCTTCATCCCGGATTTTCCCTTCGCACTCATTTCGGAAGTTGAACAGGAAATTCCCGCGGCGCCCATATCCTGAATGCCGACAATCAAATCTTCTCGAATAATTTCTAAAGAAGCTTCGAGCAAAAGTTTTTCTGTAAAAGGATCACCAACCTGTACCGAAGTTCTTTTCGCTTCCGATTCTTCAGAAATTTCTACCGACGCAAACGTAGCTCCATGAATTCCATCTCTTCCGGTAGAAGAACCAACGATCATTACGGGATTTCCTTCCCCTTCGGCGGTCGCTGATGCACTCTGTCCAATTTTAACAATTCCAACAGCCATCGCATTAATAAGCGGATTGCCTTGATAACACTCATCAAAATAAACTTCTCCTGCAACGGTGGGTACGCCAAAACTATTTCCGTAATCGCCGATTCCCTTTACAACTCCGTCAAACAAATAACGGGTTCTTGCATCTTTTAGCGATCCGAAGCGAAGTGAGTTGAGCGAAGCAATCGGTCTGGCGCCCATGGTAAAAATATCACGCATAATTCCCCCAACACCGGTTGCAGCGCCTTGATACGGCTCAACCGCTGAAGGATGATTGTGACTTTCGATTTTAAAAGCCACAGCTAAACCATCTCCAATGTCCACTAATCCGGCGTTCTCTTCACCGGCGCCAACAAGCAGTTTGCCGCCGCTTCTTGGTAAGGTTTTTAAAAGTGCAATCGAATTTTTATAGCTGCAATGTTCGCTCCACATTACGCTAAAAATTCCAAGTTCGGTAAAATTTGGAGTACGACCGAGAATCTTACAAATTTTTTCGTATTCTTCTTCGTTCAGTCCGTGTTCTATTGCTAATTCTAAGGTTACGTCAGGTTCTGTCATTTTCTTTTCGAAGGTTAATTTTTACTGTTCAAAATATAAGGATTTAATTTAAGTTTGAATAGAAATTAAACAACCTGCAAAGGGAACTTTTGCCCGGCAATTTCATCTAAATCCTAAAAGAAAGGATCGAGTCATGAAGAAACAATTACTATTTGCGGCAATTTTAGGATTTGCCATTTCGATAACCGGTTTTACTCAAGAAAAAGGGTTGAAAGAGAAACTAAAAACAGTTGAGGGAAATCCCGAAAGTATTGTTGTAAAAACCGATAAGGGGACGGTAACGTTTGACAAAGCTGAAGCTGAAGAATTGATGAAGATGTTAAAATCGAAAAGACATGCTAAAAAGGTAGTCGTTTTTGATGGCGATGAGGATGCATGCTGTGGTGAAGATGGCGACGTTGATTTTGAAGAATTCTCATTTCCTCCTCACAAATTTCAATTTCTCCATGATGGTGGATTAGACAGCAACATCAGAATTGATGTTTCGGATTTTCTGAATTCATTCGGACCAAATAAAATCAATAAGAAAGTGGTAATTCAAAATAGAGACGGAAATAAAACCGTAACCGTAACCACCAAAGAAAACGGCACGGAACAAATTGAAATGTTTGAAGGTAAGGATGCAGAAAAATACATCGAAGATCACAAAAGCGATGAAACCAAAGATGAGCCTTCATCAAAAGGAATGAAAAAGAAAGTGAAGAAGATTGTAATTGAAGAAAAAGACCAGAAGTAATGAAATAGTGAGTAAATAAAGCCGATCGTAATGGTCGGCTTTTGTTTTGGAGAATGTTTTATTTGTTGAAAACAGATTTGAAAAATTTTTCTTTGTCCAAACTACTTTGCCATTGATGATGCCGTTTAACCGATTCCGATCTTCGCTTACCGGCAATGGAAAGGAATCGGCTCGTCTCTAATGGCCCTAACTTTTCAGTCAGTAATCTTATCGCTTTATTTAAGAGTTCTTCTTCGTTGATAAATTCACTATGGTTCATTTTAATTCCTCGGTTATACAAAATTCAACAGGGTTCGTTACAATTATATCGAGTTTCATTCTTTTGCTTCGCTTAATTAGTTTGTCATCGCATGTAATAAAATAATCAGATGATCGTTCTGCAAATGCCAAATGAACAGCATCTGCTGTTCCAAAATTATAAGAGATAAGTTCTTCAGCTCGTTTTCTTACCTTGTCTAAATCATAATCGGATCGGATGCCGTAAGCGGATAAAAGCTCAAGCACTTGAACTTTTTCACGTATATCTTCTATACTTTCAATTTCATTATAATGGACTGGTGAAACAATCATCTCATATTTTTTTCGTTGAATGCCATCAAGGATTAAATAGAAGGCATCCGTTTCAAACCTAATTCTCATTAGATTTTGATTATCAAATGGTCTACAAAGCGTACACACATCGAGATAAAGTTTCTTCACTATTGCGCTTTCTTAATCAAAATTTAACTTCAGTACAAATTATGAATGAATTAGTAAATAGTCAACATTAATTTCTATCGGTTCTAGGAAATAAGTGCGGTTCTTTAATTGCTATGGGTTTAGAAATTTTAAGAGGTTCAGTTTACATAAAGGGTTTAGGCTCCATACCTTACTCCCATCAGACGAAGTAGAAACCGGCATGCCGGGCAGATGATTTTAAGATTAGAAATTGGTTTTAATTTTTTACAACGTTCACGAGCAGGTTCTTGAATAGCATGTTTGGGTTTTCGCTTATTGGTTTTTCCTTTGTGATTGGAATGGCTTCCATAATTTCCATCTTCATTTTTAGAAATATACGATGCCATCGGATGATTTACAAGATATTTAACCGATACCAT